>NZ_JBFTQG010000040.1:0-59554 GCF_056398885.1 Cupriavidus sp. 01T418
GGCCGTGCTGTAACGCGCTGTAACGCAACGCGCTGTAACGCAATACCGGAGCGCCCTTCTGGAGGGTGCTCCCCAACCGAACCCCTTAGGAGACTCACCATGCAATCGACCCTCATGATCAAGGACCTGTCGCTGGACAAGGAACTCGACGGCAAGACCATGTCCGCCGTGCGCGGCGGCAGCGCCTTCTCTGTCGTCGGCGGCAATTCGCAGAACGTTGTCGGCGGCGGCGGCTTCGCCAGCCCGACCACGGGATTTCAGGTCGGCCCGACCGTGAACACGATCGACGCCAGCTCGCACCTGAACCTGAAGATCCCCACCTTGCAGAACTTTGGCAACGGCACGCAGGCAGCCCTGCTGTGATCGATGCGGGAGCCTCCGCGCGCGGAGGCTGGTGTGCAACAGGCTGGTCTTTGCCGGCCTGCTTGCGCTGCTCCGGACAGCACGGTGCTGACACGAGCGACGGATTTGCGAAGTACATGGACCACCTGGCGGCCGGATTGAGGCACGCAGATCGCCGTGCTGGCCTTGCAACGCACGGCCCCATCACGATGGATTCCCTCTGGTTGCGTTCGATTCGTCAGGCGCAGGCCCAATCATTCCTCATACAGGCTCTCGGGCAACAGGAGCCGCACAGCAGGAATAAAATTGACGTGCCGAAATTTCTGGTCAGGCCAGTAATGGCCACTGAAATTGTTCCAGGCCGCAGTAAATCCGCCCCGGGTCTTCCGCCAGGATGACAAACATGAATTCGCCGTGAAGCGGCGGAACCTCACGGGTCACCCGCTTGAAGAACCTTCAAATATTCCACTGGTCCGCAATCGCCGCCACCCGCTGCCGGAGCTCATCGAACTCGCCAGACAGCCGGAGCGTCAGCGACACATAGCCAGTCCACTGCGCGGGTACTGCATCCATCATTCGCTCCAGCGGTGAATCGCCGCGTGGCGCCAGGCGCGTGACCACGCCGTATGCCAGGGCGCGCGCCATGCCAATCAGCATGGCGTTGACGCAGCGCGACTCTTCGCACAGAACGTTYCGGATGAAGGCCCTGGAATCGTCATCGTCCACGCGCGGCCGGGTGGCGGCGAGCACTTCCAGCAGGCTGATGCCGACGCGCACGCTGTGCTGGATGGCTTCGAGCTGCGCCATCGATACGTCGATCTCCTTGGCGACCGACGGCATCAGGGATCGCAATTGCACCAGCAGACCGCCTTGCAGGACCATGGCGCGCTGCAGTTCGGCGTTGTCGAAGGCAACTTCCGTGGCGATGGCGGTGTGCACCCTGGCGCAGCTGCGCAATACCTCCGCCAGCGTGTAGCGCCACGAATACGTGGCGCGCAGGGGCAAGGCGAAGGAGAACGACACTGCGATCGCGATGCCGATCAGCACATCGGCCGCGCGCCACAGCCCGTCGGCAATCGCGTTCTCGCCGTGACCGGCGACGATGAAGATGGTGATGGCGGAAAGCAGCGCGATATAGCCGCCCTTGCCGATCGCTTGATACGCGCAGATGGCACAGGCAACGACGATCAGCGCGTAGCTGAGCATCGGCGCGTGGAAATACGATTGCTGCAAGATGATCACCAGCCCCGCCCCCGCCCCGAACAGCGTGCCGAGGGCGCGCTCGACCGCCTTCTTGCGGATATTGCCGTGGTGCTGCAGGCCGCCGATGACGACCAGCAGCGTGATGGATGCCCATTCACCGTGAGGCAGGTGGAGGCCGGTGGTCAGCGCGATCGAGGTCGCCAGTCCCAGCGCCACCCTGCCCGCATGGATCAGCATGGCGTAGCGATAGCGGCGTGCCGGGTCCAGCAGCGGGCGCAGCACGCGCCGCAGCCAAGGGGGAAGGCGTGTGGATAGCGGAATGGTCATTCAGGTACGGGTCCGGGACCTGCGATGCCTGCGTCCATGCGTTGCAGCAGGTACGGGAAGAAGGGATTGGACGATGCCTTGAACCAGGCTTCGCGCGGCGCATCGAAGATGCGGATCGGCGCAGGATCCCGGTCCGAAGTTGCGGCCGCGCTCGCTGGGATGTTCATCGTTACGCCTCCTTTGCCCTGGCGTTTGGCGGCTGGCCCGGACTCGCCCGGGTGCGGCAGCCGCCCTGGTCAGCCAGGTGCGCCCGGCGGCGCCGACAACGGTTGGTTCAGGTGCTGCATCAGGAAACGGCGGGTCCTGGCGGTCGCGTCGTCGGCGGCGTCGGGACCGCGCCCAACCACGTGGCCTGCATAAGGATGGGGCGGCCGTGCCGAGTCGAATCCATGCAATGCGCCAGGATATATCACCAGTTCGACAGCATGGCCGTTGCCCTCTATGGCGTCGCGCCAGCGCACACAGCGTTGCGCGGGGGTCCAGGTATCCGCGTCGCCAATCATGATCAGGGTATCCGTGGCCAGCGCCGTGGGCGCGGGCTCGCACCCCGGGTAGAACGCGATCGCGGCGGCGAACGGTTGCGCCGCGTTGGCAGCCACCGCGTCCGCCAGCACCGCCTTGAGCACCGTCCAGCCGCCGTGGGAAAAACCGATGACGCCGATCCGGCCGGCGTCCACATCAGGCCGCGAGCGCAGATACGCGGCGGCGGAAAAGGCATCGGCGGCCCGCAGCGCCGGGGGCACCAGCATGCCGCGATTGCACACCGTGTTCACGCCGCGCGGCCGGAAACTGTCCACGACCAGGGTTGCATAGCCCCAGGCGGCAAGGCGGCGCGCCCAGTCGCGATAGTGCGGCCCTACCCCGTCGCAACCGTGCAGCAGCACGATGGCAGGAAATGGACCGCTGCCCGTCGGCAGGAACAGTTCTCCGGGTGCGTTGCTGCGAGGACCGGCGACCGTGTCGCCACCAAAGACAAGCGGCTGCCGTGGCGCCTGGGCACAGGCGGCAAGCACAGCCACAAGAAGAATCGACAGGCGTTTCATCCGGATGAGGTGGGTACGCTGATGTTGGCGGATCCGGAATCCATTGTGTCAGAAAAATGAGGACACACGCGGCGGTCGCCTCGTTTCCTGAGTCGCTGCAACGATCTGGGTAGAAAGCCGGATATCCGCAAAGATGACAAGGTGGCACACTTTGCGCGTTGCAAGTCGCCTTGGGTTGGACAAGAGAGCGACAGCCATAGGGAGCTACATCATGTTTTGGGTCTCAGCGCTCTTGATGTCCATTCTGGTCACGCGAGCGCTTTACTTGCACCGGCAGGTTGCCGCCATGTTATTGGTGCGCCGCCAAAGGTCCGGATGGGTCAGCTGCGAGGTACGGCGGCGCGTTTCATTGGTAGCCCTCCCGGGGCATGTTGCCTTGTACCCGGTTCCACGGGAGTCGCGCATTCGGGTCGTCCGGTTTGCCGGCGTGGTCGTGTGGCGTAGCGAATTGAGCATCGCGCTGCCGGACGAGGCATGTTCGCATCTCAGCGATATTTCCCCGCAGGTGTTCGACAGCCGCTTTCCCACCTGGCTCCAGTTGCGCCAGTAGGCCGGCGCCAGCATGCGCGGACAAAGCCCGGATGCGCGTGGCGCGCTTTTATCCTGACGCCGTCATGCCGTCATGCCGCCATGGCAGCCAGCTTGCGGGACTGCCGCCGCACGCCATCGAGGATCGCGTCAGCCAGGTCCGCCGGGAAGCCAACCGGCAGGCTGGCCACGACTTCGGACAATACGGTTTCCGTCGAGGAAATCAGCTCCTCGATGATCTCCTCGACGCTACCCGCGCTCAGGCCAACCTGGCGGCCTTGCGCAAGCCAGTGCCTGCGGCGAATCTGCCCGATCAGGTAGTTGTTCTCGCTGCCGCGAACGGCCATGGCGAGCTTTGCTTTTTGTGGCGCGACCTGGTTGCGGCCAGGTCCCATGATGGGATGTGCCGACAGAACGTCGTAGAGCGGCGTGGACCGGTAGTTGCCGCGAGGCAGCAGCGCGATACTGAAATTCTTCGCATGGCCATCGGTGGCGGCGAGCAACCAGAACGCTAGCTGCGCCTTGAAAAAGTTGCGCCGATCCTCTTCCGCCTGTTCCGAGCCTGCAAGCATCTCCATCAGGGTCGCGATGCCTGGGCCACCATCCGCCTGGTACTTCAGCAAGGCCGGCGTACCGGTGGCCTGGCAGAAATCCTCTTGCGGGAGGCGGACCATCCAGCTGCCATCGCTTGCCAGCCTGCGGTCGAATCGCTCGACGACCAGCACCTTCTGGTCCTCGAAGCTGGCCATGTCGCAGCGCGCCACCGGAAGCCCGTAGCCGGCAACGATTTGCGCGCACAGCCACTCGTTCTCCACCGAGGTGCGCATATCGGCCCGCATATTGCCCACCAGGCCCAGCGGCAGCTTGAAGATGTGGGTGGTCGGCGTGCTGCCGTGGGGCAGCATCCACTGGCCCCGATGGTGGAGGAGCGCGGTCTTCTCCTGCGCCCCGGCAATCGACAGGCGCAGCGCTTCACCCTGATCGTAGGCACCCAGCGGCGTGCCGCTGGTGGTATCCCGAAGCAAGCGCGCGATATCCGCTTCCGCCAGCGGCTTCCCGTTGATCGCCATCAGGTCGACCGGCGTATCGCCCTCCTCCAGCAGTTGTAGCGCGCCCACGCAATCGCGTCCCAGCACGGAAAGCAGTTCGAATGGCGTGACGCCGCCGGTCCTGTAGCGCTGCGCAAGACGACGGCGAATGGCGTCGCTGTCCGGCAGGAGGTTGTCGAAGAAGTCGGTGACGATGCTGCCCTTGTAGGGCGCGTTGCCAGGCCTGAACGGCAGCGACAGGGAAAGGGGGCGTCCTAGCTCGTCCTGGGTCCATTCCTCGAAGTAGGTCAGTGACTCGGCTTGCGCCCGTTCCCAGATGCCAGCCGGGATACCGTTCATCCAGATCTGCAGCCTTTGCCTGTGTGAGCGGCGTCCCATGCTTACCACGCCTCGCGCTTCGGTGACGCGACCCCGGCTGCCTTGCCACGTCTGGCGTTGCCTGAGCCGGCGCTATCCTGCGCCACCAGCGTAGTCGCTGTGCCGCGTTTCGCTGGCATCGATGTGCCAGCAGGCTGCCTTGCGGATTCCGCGGTGGGCGAACTGCTCAATACCAATTCCACGCCCAGGACTTGTAGCGCCCGGTACAGGCGCTCGATGCTGGCTGCGGCGGGATTGGCTTCCAGTTGGGCATAGGACTGCTGCGTAATGCCGAGCTTTGCCGCGACCTCTGTCTGCGTGAACCCGCTTGCCTTGCGAAACCCCTGCAGGATGGGGCGAAGCTGGCTGATGGCTTTGATGGGATAGTCCATGGCGATCTCCGGGGCAGCCTACTTGCTCACAAAGTATAGCCTGTAAAGCACAAATACAGCCCACGATTTGTAAATTATAAATACAAATTATAGCCTGTAAATTGAATTTACAAAACAAGGACTGTATAACGCATTGCGTGCCAGCCAGCGCAGGGGGCGCCGGCCTTCCATGCGCAAGCCGCAATATTTAATTTCATTTTTGGCAATAGTTATGTTTATTTTTTCATAATTGTTTTCATATTGGCGTCACAAAACAACCGCAGACTGCGGCTGCCGCATCGGTGGAACGTCCCTGGCTCGCTTCGCGCCCATGACCCTCCCCGGCAGCAGGCACCACTCCTCGCCCATACAAGAAAACCGAGATCGATAGTGAAAAAATCCCTCCTCGTACTGACCGCCGCAGCGGCGGCATGCACCGCCTCCGGTATTGCCTCCGCCCAAACCGCCTCCAGCGTCACGCTCTACGGCATTGCCGATGCCGGCATCCTCTACCAAAGCCACGTGCAAGGTCCCAACGGGGGCGGCTCGCTGTATAGCGTAACGTCCGGCGGCCTTTCCGGTTCGCGCTGGGGCATTCGTGGCGTAGAAGATCTCGGCAACAACCTGAAGGGCATCTTCGTGCTGGAAAGCGGCTTCAATCTCGACACCGGCACGTCGGCCCAAGGCAGCCGCCTGTTCGGCCGCCAGGCTTACGTCGGCCTGCAGAACGACCTCGGCGCCATTACGCTGGGCCGTCAGCAAAACTCGCTGTATGACCTGTTCACCGCCTATGACCCGATGGCGGCCGGCAACAGCTTCTCGCTCAACTCGGTCGATACCCAGGGCTTCAACGGCCGTGCCGACAACGCCGTCAAGTACACCGGCAAGTTCGGCGGCCTGACCGCAACCGGCTTCTATAGCTTCGGCCGTGACAGCACCATCCCCAATGGCGGCGAAGTCCCGGGCAATTTCCGGGTCGGCAAGAATTTCGGCGGTGGCGTTGCGTACGCTACCGGGCCGGTCTCGGTGGGCGTCGCCTATGACCAGTACCAGGGCAGCACGGTGGCCACGTCCGGCTCCGCGGCCAAGCGCGCCGCGATTGGCGGGTCTTATGCCTTGGGCAATGCGAAGCTGTTCGCCGGCTACCGCTGGCTGCGCGACGAACTCGCCACGCCCACGGTTCGCCAGGACAACCTGTACTGGCTTGGCGCGCTGTACAACATCACCCCGGCCTTCAGCCTGACCGGCGCGGCTTACTATACCAACGCGCGCAAGGACAGCAACAATTCGTGGATGTTCGTGATCGATGCCGACTATGCCCTGTCCAAGCGCACCGACGCCTACCTGCTGCTCGGCTACGTGGCCAACAAGGGCCAGGCCACCTACGGCGTCACCAACGCGCTGAATACGCTGCCGGGCCAGAACCAGACCGGCGCCATGGCCGGCGTGCGCCACCGTTTCTGATCTCCATCGCGGCAGAAGCTGGCAGGCCTGTGGGCCACGCCAGCGAATGATCATATCGACCTTGGCTTGCTCATTGAGTCGAAGGACGTTTGGCCGGCAGCAATGCCGGCCATTTTTTTTGGTGCTTTGCGGGATGGGTCGGTTCCCGGAAAAGCGCTTGCCCGGCGCGATGTACACGCGGATACCGCTTGCCTGCGCCAAGTCCGGGAAGACCGTAGCGCTGGCGCCTATTCGACCGGCACGCCCTCTTCGCGCGTGGTGGCGACGCGAGGATCGTCGAGCAGGAATTGCACAAAGGCCGCCGTAAAAGATGGCAGCTTGCCATCGGCCCGAACGATCAGGTTCAATTCGCGCCGGGCCCAGGGCTCGGCCAGCCGCCCCCCCGCCACCCGCGCTTCGCGCAGTGCCGCCGCGGCCACGCTGCGCGGCACCAATGCCACGCCCACGCCGGCTTCGACCAGCGACAGCACGGCCTCGAAGCTGTGGGCGTGCAGCCGCACGTTCGGGCTTTTGCCGGCGCGCTGCGCCATGTCGCGCAGGAATAGGAAATTGCTGCTGTTCCGGCTCATGCATACGAAATCGAAATCCAGCGCCGCGCCAAAGCGAATCTCCGGCTGGCGCGCGAGCGGATGGTCGGCGGGCACGGCGAGGATCAGTTCGTCCACGGCGTAGGGCACGGCCTTGACGTCGCCAGCATCGATATCGCCGGCGAGGATGCCAATGTCGGCCTCCTGCGCCGCCACTGCAGCGGGAATTACCTGGCTGGCGCGCTCTTCCAGGTCGATATTGACGTCGGGATTTGCGGCAAGGAAACGGCTCACGCTGGGAATGATGAAGCCGTTGAGCGAACTGCTGTTGGCCAGCAGCCGGATATGCCCCTTGAGGCCGGCGGAGAACCGCCCTACCTCGCCATGCATGCGCTCCACGCCCCGCAGCAGGTCACGCACGTGCACCAGCAGGGTTTCGCCGGCAGGCGTGAGCTCCATGCCGCGCGAGCTGCGCACGAACAAGGCCGTGCCCATGGCGTGTTCGAGATTCTTGAGGCGGTAGCTGGCGGCGGATGCCGTGATATGGATGGCGCAGGCGCCACTGGACAGGCTCTGTGCTTCCGCGATCGCCTGGAACAGGCGCAAGTCGGTGAGTTCGTAGCGCACTGGGCTCCGTAGTCCGTCTGCTGTTTGCGCGCAGGACGGGCGAGCCGGCCCATGCGCGGGGAGGCTCATTCTAGAGCATCGCGCAGGGCCGGCTCCCGGGTGAGCGGCACGGGAGTCCGCGCCGGCCGCCCGGGAAACGATGCTCAGACCAGGTTGAGACGCACGTCGATATTGCCGCGCGTGGCATTCGAGTACGGGCAGACGATGTGGGCCTTTTCGACCAGCGACTGCGCGACGGCGCGGTCCAGGCCCGGCAACGCGATGTTCAGGTCCACCTCGATGCCGAACCCGGTGGGAATTACGCCGATGCCAACCTGCCCGGTGATGGCGGTATCGGCAGGCAGCGCTATCTTGTCGCGGGCCGCGACGAACTTCAGTGCACCGATGAAACAAGCCGAGTAGCCCGCCGCGAACAGTTGTTCCGGGTTGGTGCCCTCGCCACCCGCGCCGCCGAGTTCGCGCGGCGTGGCCAGCTTGACGTCCAGCACGTTGTCGGAAGACACGGCGCGGCCGTCACGGCCTCCGGTTGCGGTGGCGGCGGCACGGTAGAGGACTTTTTCGATCGACATGATGACACTCCTGACAAGGGATAAACATTGGCTCATCGAGCCTTCGGTTCGAGAAAGCCCTGGAGCTTTCCACGCTAAATAGCTAGCTATTAAATAGCTCACTATATAAATCACAATACAAAGGGGCCGTCATCCTGACCAGCCCATCCGGCATCAGCCGCTGGCGCGGCGCCGGGGCCTTCATCCTGCTCAGGCCCCCGCTTCGGCAAACCGCTCGCGCAGCTTGTCGAGCTCGGCCTTCACCGCCACGATCTGATCGACACTGCACCCCGAGGCGCACAGCACCGCGCGAGGCACGGCTTCCGCCGGCTCCTTCAGCGCATGACCTTCGACAGTCAGCGAGATTATCACCTGCCGCTCGTCGGCGGTGGCACGCTCGCGCCGCACCAGTTGCTGGGCTTCCATGCGCTTGAGCAACGGGGTCAGCGTTGCCGAATCCAGATGCAGCCGCGCGCCGATTTCCGAAACCGTCAGGCCATCGGCCTCCCACAGCACCATCATCACCAGGTATTGCGGATAAGTCAGGCCCAGCGGCGCCAGCAGCTTCCGATACAGCTTGTTCAGCGCCAGTGACGTGGCGTACACGGAAAAGCAGAACTGCTGGTCCAGCAACAGCGCGGACGCGCCATTGGCCAGCGCGTCAGGTGCTGCTTGCGGGGTCCGGGAGGTGCGTTTCGTGTCCATGGGCTGAACTTTATATTGCGCACTATTTAATTGCAAGCTATTTTTTATTTGCAGATCGTTGCCACGATGCACAGCTTGAGGTTTCGTTATCCTTACATTAAAGTAAGGAAATCAGCCGCCACGGGAACGCGCCATGACGTCAGCTACCATGACCTCGAAGGGGCAGGTCACCATCCCTGTCGACGTGCGCAATGCACTAGGGTTAAGTTCAGGTGACCGAATCGAATTCATCATGAACGAACAATCCGGCCGATATGAAGTTGTTCCGGCCATTCAATCGGTAACAGCCCTGAAGGGCATCATTGGCACGCCGAAACGGCCAGTCTCAGTGGAGGACATGAACATGGCCATCGCCGAACAGGGAGCGTCGGCACGATGATTGGCCTCGATACCAACGTACTTGTTCGTTATCTTGCCCAGGACGATCCCGTCCAGTCGCCTCGAGCCAACGCCCTGATCGAATCGCTATCTTCCGAGCGGCCAGGCTACGTGACACAAGTAGCACTGGTCGAGCTCGTCTGGGTGTTGAGCAAATGCTACGACGCGCAACGCGACGCTATCGTCCGGGTCATCGAGACGCTACTGCGCACGAAGGAGTTGGCCGTTGAAGCGTCGGAGACCGTTTGGAAAGCCGTGAGGCTATTCGCTTCCTCATCAGCCGACTTTGCGGACTGCTTGATCGAACGTGCCTGCCACGACGCACAATGCGAATACACGGCGACCTTTGACACAAAGGCGGCAAAGTCAGCCGGGTTGCAACTCATCAAGTAGAAAAGAGTCAGCCGGCGTGCCCTGATGAAAATACATCTGCCAGCCCTTGTCGGTCAGTTTCCAGATCGACGCGCGCAGGGTGTGCCGATCCAGGCCGCCTTCCGGCCGCCGGCACGCCGACCGGTAGGTCAGCATGGCGACACCCGGCCCGAGCGGGCGCAGCGCGAAGTCCTGCGCCCAGATCGTGCCCGAGGCGGCTTCGGAGGGCAATTCGTCCAGGGTATCGGCCTTGGTATAGACGCCGCCGGACCTGCCGAACTCCAGGAAGTCCTCGTGCAACAGCGCGTCCAGCCGATTCCTGTCGCCGCGGGCGGCAGGCTGGTGCATTTCGGTTTCGAGCTGCCGCAGCACCGGCAGCAGATCCATATCGTCACTCATGGCGCCTCCTCGTCCATGCCGATCGCCGTCGTATCGATCCTCTCGACCTTCCCTTTCTGCCGCACTTCCGTGCGCAGCACAAACGCCTCGGTCGGGCAGTACCAGTCGGTGACGTTCATGACCGCCGGCTCGGTCTGGATGACTTCGTCGCCCATCAACAACGGCCCCAGCGAGGTACGCTTCTCATAGGTGATGGGCATGCATTGGCGGCGGCCCATCGCGGTGTCGATGGATTGCGCGCGGCCGACCCGGCGCTCGCCAACGGAGACCGAGGCCGAGGGGGCACGAATGGTAGTGACCAGTTCGCCCGTTGACAGGCTGTGTATCTCCAGGTCCAGGCTGGAGCTAAGGGTCTCGCCAGGCAACACCACGCCCTCGCGCACAGCCAGGCCCGCGTAGGTCAGCACGCCCTTGCCCTGGAACGAAGCCTGCCCGAACAGCCGCGTATAGCGCGCCTGCGCATTGATGGTGGCGTGCTGGCTGCTCACGCTGGCCACCGAACCGGTCGCGTCCCTGTCAAAGCTCATCCTGTGCACCTGGTCCATGACGACCGGCGGGCCCATCATGGCCGCCAGCGCCGACTTCGAGTGGATCGCCAGCCATGCGCTGCAGCCCTTTTCCGTGATCGCGGGATGCCGGATGGTCATGGTGATGGACATCGGCATGTCGCCACTGGCCTCCATCTGCGCGCGCGCGCCCGACCGGAACCATGGTGCGTCGCAGATGGTGCCGGGCACGCCCTCGGCAGGCGCGCTGTCAATCCGGCCTTGCTGTGCCATCCCGTCATCGGCAAGCCCGCCTAGCAGCAGTGAAAATAAAACCGCGCCCAGTCTTCGGTAGGCGCGCTTCGGCCCGTCAGGGTGAGCATACATGTCTTGTCCCAAGCGAGAAACCTCGCACTGGCGATTCCCCCGGACAGAGGGAATTTGGCCCGGCCGGGCCGCCAGCATGCCTCGAAGGTAGCACTTGGCATGACGGCCCACAACCTGGATTGGTCCCGGCGCTGAAGAATCCACACATACCAGGAAAATGCTTACTTCGGCGCTCCGGCCGCCTGTGGCTGGGCCGTCCCCGCCGCGCCCTGGCGACCATCGAACAGCGGGTAGGGGACCCCATGTGCCGGATCCTGCGTGGTCTGGTCGATCACGACTTCCACATCCGCCACGTTGCGCAACGCCGCCATGAAAGGCTGGCGCGCAAAGCCGCGCCCCAGGCAACCCTGCACCAGCAGCCAGCGCCCCCGCACCGTGAGCCACAGCGTGGAATCCTGCCAGCCCGGCATGGCTAGCGACAGCGACTGCAGGCGGCGCTGCACGCTTTCCACGATCTCCTGCTCGTACTGGTAGGAATTGGCCAGGCGGCAACGGCCTTCCACATAGCAGTGGTTGCCGTCCTCGATCCGGTGATGCGCGTCGCGCCGCCATTGCGCTGCGTCCACGCGAGGGCCGAGTGGCTCCGGGCAGTTGGCGATGCGCGAAGAGACCTGGAAGAAGGGATCGTGGCCACGGTTTTCCTGGTCGCTGTCGGCGCCGCGCGCGGGACAAGCCAGCATGGCGGCGCTGGCGAGCGCCGTCATGGCGATCTGCGCGGAAGAAAGGGAAGGGCGGACGGACACGGCAAGCTCCCCGGTGACGGCGGCGTCTGCATAGCATAGGACCCGCCTCGGCCCGTGGAAAGCCCGGGCCATGCGCGGGTGCCGCCGCTCAGCCGCCCCGCTTTCGCGCCAGACACGGACCCCGGAACAAGCTGCCGAAGCAGCATTGCGGCGCAACAAAACCCCCTGGCCAAGGGCTGGGAACGACGCTAGACCAGTCCGATATCCACCGCGCGGCTACCGGGAAACACATGCGCCAGCCGCGCGTCGTCCAGCCCATAGAGGCGCTTGAACACGCCGCCCAGCATGGCGCGGTATTCATTGCGCACCGGCCAGTCGCGATTCTGGTTCAGCGTACGCTGCTCCACCGCGACCTGCTCGCCGGCAATGCGCCCGCCGCGCACGGTGCCGCCTGCCACCCAGTACACCGTGCCGTGGCCGTGGTCGGTGCCGCGCGTGCCGTTCTCGCGGAACGTGCGGCCGAACTCGGAGACCACCACCACCGTGGTCTTGCTCCACGTCGGACCGATCTCGTCGGCGAAGCCGGCGACGCCGCGCCCCAGGTTGTCCAGCAGGTTGGCCAGTTGTCCCTGCGCGCCGCCCTGGTTCACATGCGTATCCCAGCCACCCACGTCGATAAAGCCGAGATTGAAGCGATCGCGCATCAGGCTTGCCATGCGCCGCGCTTCCAGCTCGAAGCCCTTGGCGCTGAGCGCGCGGCGGTTGGCCGCCTGCATTTCCTCCATGCGGCCGGCCATATCCGTTTCGGCCTGCGCGGGCAGGTTCGCGACCATCATGCTGTTGCGGCGCTGCATGGCCTCGGCCTCCTGCGCCACCGTCTGCCGCAGCTCGAAGCCTTCATTGATCAGCGACTCGAACCGCGTGCCGCGATACATCCGGGCCAGCACGCGCGTCTGGCGCTCGTCGAAGGGCGTGCGCCCAGTGCCTTTGAGCGAGACGTTGGGTACGCTGAGCGCGCCGCTGAGCACCATCGGCAAGCCGTCGGTGAAAGCCACCGGCGCGGCACGTCCACCCATGGATTCGGCCAAGCGGTTGAGAAAGCCGGTGCCGCGCAGCGAGGCATCGACACGCCCGCCGCCCTTCCCGTCGCCGGCCAGCGGCAATCCGGCCTCGACGCCGTCCTGCGTCTCGAAGTGGCTGCGCGACAGGTCGTCGGTGCCCGCGAATGGCACGAAGGCAAGCTGCTGCTTCTGCCACAAGGGCAGCAGGCTGTCCTTGAGCGCGGGATGCAGCGCCCAGGTGTCGATGCCCCTGCCCGCGCCAGCGTCGAAGGCCGCCGCCAGCGACAGCGCGGCGCGCGGATCGGCCGGGGCGCCCTGCGCAACCGGCCTGGCGATGGCGATGGTCGGGCGCGACGCGTAATAGAAATCGCTGCCCGCGGGCACCAGCACATTGGTGGCATCGTAGCCACCGCGCAGGAACACCAGCAGGAAACGCGCATCGGCCTGCTGCGGCAGCGCGTAGGCGCGCGCGACGATGCCGGGCGCCAGCGCGGCCAGTCCGGCCAGCCCGGCGCCCTTGAGCCATTCACGTCGTTGCATGGGGTGCTCCTTGGTCCAAGGCGGGGCCGCTCAGTTCTGCATCCACTCGGGAGAGGAAAGCAGGATGGTGTTCCACTCCGCCTGCGAAGCCGCCTGCGTCATCGCAGTACGCGTGGCTGGCCCGAGAATCGGCTCGATGCTGTCAAAAAACACACGGTTGCTCAGTTGCGGAAATCCGGTGCGCTCGGCGGGCTTGCCATCGTCCCTGGAGAACAATCCGGCCTGCCCGGAGCCGATGGCACGGGCAATCTCGAAGCGCTTGACCATCTGCCCCGAACTGGCCCAGGCGCTCTCCGCGGCCGGGAAACCGTCCGGCGTGATGCGGCCATAGAGCGGCTCGCCGAGCTGGTTGAGCCAGCCGATGGCCGGACGCAGGTTGGCCACCGTGCGGCCGTCATAGGCAAGCCGCAGCGACGAGGCCACGAACTGCATCGGCTCCTTGAACTTGCGGTTGCCCGAGGCGAGCGTTGCATTCAGCTCCGGCGACAGGAACATGGTGCGCAGCACCGCAGCAATATCGCCGTCGCTCCGCGTGAAGGTGGCCGCCATGCGGTTGACCAGCGACGGCGGCGGCGCATCGCCAACAAAGTACGCAGCAAGCTTGCAGGCAATAAAGCGCGCTGTGGCGGGCTCGCGGCTGAGCATGTCCACGGCCTGCTCTACCTCGTGGAAGCCGCTCGGCTCGATACGATGGCCGAGCAAGGTCTTGGGCCCGAAGTCGTGCCGGTTCGGGTTGAACTCGAACACACCGTCGGCACGGTAAAGCGCCTGCATTTGCGGCGGCAACTTCGGCGGCTGGCCGCTGCCGTTGATGCCGAGACCGGTCAGCACGCGGGCCAGTTCCTGCACGTCCTGCTGCGAATAGCGCGAACCGCTGGCGCCGCCGGACACACCCAGCGTATGCAACTCCATCAGCTCGCGCGCATAGTTCTCGTTGATGCGGTTGACCGCGCTTTGTGCGTTGTCCAGGTACTCCAGCATGGCCGGCGCGGTCACCGTGGCCATCAGCAGGTCGCGGAACTTGCCCAGTGCATGCGGGCGCACCGCCTTGTCCTCGTAATCGGCCAGCACCCAGCGCACCGCGCCCTTGCCGGCATACACGCTGAAGTGGTTCATCCAGAACCACGTCATCTGCTCGCGCAACTGCGCTGTAGAGTAGAGCGCGCGCAGCAAGTGGCGCCGGCTGGTATCGAGCAGCACCTCGTTGCCGCTGCGGTTGAGCGCCTCGCGCGCCTTTTGCTTTTCGGCATCGTCGGCGAGCGTATTGATGCGCTGCTGCTCGGCGCGCACGCTGCGCAGCCGTTGCTCGCCGCTCTGCTGCGCAATGCTCAGCGCGCCGATGGCGGCGGCGAGTTCGCCGGTATCGGTGGCGGGTGCCTCGAGCTGTTCATCGAGATAGCGCTCGCGGCCCAGCTTGCGCAGCCGCTCGATGCTGGCCTGGTCGGCACCGAAGGTGACAGTGTTGAGCCAGTGCAGGTCGGCCGGCTTCAGGGCCACCGGCGCGCCGCTGTTCGGCACGCCGCCGCCCTGCGCGCACGCGCCCAGCAGGCCGGCAGCGGCCGCCAACAGCAGCACCGGCATCACACGTGAAAACCTGAAGCGCATGGATGGCCTGCCTTATCTCGGACAACGCGGGGTGATACCGCTCTTACGCGAGCGGACCGGTTTTGGTTGACTTGGGCGCCTGCGACGGCGCCTCCAGGGTTGAATGGCATGACAGGCTCCGATTGGTTTCGTTAAAAAACCAGGTGAGGTCTAGCCATCATGGCCTTCCAAAGCAACCAGGTTGGAAACCGCCAAAACCCTTCGCACGGAGAGGCCAATTGGTGATGCTTTCATCACGCCAGCGAAGTCGGAACGTATATCGTATAGTGACGATATTAATTTTGTGAGAAGCAGATATTTGTTTCGCCTGACAGCGAAGCATCGACCCCTTCCCTGACAATCTGACAGCAGTGAACCCTGACGCCACCCCCGACGCGAACCCGATCGACATCGACGCCATCCACAAAGCGCTGGCAAACCCCGTGCGACGCAATATCCTGGGCTGGCTGAAATCGCCGCAGGAGAACTTCGCCATCCAGGACTACCCGCTTGAGCTGGGCGTCTGCGCGGGCCTGATCGACGCGCGCACCGGCTTGTCGCAATCCACTGTGTCGGCTCACCTCGCCACCTTGCAGCGCGCCGGGCTGGTGACGTCCAAGCGGGTTGGCCAATGGATTTTTTTCAAGCGCAACGAAGAGACCATCCAGGCTTTCCTCGATCACATGCATAGCGATCTGTAGGAACTGGCGGCGCCCTGCGCTGCGCAACACAAGCGGCGCGCTAGCGCCGATTCCGCACCAACGGTGCTTCACCCTCCTCGGTACCAAGACCAATAGCCATGCCTACACTCTTTGATCCGATCCGTATCGGCGACCTCGATCTTCCCAACCGCGTCATCATGGCGCCCCTGACGCGCTCGCGCGCAGTCGGCGGCGGCCGCGTGCCCAATGCCCTGATGGCCGAGTACTATGTGCAGCGCGCCTCGGCGGGCCTGATCCTCAGCGAAGCCACCGCCGTCACCCCGCAAGGCGTCGGCTACGCCGACACCCCGGGCATCTGGTCCGACGATCAAGTCGCTGGCTGGAAAAAGGTGACCGATGGCGTGCACGCCGCCGGCGGCCGCATCTTCCTGCAACTGTGGCACGTGGGCCGCATTTCCGACCCGGTCTTCCTCGACGGCGAACTGCCGGTGGCGCCCAGCGCCATCGCGGCCGCGGGCAACGTCAGCCTGGTGCGCCCCAAGCGCCCGTTTGTCACGCCGCGCGCGCTGGAGACCGATGAAATCCCCGGCATCGTCGCCGCCTACCGGCACGGCGCGCAAAACGCCAAGGCCGCCGGCTTCGACGGCGTGGAAGTGCACGGCGCCAACGGCTACCTGCTCGACCAGTTCCTGCAGGAAAGCACCAACAAGCGCACCGACGCCTACGGCGGCCCGATCGAGAACCGCGCCCGCCTGCTGCTGGAAGTGACCGACGCCTGCATCGACGTATGGGGCGCATCGCGCGTGGGCGTGCACCTGGCGCCGCGCGCCGATATCCACGACATGGGCGACTCCGACCTCGGCGCCACCTTCGGCTATGTGGCGCGCGAACTCGGCAAGCGCGGCATCGCCTTTATCTGCTCGCGTGAAGCGCTCGGCGACAACCGCCTCGGCCCTGCGCTGAAGCAGGCCTTCGGCGGTGCGTATATCGCCAACGAGAAGATGACCAAGGAAACGGCCGAGCACGTGCTGCAAGCCGGCGAAGCCGATGCGGTGGCCTTTGGCCAGTTGTTCATCGCCAACCCCGACCTGCCGCGCCGCCTGCAGATCGACGCGCCGCTGAACGCGCCTCAGCCCGAGACCTTCTACCACCCGGGCGCCGAAGGTTATATCGACTACCCCGCGCTCGCGTGAGCACGGGTGCCGGCTCGCGTGAACCAGCGCGCCAGGCCAGTTGAACTGGTTGATCGGTTGAACGCCCCGCCTTGCGCGGGGCGTTTCACTGTGTGCCGCGGCACTATGACGGAGTTACCCCTTGAGACGTGAGCCCGTGAGGCAGGCGATAAGGAGCGCTCCGCCAGGCGCTCAAAACTCGAGAAACAGCGGAACTCATCGGCTCATTCACGTAGAGCGCCGCCAGTACACCATCAGTAGCGTGCTCCGTGCCGCAGTTCCTCCATGACTGACTCCGTCATCGGCATCGCCTCGCGCGTCGACTCCAGTTCTTGCGCGAAAGCCTTCCGGTCCCATTTGGCCGCGCGAATGCTTATAGCGCCGTCGACAGTCAGGTTGGCCTGCACTTGGTCGCCCTCGTTAAGACCAGCGTGGCGAACGTAATCAGCTGGAATACGTAGCGCGAGGCTATTGCCCCATTTCGCGATTTGCAGCTTCATTCCCCCCCTTTGATATGCATGGACGTATATACATTGACGTAGGATCGACCTTATTGCCAGCAAGAGGCAATCCTATAATCCACCTGCACGCAAGCTCGTCCAGGCGTCCCGCTCTCCCGGGCATGCCATGCGCCACAACAGGACCATCCCCATGATCGATCTGTACTACTGGACCACCCCCAACGGCCACAAGATCACGATGTTTCTCGAAGAGGCCGGCCTGCCTTATCGCGTGGTCCCGGTGAATATCAGCCGCGGCGAACAGTTCGAGCCGGCCTTCCTGGAGATCTCGCCCAACAACCGCATCCCGGCCATCGTCGACCTGGCGCCGGCCGATGGCGGCGAGCCGGTCGCCACCTTCGAGTCGGGCGCGATCCTGCTGTACCTGGCCGACAAGACCGGGCGCTTTATCCCGGCGGACCTGCGTGGCCGCAATATGGCGCTGCAATGGTTATTCTGGCAGGTGGGCGGGCTCGGGCCGATGGCAGGCCAGAACCACCATTTCGTGCAATACGCGCCCGAGCCGTTGCCCTATGCCATCGAGCGCTACGTGAAGGAAACGGCGCGGCTGTATGGCGTGCTGAACAAGCACCTGGCGGACGGGCGGGCGTACATCTGCGGTGCCGACTACGCGATTGCGGACATCGCCTGCTATCCGTGGATCGTGCCGCATGAAAGGCAGCGCCAGAATCTTGAAGACTTCCCGCACCTGGCAGCATGGTTCGCCCGCATACGCGCGCGCCCCGCCACCGAGCGCGCCTATGCGCTGGCGAAGACGATCAATACCGCGCCGGTGGTCGACGAAGCGTCCAGGCGGCTGTTGTTCGGCCAGGACGCGTCGACCGTGCGCTGACGGGCGGGCATCATGGCGGCGGCGCTGCGCCAGGTGCTTGACGGCAAGCGCCAGGCGATCAGCATCCAGGGCCGATCCCCACGGCCGGCGCCATCGCGCCGAACCGCCACGACAATCGCCGCGCCGCTTGCAACAGGGTGCTGGCCGTCGCGCCACCAGTGTCGCTATCGAAGCTGCCTGTCGTGCCAATCAGCGCGATGACGAGCGCGAGGCTGCCGGTATGGTCGAACACGGCTGCGGCGAGCGTGTCGATCCCCGGGACGGGCCGGCTCAGTGCATTGTCGATGCCCTGCGCGCGGATTTGCGCCAGCCGGGCGGCATACGCCGGCGCGAGCGTTTCGGCGGCGCCGCCGGCCGCTTCGACGACCTGCGCCTTCGGCACACCCGCCAGCCGAAGTTCATCCTGGGCCAGCAGGCCGATCAACACGTGCGCCGGCAAGTGCGCCGCAAACAGCCTGCCGATTGCCGTATTGACCAGCGACAGCACGGTACCGACCCGCAGGCTGACGTGCTGCGGCCGCGCGGCTTCCTCCAGGCGGACCACCGTTGGCCCCAGCGGGCCGAGCACCGCCATGGCCACGCTCAGGCTGGTCGTGCCCGCCAGTTCGATCACTTCCGGCTCGGCTTCGCGGGTCGGCGATAGCCGCTGCAAGGCGATCAGCCCGAGTTCGAGGCCCAGCGGGCCGGACCGGTAGTTGCCCGCCGCGTCCCGCGCCAGCAGGCCGATTTTCTGCAGGCTGACGAGATGCGGGAACGCTTTGGCGGCTGGCATGCCGGCCGCGCGCGCGAGATCGCGCAATGGCAGGGGCCGCCCCGCGGCCACCAGCGCCGCCAGCAGTTGGCCGGTGTTGTCGAGCGACTGGATGCCGCGCTGCGGTTTGGCGGCTTCGCCCTGGCTATCGTCGTTGGGCATGGTCGTCGGGATCATGGGGTCATGCGGGAGTGCCGGCGATGGCGTCACGGATGGCCGCCGCGGTGTCGAGCAGTGCCAGTGCCACGGGACCCCGCCAATCCATGTCGATGGCGCCGCTCGATCCCACCACGGTCAGCGCCAGGCGCAGCCGGCCGGTGGCGTCGAGCACCGGCACGCTGAGACTGCTGACGGCCGGGCTCGGCGCATCGATGCTGCGCTCGATGCCGCGCTCGCGGATGGCGGCCAGGGTGGCGCCGAAGGCGGCGGCGGGCGTGTCCCCCGGCTGCTGCTGTTGCCAGATCGCCTGCCATTGCCCGGATGGAAGGAACGCGCAGAACACGCGGCCGGTCGCGGTAGCCGACAGCGACATGACCGAGCCGACGTGCAGGTTCACATGCAAGGGCGAACCGGCATGCGCATAGCGGACGATGGTCGGCCCCTGCGGCCCGGCGGCGCAAATCGCCACGCTGAACCCGCACGACGCGGCAAGCGCGGCCACGCGCGGCACCGCTGCCCGGTACGCCGGATCGTGATCGAGATGCAGCATGCCGAGTTGCAGCGCCAGCGGACCCGGCTCGTAGCGCCCGGAGAGATGGTCGCGCTTGATCAGGCCAAGCCGCACAAGGCTGACGAGGTAAGTGTGCGCCTGCGGGGGTGGGATCCCCACGCTGGCCGCGAGGTCGGCCAGGGTCATGGGCGCACGGACATCCGCCAGCGCCCGCAGGAAGCGGCCGCCGACTTCGACGCTCTGTATGCCGCGCTGCGCTTTCTCCCCGCCGCCGGCATCCGACGTGTTGCCCGCTGATCGTGCCATTCGCCTCTCGCTTGAAAACCAAGATAGTAATCGACGCGGCGCCCCGTTCCCGCTATGACCCAGGGTTTCCCCTTGGTTTTCTGTGCCGCATCCGGCCCTCTCTGTGGTTTAGTCAAAAACAATTCAATTTGTTATTGACTAATTTTTCTCCGATTTCTAAGATGGCCTTACCCCGATACCGGTGCAGTAACAGAGTCAATACGGGGCGAGACAGTCTTCGCCATGCGGCCCGGCGGCACCCCCTGTCTCGTCTTTCCCCCCCACGCAAGACACACGAGAAAAGGCAAGCATGAGCAAGGCATTCGCATCCCAGGCCGACCTGGAAACCAAGAAAATCACCTTCACCCAGCTCTCCGAGAACGCCTACGCGTACACGGCCGAAGGCGACCCCAACTCGGGCGTGATCATCGGCGACGATGGCGTGCTGATCGTCGACACCACCGCCACGCCCGCCATGGCGCAGGACCTGATCGCCAGGATCCGCGCGGTCACCGACAAGCCCATCAAGTACGTCGTGCTCTCGCACTACCACGCAGTGCGCGTGCTGGGCGCATCGGCCTATTTCGCCGAAGGCGCACAGCAGGTCATCGCCAGCCGCGGCACCTACGAGATGATCGTGGAGCGCGGCGAGGCGGATATGAAATCGGAGATCGAGCGCTTCCCGCGCCTGTTCGCCGGCGTGGAGACCGTGCCCGGACTGACCTGGCCGACGCTGGTGTTCGAGAAGGAAATCACGCTGTACCTCGGCAAGCTCGAAGTCCGCATCGCGCACCTCGGCTCCGGCCATACCAAGGGCGACACCGTGGTCTGGCTGCCTTCGCAGAAGGTGCTGTTCTCCGGCGACCTGGTGGAATACGACGCTGCGTGCTACTGCGGCGATGCGCAGCTTGCGCAGTGGCCGGCCACGCTCGATGCCTTGCAGGCACTGGGCGCCGAGAAACTGGTTCCCGGACGCGGCCCCGCCCTCACCAACCCGGAGGAGGTCGGGAAGGGCATCGCATACACCAGGGATTTCGTCACCACGCTGTTCCAGGCCGGCAGGGAAGCGGTGGTGGACCGCCTCGACCTGAAGAACGCGATGGCCCATACGCGCAAGTCGATGGACCCGAAGTTCGGCCATGTCTTCATCTACGAGCACTGCCTGCCGTTCGACGTGTCGCGCGCCTTCGACGAGGCCAGCGGCATCGCCCATCCGCGCATCTGGACCGCGCAGCGCGACCAGGAAATGTGGGCCGCGCTGCAGCACTGAAGGCACGGCAGGCTGATTGCCGCATGGACGGCCACCAAGGCATGGCCGAGCAGAGTGGATGGAGACACAGGCATGAGCAACGACTACCAGAACCTGTCATTTGATTACCAGCCCTGCCCCGAGCAGCGGCTGGCACAGGCAGGCAATCCTCACCCCGTCATCGTCGTCGGCGCCGGCCCCGTCGGGCTGGCCACCGCGATCGACCTGGCCCGGCAGGGCGTGCCGGTCGTGCTGGTGGACGATGACTGCACCCTGTCGAGCGGGTCGCGCGCGATCTGCTTCGCCAAGCGCACGCTGGATATCTTCGACCGGCTCGGCTGTGGCGACCGCATGGTGGACAAGGGCGTCTGCTGGAACGTCGGCAAGGTCTTCGTGCGCGACGAGCAGGTCTACAGCTTCGACCTGCTGCCGGAAGCCGGGCACCAGCGGCCGGCCTTCATCAACCTGCAGCAGTACTACGTCGAGGGCTTCCTGCTCGACCGCGCGCGCCAGTTGCCGAACCTGGACATCCGCTGGAAGCACAAGGTGGTGGGCGTCGAGCAGTGCCATGCCGGCACGCCGGACGCCACCGTGGTGCTGAGCGTCGATACCCCGGACGGCCCCTACGCGCTCACCGGCCGCTACGTGGTGGCGGCCGACGGCGCGCGCAGCCCGCTGCGCAAGCTGCTGGGCCTGGACAGCAAGGGTCGCACCTTCAAGGACCGCTTCCTGATCGCCGACGTCAAGATGGAAGCCGAATTCCCCACCGAGCGGTGGTTCTGGTTCGATCCGCCCTTCCATCCGAACCAGTCCGTGCTGCTGCACCGCCAGCCCGACAATGTCTGGCGCATCGACTTCCAGCTCGGCTGGGATGCCGATCCCGTGTTGGAGAAGACGCCGCAGCGCGTGATTCCGCGCGTGCAGGCACTGCTCGGGCCCGATGTGAAGTTCGAGCTGGAGTGGGTCAGCGTCTATACCTTCTCCTGCCTGCGCATGGACAGCTTCCGCCATGGCAACGTGCTGTTTGCCGGCGACTCCGCGCATGGCGTCTCGCCGTTCGGCGCGCGCGGCGCCAACAGCGGCGTGCAGGATGCGGAGAACCTCGCCTGGAAGCTGGCCTTCGTGCTCCAGGGCTACGCGCCGGACAGCCTGCTCCATACCTATGCGAGCGAGCGCGAGTACGCCGCCGACGAGAACATCCGCAACTCGACGCGTTCGACCGACTTCATTACGCCGAAGAGCGCGGTCAGCAAGGTGTTCCGCGATGCCGTGCTGAACCTGTCGAGGCAGCATGCGTTCGCACGGCAGCTCGTGAACAGCGGACGGCTTTCCCTGCCTTGCGTGTTGCACGATTCGCCGCTCAATACGCCCGACACTAGCGAGTTTGCCGGCGGCATGACGCCCGGCGCGGCCTGCGTGGATGCGCCTGTATCGACGGAGCAAGGCCCGGGATGGCTGTTGCCGCAGCTGGGCGGGCAGTTCACGGCCCTGGTCTTTGGCGCGCTCGATGCCAACAGCCTGCAAGCGCTGCAGCGCCTGCGGCAAGGCGCGTTGCCGCTCAAGGTGGTCGTGGTCGACGGCGGCGAAGTGGCCGCCGGGCAAGCCGCCGCAACGCAAGGCGTAACTGTACTGCGCGATATCGAAGGCCTGGCGGCACAGCGCTACGGCGCGCAGCCCGGCACGCTGTACCTGATCCGCCCGGACCAGCATGTGTGCGCGCGCTGGCGGCAGGCTGACGCCGCAAGCATCGAGCAGGCATTGGCCCGCGCAACCGGCAAGGCGCCGCGCATGCAGGAGGCAGGAGCGGCAGCAGTGGCACCAGCGACGCAAGCGGCTGCCGCCGTGGCGGCATAGAAATTCCGGCGACATGCCGAATCGGAGACAGAGCGATGGCACTCAACACAGACCCCAACCTGACGCGCCCCGACGACTTCTACGAAGCCTTGATCGACATGCACCGCGATCTCGACGACGGCCAGAGCCGGGCGGTCAATGCGCGGCTGATCCTGCTGCTGGCCAATCATATCGGCGACCACGGCACGCTGCTCTCGGCCATGCAACTGGCGCGGGAGGGCGCGGCGCAGGATCGCATGGCGCAAGCCTGATCGCGGCGGGCCGCGCCCGCCGCTTCCACTCTTTGCCCAGGCGCGCAAGACGTCGGCATCCAGGGCTATTCAACGATCAAAGCCCGCGTTCCCGGAGACCATCCATGACTTATTCCTCTGCAGGGGCCGTCGCGCCCCAGCCTGCTGCCGTGCGCGACGAAGACGCGCTCTATCGGAAGATCTGGCTGCGCATCATCCCCTTCCTGTTCGTCTGCTACGTCATCTCCTTCCTCGATCGCATCAATATCGGTTTTGCCCAGTTGCAGATGAAGCAGGACCTCGGCTTCAGCGATGCGATGTACGGGCTGGGCGCAGCCGTGTTCTACGTCGGCTACGTCCTGTGCGAGGTGCCCAGCAATATGCTGCTGGCCCGCTTCGGCGCGCGCCGCACCTTTGCCCGCATCATGCTGCTGTGGGGCCTGGCCTCGGTCGGCATGATGTGGGTGTCCACCCCCACGCACTTCCATGCGCTGCGCTTCCTGCTCGGTGTGTTCGAGGCGGGCTTCTTCCCTGGCATCGTGCTGTACCTGACCTACTGGTTCCCGGCGCGGCGGCGCGCGGCGGTGATGGCGATCTTCTTTGCCGGGGTTGCCGTGGCAGGCGTACTGGGCGGGCTGATCTCGGGCTGGATCATGCGCGACATGGCCGGCGTGCTCGGCCTCTACGGCTGGAAGTGGATGTTCGCCATCGAAGGCGCGCCCGCCATCGTTCTCGGGCTGATCGCCGCGGTGTGCCTGGTCGATGGCCCGCAGCAAGCGAGCTGGCTCACCGAGAAGGAGAAGGCCTTCCTCGCCGCGCACAACGGCCCGGCCGGGAACGCCACGCATGCGCACGCCTACAGCGCGCTGGTGCAGGCGCTGCGCAACCCGCGCATCTACCTGTTCGCGTTCATCTACTTTTCGCTGACCTGCGGCTCGCTCGCCCTGAGCTTCTGGATGCCCCTGATGATCCGGGACTTTGGCATTACCGACGTGATGTCGATCAGCCTGTATTCCGTCATCCCGAATGCAATCGGCGCGGTCGGCCTGATCCTGATTGCCMGCAACTCGGACCGGCGCGGCGAGCGGCATCGCCATTTCCTGGCCTGCACGGCTGGCGGCGCGCTGGCACTGGCGTTGCTGACCTTGCATCCGCACAGCTTCGCGGCGATGCTCGCGCTGCTGTCCGTGGCGACCGTGCTGATCTTTGCCGCGCTGCCGATCTTCTGGGCATTGCCGCCCAGCCACCTGCCTGCGCATACAGCGGCTGCCGGGATTGCCTTTATCAGCAGCATCGGGATTACCAGCGGCATTGTCAGCCCTTGGGTCATTGGCCAGATCAAGACGCACACCGGCAGCATGGACAATGCGTTGTATCTGTTGGCGGGCATGCTGGTCGCTAGCGGGGTTGCCATGTGGATTGGCGTGCCCGGTAGCGAGCCGCGGCTGATCGCCGGGCGAAATCCAACGCAGGCGTAGCGCCAGACGTCAAGCGGCGTTATGGCTGACCAGGTACTTGACCAGGCCATCGATGCCGCTGCGCGCAACGATGTCGGCGAACTGCCGCCGATAGATCTCGATCAGCCAGGCACCGCTCATGTTGATGTCGTAGATGGCCCAGCCCGCGGGGCCGCGTTGCAGGCGGTAATCGATTTTTACTTCGTCGCCTTTGTTGAACAGGCTGGATTCGACCACCACATCGTTGCCGCTGGAGCGCGCCGGTCTATAGGTGAATTTCAGTGCCTGGTCGYGCACTTGCGACAGCGAGAGCGCGTAGCTGCGCACCAGTAGTGTCTCGAACTGTTCGTAGAGTTGCTTTTGCTGCTCCGGCGAGGCGCTGCGCCAGGCGTTGCCGACGGCAAGCCGCGTGGTGCGCTTGAAATCGGTATAGGGCAGGAACTGTTTGCGCACCACGCCGGTAATCTTGTCGAGATCGCCGCTGCGGGTTTCGGGGTTGGCCTGGATGGTGGAGATGACGCCTTCGACGGCGGCGCGGACCATGCGATCCGGCGAAGAGCGGTCAACGCCGGCGGCGGCAGCGGGCGCCTCGCTGGGGCCAGCCGCCGCGGCGCTCCCCGGCACGACCGTGGCGAGGACAAGCGCTGCCGATATCGCAATGGCGGCGCTGCCGGAACCGGCAAGGGCAAGGCGGAAACGGCGACGCATCGCTATATTCCTCCGCAAGAATCAGCTGGATGCGGCAACGTCCGGGACCCGGAATGCCGCATCCATTACCCCATGCTAGTGCTTTGCCCGCAAAAACAAAATGCCGGTGACAAATAACAACGGCACCAGCCGGCGCGATTACTGCGTCAATGCCTTGAAGCCCTGCAGCAAACGCTCGATGTCATCCATCTGGATATTCCCCATCGTGGAAATACGGAACAGCTCCGCCGACAGGCCGCCCTGCCCCGCGTAGATAACAAAACCGCGCTCCTTCAGGCCATCGTGCAACTGCGGGTACGTCAGGCCAGCCGGCAAACGGTAGGCACGCAACACCACGGAGGACTGCTCCGACGGCCACAGGGCCGGCATGCCCAGGGCCTCCAGCCCGGCGCGGGCGCGTTCCGCCAGCGCCGCATAGCGCGCGTGCCGCGCGCGCCAGCCACCTTCGTCCTGCAGTTCGCGCAAGGCTTCCACCAGCGCGTAATAGGCCTGTACCGACGGCGTGAACGGCGTGTTGCGCTGGTCCTGCAGCCGCGCCAGGCGCCCGAGATCCAGGTAGTAGGTCCGGCTGGCGGCCTGTTCCAGCGCGTTGCGCCGCACAATGACAAAGGACGCGCCGGGCACGCCATGCAGGCATTTGTTGGCCGTGGCCGCCACCGCGGCGATGCTGCCGCCGAAATCGATCGCCTCCGCGCCGAAGCTGCTCACGCCGTCGACCAGCAGGCCGACATTGCGCGCGCGGCACAGGGCGTCGAGGGCTTGCAGGTCGTTCAGGCGGCCGGTGGTGGTTTCATGGTGGATCACCGCCACGTGGGTGATGGCGCGGTCCGCGTCGAGCGCGGCGGCAATGCGGCCGAGATCGGGGGCCTGCATCCAGTCGTGCGCGACCACCTCGTGGGCAATGCGGTACTGCGTGGCGATCTGCGTAATGCGCTCGCCGTACACGCCGTTCTGGACGATCAGCAGCTTGCCCTGCTCCGGCACCAGCGCGGCGATCATGCTCTCGACCGCCGCCGTGCCGGAACCCGTCATCAGCACCGCGGACCATTCGGCGGGATCCAGCTTGTAGATATCCAGCAGGCGCGCGCGCGCCTCGTCCTGCAGATCGAAGAACTCGCTTTCCCGGTGGCACAGGTCGGGCTGCAGCAGGCTCTGGCGCACGCGCTCCGACAAGGTCACGGGACCCGGGTTGAGTAGCAGCATTTACTTCTCTCCTTGATCGGCGCCGATATGGCGCGCGAGGCGCGTCTTCACATCGACGGGGGTTATGGTCGGGCGCGGCAGGCCGTCCGGCGTGCCGGCACGGATCGACAGCGCCACGAAACGCGGGCCGGCAGGGGATTCTTGCACCGCAGCAGAGAGCGCCTCGTCGAGCATGCCGAGCTGGTCGCCTTCCACCGCCGAGGCATATCCGCAAGCGGCCGCCACGCCGGCGAACGAGACATTGGGCGACACGGTCGCCTGGCCGCCGGTGGAATCATGGGCGCCGTTGTCGAGCAGCACGTGCGTGAGGTTGGCCGGGCCATAAGCGCCGAGCGTGGCGAACACGCCCATGCGCATGAGCGCCGCGCCGTCGCCGTCGACGGCCACCACCTTCAGGTCCGGACGCACGAGGGCAAGCCCAAGCGCGAACGGCGTCAGGCAACCCATCGAGCCCACCATGTACAACTGGTTGGCGCGGTCATCGAGCGCATAGAGCTCGCGCCCGCAGAAACCGGTGGATGCCAGCACCACCGTCTTGCCGAGGGGCGTATGCGCGATCACGCGCTGGAGGGCATCGCGGCGCGCAGGCAGGCCGTCCTGCGCTGCGCCTCGCACCGCCGAAACCGGCGTGCATCTGGCGCGCGGCACGGGCCGCTCCTGCTGCTTCAGTTCGTAAGGCGCAACGCTGCCTTTCTGCATGACCAGCGCGTATGGACGGCCGGTAGCATCCATATGCGCCACCGCGCGATCCAGCGCCGGGCCCACCTCGGCCGGATCGGTCGGGAAGGTCTCCCACGGGATCTCCATGGTGTCGAGCATGGCCGGCGTGACCGGTCCCATCAGCGCGTGCTGCGGCTCGTCGGCAACGCCAGGCTGCCCGCGCCAGGTAACGATCAGCAACTGCGGCAGGCGGAAGGTCCAGGTGAGCGAGGTCAGCGGGCTCACCGCGTTGCCCAGGCCAGAGTTCTGCATCATGGTGATGCCGCGCCGTCCGTCTTGCGCGCCCAGCGTCACCCCGGCGATCAGCGCCACCGCATCGCCTTCGTTCGCCGCCGATACGTAATGCAGCGTCGGGTCCTGCAGCACGTAGTTGATAAACGGCGTCAGGTACGAGCAAGGCACGCCGGCATACCAGTCGAAGCCCCGTGCGCGCGCGGCCTCGACAAACTGTGCCGCTTCGATCACCGGGCTTCCCCTGCGTCCGTTGCGCCAACCGCGAACGGCGTTTGCGTGTGCGCGAAATCGCCCGCGCGGCGGAAATCGTCGAGGTCGTTCACGCCGCGCCAGTGGCCGTGCACGTACTTCACTTCGATCTCTTCGCCGGCTGCGACCAGCGCATTGAGCAGCGCGGGCATGTCCAGCGTGTTGAAATCGTCGCGCGTGCGCAGCTCGGCGATCCGCTTTTGCAGGCGCTCGCGCCCTTCGCCGCGCACGTTCAACAGCCCGATCCAGCGGCCGTGCGGCACCTGCGCTTGTCCGGCGCCCGGCTCCTGGCCCTTGCTGGACACATGGCGCAGCAAGACCTTCTGGCCGAACAGGTCGCGGTCGTCCGGCGCGGAGCAGTAGGCAAAGTCGCGCACGCTCCGGTTCGATTCCGTGCTAAGCGAGGAGTCCACGACCACGCTGAACGGCGCGTCGCTCTCCAGCAGGTCGCGCAGGATATAGCTGCGGAACAGCAGGTCGCCGTAGGCGATCACGGTGTCGGTATGCAAGGCATCGGCCGCGCACGCCAGCGACGCAAGCTCGCCGGTCTGCGCGTACTGCTCGTTGAGCACCAGCTTGACGCCCGCCGTGTCGATGGCCTTGGCCTGGTAGCCGCCCACCACGGTGATATCGTTGATCGACTGCTTCTTGAAGGCATCCACCAGCCAGCGCAGCAGCGGCTTGCCTGCCACCGGCAGCATCACCTTCGGCCGGTCTTCCGTGAGGGGCTCCAGCCCCGTGCCACGGCTGGCCGCCAGCACCACGGCCGCGCCCGGCGCCTGCGAGCCGGACAGGTACATCTTCTCGGCGGCCGAGTATTCGCCGGCATCCTGCAGGCGGAAGATCTCGTTGACGGTGGCGATGCGGTCTTCGACGTTGACGAGCGTCTCGCTGTCGTGGATTTCCTTGGCCACAGCCTGCATCGACGATGCCGCCACGCGGATCAGGTGGTTGGCCCAGATCACCACGCTGATGCCGGCCTTGCGGAAGACGTCGGTCGGCGTGCTGTAGTACTTGGTCGGCACGATCACCAGCGGGCCGCGGCCCGCCCACTCGCGCGCGAACGCCAGGATCTCGTCCGGGCGCGACAGCTTGCTGTGGATCAGGATGGCGTCGGCGCCGGCCTGGCGGTAGGCTTCGGCGCGGCGCAATGCTTCGTCCATGCCCCAGCCCGCGATCAGCGCTTCCACGCGGGCGACGATGGAGAAGTTGTCGTCCGACTGGGAATCCTTGCCGGCCTTGATCTTGCCGCAGAACTCATCGATCTCGGCGAGCGGCTGGCGCTCGCCGTCGATAAAGCTGTTGGTCTTGGGAAACTGCTTGTCCTCGATACAGACGCCGGCAATGCCGCGCTGCTCGAGCTTGCGCACCAGGCGGCGCACATTGTTGAAGTTGCCGTAGCCGGTGTCGCCGTCGAGCAGGATCGGCAGGTCGCTGGCGTCGGCCATGAACTCCAGCGTGTCGACGACCTGGGTCCAGCTCGCTTCGTTGTTGTCGCGCACGCCGTACTGGGCGGAGATGGCCAGGCCGGAACCCCAGATGGCCTTGAAGCCGGCTTCGCGCACGATGCGGGCGGACAGCCCGTTGTGCGCTTCCATCATGAATTCCAGCTCGTTGCCCACAATCATCTGGCGCAGGCGGGCAGTGCGGGTGGTAGTCGAGAAAATCGGGTCGATCGCGTTCATTGCGGTACTCCAACCAGCGGCTGCAATTCAGGCAAGACTTCGTCGCGCGCGCGCGCGACATCGTTCGGGAAATCGATCTCGATCCACGGCGCGCCGCTCACATCGGCGATATCGAATACATGGCCGCCTTCGAGCAGCAGGTCGCGCACGGCTTCTTCATGCGGCATGTTCGAGCGGCCGCTGTCGACATAGCCCTGGACGATCTGCGCCAGGCGGCGCGCCGTCTGCTCCTGGAAGCGGAAGAACCCGACCGATTCGCCAATGGTGTCGTACGCCAGGCCAACCGCGAGCTGCTTGCGCAGCTCCACCGGAATACCATCCTTCACGCACAGCTTGACCGGCTCGTCGCCGGCTTCGAAATCGCGGTCGATCAGCAGGCGGTTGGTGGTGTCGCCAGCCACCAGCGCGCTGAGGATGCGCTCGTCGTAGAGCACGTCGGCGTCCATCAGCAGCACGTCGCCGCCGCGCGTGAGCGCATCGGCCACCGTATGCACGGTCAGCACGCTGCCCAGGTCGTAGCGTGGGTTCAGCACGATTTCCGGGTAGGGGTCGCGCCCGAGCCGGTCCAGTTCGGCTTCCACGTGCCCGGGCTGGAAACCCAGCGCCAGCACGATCTCGTCCACACCCGCCGCATCCAGCATGCGCAGATGCCGCTCCAGCAGGGTGATACCGTCAAAACGCAGCAGGCACTTCGGGAACTGCTCCCCGGGCTGTTGCTGTAGTCGCAGGCCCAGGCCCGCGGCAAGGATGATTGCTCGCATTCGTTCTCCGCACCCATGCAAATTGCATCAATCAATCGGCAGCACGCGACCGGCCCGCTGAATCACTGAAACCGCACGGTGTCTGGCCTGACTTGCGCGCGTTGCCGCACCGCCAGGTCCACCACCACCTACTTCAGGGATTCAGCGGGCGTGGCCGCACGCCGCCGCTGGAATTTCCGTTCACTCAAATGTAAAAACAGCAGCCCCGGCGCGCCGAACCCGATCTCGCGGGCGCGCTTGGCCAGTGACAGCGCCAGTGCCGCATCCGGCGGCAGGCCGACGATGGGGGCCAGCAGCAGGTAGCCGCCTTCCTGCGCGCCCAGCGACCCCGGAATGGCGAAGGCCGCGCCGCGAATGGCCTGCCCGACGCTCTCCAGCAGCAAGGCATCGAGCCAGCTGACCGGATGCCCCAGGAAATGCAGGGCCAGCCAGACTTCGCCGGTGCCGACCAGCCAGCCGGCCAGGCTCAGCGCGAAGGTGCTCGCCACCTTGCGGCCGTCGCGGTATATGCCATGCACGGCCGCATCCACGGCATCGGCGCGCATCGTCAGGCCGGACCAGTCGCGCTTGCCGAACAGCCTGGACAGCACGCGCAGGACCCGGCCGAACAAACCCCGCGTCTGGATCACGTAGAACGCCACGATGCACAAGGCCAGCACAGCCGTGACGATCAGGGTAGGCGTGCGCAGATCCGAAAGCGCATCGTGCCCGCCATACAAGGCAAACAGCGCCAGGCCGATAAACGCGAACACCAACTGCGCGAGCGCCTGCATGGTGGTGCTGACCGTAATGGCGGCAGCGGCATCGCGCATGCGCGTGCCGCGCTGCGCCAGGTAGCGCACCATCAGCACCGGCCCGCCGATCTGCCCGGCAGGCAGCAGGCTGTTCACCGACTCGCCCGCCCAGCGCGCGCGCAGTGCGTCGCGCATGGTGCCGTGCCCGGCCCGACGGTCGAACAGGACAAAGATGGCGCCAGCGTCCAGCACCAGCGGCACCAGGTGGAACGCGACAACCACCACCAGGCCCCAGCCCGCGGACATGAACGTCGACGCGACGGAGCCGAATCCCTGCCAGGCGAGCAGCGCGACGAAAAGCGCCGCGCCGATCGACAGGAATAGCATGGCGGCTCGGGTCATGTGCGGCGCTTCTGGCCCGGGACCAGTTTCCTGAATACCTGCCTGAAGCCGAAATAGGCGATCGCGTCCTTCATATTGGAGATAAATCGCAGCCACGGGCGCATGCCCGGATCGGTGACGTACTCGAAGGTCAGCGACACCCGCATCTCGTTGGCGCCGGCCGGCGTAATACGGTGGCGCAGCTTGTCGCCGTCGAAGAACACCAGCCCGCCGGGGGTGGTCTGCACCGAACCCGGCTCATCGGGCACATCCGCATCGCGCGTGTGCAGTTCGTAATCGAGCCGGCACGAGGATTCTTCGATCACGCCCAGCAGCAGCGTGTAGCGGCGGCCGTCGTAATAAGAGGTGTCGTAATGCCAGCCGATGTGATCACCGGGACGTGTGTAGTAATACAGCGCGTAGGCGTGTGCATCGGTGTCCGGCGACAGCCGCAGTTGTTCGCCGCACATCTGCTCCAGCCAGCCGATCAGCGTCTTCGAGCGATACAGTTCGGCGATAAACGGCGCCAGTTCGTCGATAGTGTGGCGGCTGACGCTGCCGCCCTGCTTGTGGCCGGGCAAGTAGTTGCGGTTGATCCTGGGCACCAGCGCGCGGGCGCTGGCAACCAGTTGCGCGGTGACTTCCGGCGCCAGGAAGTCCTCCAGGTGCAGGAAGGCGCCCTGCCGCACGAAATCGGCGCGCAGCTTCGCGTTGTCCAGCTTGCCGGTGCGGCTGGCCACGGCGGCGTCGGGGTTGGGCGTGGCCGGCTTCGGGCGTGGCGAAGCCGTCGCGGGAGCCGGGATGGACGGGTCGTCCAGCGTGATCTCGTTGGTAGCTTGCTCGCTCATCGGGTCGCTTGGTCGCTTAGGTCTTCGTCGAAGTGGAAACCCTGGCCGGCTCGCCGCGCCGCATTACGCGCCAGTAGTCGACGATGACCCAGGCCGCGAACAACGGCGCGCCGATCGATGCCGCCGTCAGGAACGGCGCGATGCCGTCGGTCAGCGTGACAAGCGGCAGCAGGTAAAGCACGTCTTCGGTCTCGAATCCCGCGGCCGATGCCTGCTTCGTCCCGCTTTTCCCTGCCCGCTCTTCGATACGCATGCGCAGGAAGAAGATCAGCGCCACGGCCACGCCCGCCAGCGTGCCTTGCAGCACCGGCGGCAACGCCCCCGTCGCGGGCTGCTCCGAGATGGCCACGCCCATGCCCACGAACAGCAGGATCGTAATCAGCGCATCGCTTGCCAGGTCGTAAAAATGACCTATCTTGCTAGATTTCCCGCTAATTCTCGCCAACTCGCCGTCGGTATGATCCACAAAATTGGAGATCACGATCAGCAGGGCACCGTAGTTCGTCCAGGCAAAACCGCCCTGCATCAGGCAGCCGACGCCGGCGAGGCCAATCAGCAGCCGCAGGGTGGTCAGGTGGTTCGGGGTGACCCGGGAGTCCTTGAGCGGGCGCACAAGCGCGCGCGCCAGACGGGCGTCCCAGGTATGTGGAGCGGGAGGCTCGCCACGAGCATTGTTCGGATTGTTGTTCATCGGGAAAAAGGTCCACCGGGCAGAAAAGCGGCCGCAAGGCTGGCATGCCAGCGCCGCTTCCCGCACTTGCATTGCGGAAACACAACAGCCAGGCCGGCCAGATCGCGTCACAGGGATACGGCGGTCAAACCGATATGGTAAGCGATATGGCCAGAAACAGTGCGCGCACGGTGCCGGATTGCCATCTCGCTTGCCGCGACGCGGCTTGCCAGGCTCTTCCGAACCGCGATCGCCGACGACGCCCGGCTTGCCTGAGCCCGATGCCTGGCGTCAGGGCACGCTGCCTTCGCCTGCCGGCGCCACGGCCGCATCCTGCGCGGATGCGGCAGCACCGGCTGCCGGCGCCTCCCGCACGCGTGACGCATCGGGCGGCGCGCCTGGCGAGGCCTCGACAGGCGCACTCGCCGGCGAACTTGCGGATGCCGTGCCCGGCACGGCATCCGCAAGTTCCCGCCCCGAGGGCACGCTGGCACCGCCGGGCGGCAACGCCGCAGGCGCTGCCGGCAGCACCGCGCCAGCCTCGAGCGCAGGCTCCGTTTCGGGCGGCAGCGGCGGCGGCGGCGCCGCCGCCGCGCGCCGCGGCGCAGGCGGGGCTTCCGGCTTCGGGGCCGGCCCGAACAGGCGCTGGAACCAGCCGCGTATGGCCCCGCCCAGCGCGTCGAAGGTACCGGTCTCTTCGTACTTCACAAAGCGGACATTGGGATCGATCGCGCGGGCCCTTAGCGAGCGCTGGAAGAAGTCGCCCACCATGGGCAGCGCGCTGTGCGCGCCCTGGCCCCAGTAGTCGCTGCGCAGCGTCACCCGGCTGTCGTTGAAACCGACCCAGGCGCCGGCCACCAGTTGCGGATGCATCATGATGAACCAGCCATCCGCGTTGTCTTGCGTGGTGCCGGTCTTGCCGGCCACATCCGCGCGAATGCCAAAGCGGGTGCGGATGCTCATGCCCGTGCCCCGGTCGATCACGCCGCGCATGACATCCAGCAGCGTCTGCACCGTGGCCAGGGGCAGTGCCTGCTCGGGCGATGCGGGGTGGAACGTCTCCAGCACCTCGCCCTTGCGGTCCTCGATGCGGGTGACCATCATCGGCTCCAGGTAGGCCCCCTGGTTGGCGATGGTGCCGTAGGCCGAGACCATCTCCTTCAAGGTAACGGGGCTGGTACCCAGCGCCAGCGAGGGAACGATGTCGAGCCGGCTCTGGCGCACGCCCATGGCGCGGGCCACCTTGGCCACCTTGGCCGGGCCCACGCTCTGCATCAGTTGGGCGGTGATCGTATTCTTGGAATACACCAGGCCGTCGCGCAAGCTCATGGCGCGCCTGCTGGGCGGGCCGTCGTCGGAAGGCCGCCAGACCTCGCCGCCGGCCAGCGGGATTTCCACGGCCTGGTCGACAAAGGTGTCGTCGGGGCTGGCGCCTTGCGCGAACGCCGCGCCGTAGACAAATGGCTTGAAAGTGGAGCCCGGCTGGCGCTGCGCCTGCTGCACGTGGTCGAAGGCATCCAGGCTGAAATCGCGGCTGCCCACCCATGCCTTGATCTCGCCGCTGCGCGGGTCCAGCGCGAGGAAGCCGGCCTGGATGCGGGTCTTCGACTGGCGCAGCGCCTGCATGAAGGCGCTATCCGCCAGCAACTGTTTCATGGCCGCCTCGGGTGCCAGCCCGGAATCGCGTGCCGACCGGTACTCCGGCGTCTCGCGCACGAAGGCCTGCACCAGCTCCTTATTGGCGGCCCAGCCCGAGCGCGGTGCCCAGGCTGCGTTCGCGATACCCTGCAACTGGTTGCCCTGGCGCGCCACGGCCTGGTTGGCCATCGCCTGCAGGCGCGAATCGATGGTGGTACGCACCACCAGGCCGTCGGTGTAGATGTTGTAGTCGTTGCGGTCCGCCCAGGTGATCAGCCATTTGCGCAGTTGCTGCGCGAAGTGCGGCGCCGGCCCCGGCGGCTCGGTCTGGCGCTCGAAGTCGATGCGCAGGGGCCGCTTCTTCAGCGCTTCGTACTTCGCCGGCTCCAGCTTCTGGTACTTGACCATCTGCGCCAGCACGGTATTGCGCCGCTGCACGGCCCGCTCGGGATTGATGACCGGGTTGTAGTAGCTGTTGCCCTTGAGCATGCCGATCAGCGTGGCGCTCTGCAGCATATCCAGCTCGCGGGCGGATTTGTCGAAGTAGGTGCGCGCCGCCATCTCGATGCCGTATGCGTTGTACAGGAACGGCACCGTATTGAGATAGGTTTCGAGAATCTCGTCCTTGGTATAGAGCGCCTCGATCTTCAACGCGGTGATGGCTTCCTTGAGCTTGCGCGTGAGCGTGGGCGCGCGGCCGATTTCATCCGGGTAGAGATTGCGGGCAAGCTGCTGCGTGATGGTGGAGCCGCCCTGCCGGGCTCCGGAAAAGGTATGCAGGGCTGCCGAACCCATGCGCCGCCAGTCCAGGCCGAAGTGCTGGTAGAAGCGGTGATCCTCGGTGGCGATCAGCGCAACCGTCACATTGGGCGAGATATCGGCCAGCCTGACCCATTCGCGGTTGGCCCATTTGTACACGGCCAGTTCCTTGCCGTCGGCCGAGAGCACTTGCGCGGGCTGGTCCGACTTGGCCTTGCGGATGTCGCTGATGCCCGGCGTGAACGGAATCAACAGCAGCACATACAGCAGGAACAGTGCCGGCACGGCAGCCAGCGCCTTGAGGACACCGCGCCGCGTAGGGCGGCGCAGGCGGGCAAGCTGCCCGGCGGCGAGGGTCTTGATCTGGGCCAGATTCATGAAGCAAGCAACATTGGGCGGAGTCACATTCCGGCGCAACCTGCTGGCGCACCGTGGATGGAAAGGCCTGCATCCTACCAAAATCGCTTCGGGCTTCAGGGTACCGTCCCGATTACAGCCAAATGTTGCGCGCGCCGGTCGGCCACGACAGCGCGCGCTGCCTGTCGTGCCGCGCGCCAGGCGACCGGCATCGGGCCAGGATCTACATCGGTTCGAGTACCGAGAGGATATTGCCCGCCGGATCCTTGAACCACGCGATGACGGGACCGCCGCTATCCCGGCAGATCCCGCGCTCATCCGTCTTCAACCCCGGCAGGTCGTAGATCTCGAACCGCACGCCGCGCTTGCCGAGTTCCTCCACCGCGCGGTCCACACTGGCCACTGGAAAATTCAGCACGGTAAATGTGGCGGGCGAATGATTGGGCTTGGGATAGAGCAACACGTTGTGGCCACCGGCAAGATACAGCGTCAGCAAGCCCCCGGTCTGGGAAACTTCCAGGCCCAGCGTGCCGCCGTAGAAGTTCGTTGCCTTCGCGATGTCGTCCACCGAGTATCCGCTGAATGCATGACTGTCGCGCAACATGGCTCGCTCCTTGAGGTGACTTCGGCATATACGGCATATACCGCATGTACGGCATGTACAGGTCCCACCCGCCGCTGCCGGCGGGCCCATGCCACAGTATTGTTCATCGCGGCGGGGGACTCAAGCCGGTGACGGTGCGGCATTTGCGGCGCTTCGGGTCCTTCTGCACGCATCGCACCTTTGCGGGCAAGGCGCGCGCTTTCGCGCACCAGGCGGCTGCCCTATGCTTGGTGAGGAAGGATTTAACGGCATGGAAGTGCCGCGCGGCCGTGGGTAGATGACCGATTCCCTGGATGCATAGCCGGAGAGATCCATGCGCGCCCTGATCTTCTGTTCCGTGCAATTCCTGCTTGCGCTCACGTGGACGCTATACCTGGCATTTCTTCCGCAACTGGCGGCGCAGGCGGGCATCGCCAAGGAACATGCCGCCTGGATCCTGTTGATGGACCAGGTGATCTTCGTCGCCATGGATAGCGCGCTGGGCATTGCAGCCGACCGGGTCGCGAATACCATGCGGCACCTGGCCGGTTGGATACTGGCAATGACCGTGGCCTCGTGCGCCGCCTTTGTCCTGTTGCCGCACGCAACGTCGCCAGGGATCCTGCTTGGCTTGACCGCGGTGTGGGCAGCAACGTCCTCGGCACTGCGCGCGCCGCCCATGGTGATCATCAGCAGGCGCATGAAGACATCGGCCACCTCATTCTTCGTGGCCTGCTCCTTTCTTGGCCTGGGCATCGCCGCCGCGCTGGCGCCCGCGTTTACCGTCTGGTTGCGTGGCATCTCGCCCACCTTGCCGTTTGCTGTCGCGAGCGCCGGCCTCGTCGTTGCTGTGGCAGCGTTAGGCTGGGCCGAGACGATGCCCGCGGCTCATGCCGACAAGGCCGACGAGGCAAGGCTGGCCCCACGGCCCGGGGGGCGTGTGCGGATGGTCTGGCTGTTCTTCGCCGCCGTCTGGTCCCTGGCCCTGGGGTTTCAGATCCACACTACCGTCAACTCGGCGCCGGTATACCTGAAGTTCATGCCGGCGGCCGGACTGGTTCGCGCCATGCCGGCATTCTGGCTCGGCTTCGCGCTGTGCGTGCTCTTGCCCGGAACCGCTGTCTTCAAGCGTCTCCCGGCCTATGTCCTGTTGCTGGCGGCTACCGCGCTTGGCGCGCTGGCACTGTTCGGGTTCGCCTCGGCGGCTTCGCTGGCCGGGGTCCTGGCCGCGCAATGCGTGGCAGGCGGGCTATGGGGTGTGATCCTGGGCACTGCGGCGAACGCCGCCATCGATGCCGGCCATGTCGGGCGCGAAGGCTTCTTCACCGGCCTGGTGTTCGCGCTGTCCGCGCTCGCGGCGTTCACACGGATTGCCATCGTCGCATCGGGGGTCGGCAAGCACCCGGAGATTGCGGGCCTGTTGCCGTGGTTGCCGCCCCTGGCGTGGAGTATGGCGGCAATACTGCTAGCGCTGTTTGTCGCGCAAAACCTTGCCTACCTTGCCGGACAAATGCACGCAACGCGCTGCGCACCCGAATCCGGATGAATCGCAAACCCGCTCTCGCCAGGCCCGCTTGCGCGGACCTGGCGAAAGGCTTGCATGCCGGATGATGCCAGGCAATCAGGCATAGGCGCCGTCACTGTAGACGTCGAAGCTCCGCCCCGGTTCGGCCGATACACCGCGGCGGTCCATGCCAGAGACAGTGCGGCCACCGTCGGTGTAGGGATCGACGTTGCGCGAACCATCGGTGTATGGGTCGACCTGGCGAGCGCCGTCGGTGAAGGTGTCGAACTTGCCGGCACGCGCACCGTCGGTGAATGCATCGGTCTTGCCAACGCGGAAGTTGTAGCCGTACTTGTCACCAGGGACAGTGCTGTCMCGTGGGCCAGAGGCTTGCGCCGCGCCGGCAACGAAAACGGCGGCAAGAATGGCGGCGGTGATGGCGGGTTGGATGAACCTGAATTTCATGTTGGGCTCCTTTGGATCGGGTCCGGGATCTCCGGCTTGCTGAATGACGTCGGCTTACAGGGGGACGACCTTGGGCGGGTCCGGGTCTGGCGCCACGATCGGCCCGTGCCAGATCGGAGGGCTGGGCGTGAAGGGGAAGCCGTGCGGGAACTTCGGCATGGCGGGCAGGTTTGGAAACCCGCCAGGGGCGGGCTCCCCGACCATGATCGCGGGCATGGGGTAAGCACCGGCGCCGCCAGTCACGACAGTTCTCGCGGCCTGGTCCAGCTCGTTGATACGAGGCAGGTTCTTGATGCATAGGGTGGACATTGCTTTCTCCTGAAGGGGGATGAACGCCGAAGACGTTCTGCCTTCCACTGAGCACGCGCCATGCCATAGGCACGGAAGCCCTCGGTGTGCGCGCAGGAGCCTAAAACCGGAAGCAAATGGCGGGGCGCGACCAACAACCGGCCACACCGTCTGCCGTGCGCCAACACTTGGCCCGGATTGCCACGGGCCCTATCGGACGCGATGCCTTGGAAGCGATTCGCGCGCCGTTGCACATACAGGATTGACGCATTGCGCCGGGAGAATGAAGGCGCGACGGACAGTGTATAGTCAGAAATCTAGGGTTATCCCTAGGCGCAAAATAGGAGATAGTCTCCAGGTAGCGTGCGCGTACGCGCATAATCGTGCGCGCCCAGGATACCGTTCTTAAGCCGCGATACGGAACACGGAAACTGCCGCCAATGCTGTTAGCCCACACGATCGAACTTGTGACCGGCCAGCGCGAAGTCGATTACTTCGTGAAGGCGGCTGGGTGCGCACGTTTCGTCTGGAACTGGGCGCTGGCGGAATGGAACCGTCAACGCGCAGCCGGTGGTAAGCCGAGCGCGATGGCGCTGAAGAAATCATTCAACGCCATCAAGTATCAGCAGTACCCGTGGATGGCCGACATCCATCGTGACGCCCACGCGCAACCATTCGCTCATCTCTCAAAGGCCTGGTCCAAGTTCTTCTCTGACATCAAGTCGGGGAAAAAGGCAGACAGCGCGCATATTTGCGCACGTCTTCCATAGCAGTAGATTCATGCATCTCCATTGCGCAACCGGGCCATGCCGGACAGATGCCGGGATCGAAATGGGGACCGCGCGCCGCGCTTATGCTTATGCTTACGCTTACACAAGCCAGTAAAGAAAGGGGTACATCCATGAGTTCCACGATCGAAGCACTATTCCCGAAGCACGAAGGCGCCCCCGACTGCATCGTCACCGCGCTCAACCATCAGGAGATCGTCGTCGCCTTGTCGGCGCTGGTGTCGGAGCAGCGCATCGCCGTCCTGCATATGCTGTACCCGCGCACCGACGCGCGCACGCATCGCAGCCTCGACGTGCTGGTCAGTACGCTGCACGGCCACGGCCTGCACCAGGTCGCTACGCTGATCGAGCAGGAGGCCCACTATCTCGTGTTCAGGGACCCGGCAAAGGCATGGAAGGCGTTCCAGGAGATTCGCAACGACTCGCTGGCGATCGGGGTTCATCTGTACTACAAGGGGCGCACCGGGGACGATGCGGAAAAGTCGCTGGACGCGGATGCGCATCCGAAGGTCGATACGCCCGCGCGGCGTTCCTGAACGGATCGCCGCCGGCTTCGGCGGCGGATCCCGGCGCAGCAGGCTCCGCTCAGGCCCGGGTGGCCAGCAGGACGCTGGAGGCCTTGAAGATGGCAACGGCCGCGCCGCCTTGCACCAGCCCCAGGCTGGTCACGCTGTCGTTGGTGATGATGGCCACGATCTCGCCGCCCTGCTTCAGGTCGATGGACACCTCCACATTGACCGCGCCGATCTTGATGCCCGACACCGTGCCCGCGAGCTGGTTGCGGGCGGAGAGCAGCATGCCCGGATCGGCCACGCCCACGATCACGGACGACGCCTTGATCAGCGCAAGGGCCTCCTTGCCAACGGCAAGACCGAGACGCTTGGTGCTGTCGCTTGTGATGGTGGCCACGATCCTCGCGCCGCCGGCGATCTCGAGTTCGATCTCGTCGTTGACCGCGCCCTTTTGGATCGCGGTCACTTTGCCGCTCAGCTGGTTTCTTGCGCTGGTTTTCATCTCTTCCCTCACCCTGCCGTGTCGGCGGCCATCGCCCGGCTGATCATACCGCGTTCACAACCGGCGGCAAGGGATACGCGCAGTCCCTGACGCCTGGCGGCGTCTTGTGGACCTACCGGGACCGGTCAGGCTCACGCATTGCCGCGCCGCGCATCGAGGCTGAAACGCCCGGCGCCGTAGACCACGACCTGCAGCAGGCCGCCGGCCATCGCGATGTTCTTGAAGAAGTGGATGAACTGGTTCTGGTCCGCCAGGTTGGCATGGAAGGCCAGCGCCGTCGCTACGCTGAACACGGCGAGCACGGCCGCCACGAGGCGAGTGCGGTATCCCAGGACCAGCGCGAGGCCGCCCGCCACTTCCACGACGATGGCAATGGCCAGCGCCGCCTGCGGAAGCGGCAGGCCTACCGACTGGATGTAGCCGATCATGGCTGCGGGAGCGGCAAGCTTGGACGCCCCGGAGAGCAGGAAGATGGTGCTGATGAGGACACGGCCGAGCAGCGTCAGGCCCGCCGCGGCGGGTGACTCGGAAAGGCTGCGAACCTGGGCGTTAAGTGGTGCGGCTTGCGACATGGGAGTTCTCCATTCGATGCGGCCACACCACCATGGCGGGCCAGTTGATACATGGTTGAAATGTCTTCGAAATCGGGTGCTGCGGTATGCACTTGGCTTGCCGTGGCATCCTTTACATTGCAACGCACAACCGATGGATGGAATGTAGGCGGATTTCTAGATCCGTGAAACTGGGATAATATGGATCGAAACGTTCGAAAATATCGATAAGATGATCAATCCCGGTACGCCGACGCTGGATCAACTGAAGGTTTTCCTGACTGTGGTGGAGGTGGGCAGCTTTGCCGGCGCGGCACGCAAGCTGAGCCGGGCGACCTCGGTCATCAGCTATACGATCGCCAACCTGGAGAACCAGCTCGGCGTGGCGCTGTTCGACCGCAGGACCACGAAAAAGCCGCAGCTGACAGAGGCGGGCCGCACCGTGCTGGCCGAGGCACGAACGGTCTATATGGGCATCGACGGCTTGCGCGCGAAGGTAAAAGGGCTGCTGCAGGGCCTGGAGGCCGAGATCCACCTCGCGCTGGACGTGATGCTGCCCGCGGCGCGCGTGGTGGATGCGTTGAAGGGCTTCCGCGAGGCGTTCCCTACGGTAGCGCTTCACTTGCGCATAGAGTCGTTTGGCGCGGTGACGCAGATGGTGCTGGACGGCAAGGCAAATATCGGCGTCAGCGGGCCGCTCGGCGCCGGCGGGACGGAGATCGATCGTATCCGGATCGGCAGCGTGATGCTGCGCCCGGTGGCGGCCCCGGACCACCCGCTCGCCACCGGCAATCCGAATCCACCAGGCGCCGGGCGGCACCATGTGCAGCTGGTGCTATCGGACCGATCGACACTGACGCGCAATATGGATTTCGCGGTCGTCAGCCCGCATACGTGGCGGCTGGCGGATCTGGGCTCCAAGCATATGCTGCTGCGTGAAGGCATCGGCTGGGGCAATATGCCGGTGCCCATGGTGCAGGAGGATCTCGATTCGGGCCGCCTGGTGCTGCTCGACCTGCCCGACTATCGGGGCAATTTCTACCCCTTCGAGGCGATCTATCGGGCCGACTCGCCACCCGGCCCCGCCGCCTCGTGGCTGATCGCCCGCTTCGCCGGCCAGGCCCGGGACTGAGACGTCCCGCGTCCCGCTTCTAGCCTCTAGCGGGCATTGCCAGCCCCGCCGCCGGACGCCGGCAGCTCGAAGCAAAACACCGTGCCTTTGCCTGCCCGCTCCACCAGCCGGATCTGGCTGTGATGCAGTTGCAGCATGCGCTGGACGATCAGCAAACCCAGCCCGCCGCCGCGATGGGCGCCGCCGGCACTGAATGGCCGCTGGAACAGGCTGTCGCGCAGTTCCGGCGCAATGCCCGACCCGGTATCGCTGACGGTGACCGCCACCTTGCCCTCGCGCAGGGCCAGGTCGACATCGATGGCGCCTTCGGCGGGCGTATGGCGGATGGCATTGTCGAGCAGGTTGGTCAGCACGCGCTCGATCATGCCGAGGTCGGCCCTGACGGCGGGCAGGCGCTGCGGGATGCCGGCGCGCAGCCGCAGATGCCGCGCTTCGGCCGGCAGCTCGAACTTCTGGAAGACGTCCTGCAGCAGGTCCACCAATGAAAAATCCTCCAGCGCCGGCTGTACGATGCCGTGCTCGAGCCGGGCCAGTTCGAACAGCGATTGCGCCAGGCGGCCCACCTTGAGGCTTTGCGCCAGCGCGATGGCCAGATAGCGCTTGCGCTCGGGTTCGCTGAGCGTGTCGGCCTTGAGCGAGAGCGTCTCCAGGTAGCCGTGCAGCGAGGTCAGCGGCGTGCGCAGGTCGTGGGAGATATTGGCGACGAGTTCGCGCCGCTCCTGGTCCTGCTTGGTCAGCGCGCGCCATTGCTCGGCGATGCGGTCCGCCATCTGCGCGAAGGCGGCCTCCAGCGCGGCGATTTCATCGCGCGCATTGGCGCACGGCGAGCGCGGCACGCGCGGCGGCGCCGGCGGCGCGGCGTCGGCATCGAAGCGGCGCATCGCCTCGGTGAGCCGGCGCAGCGGGCGGGTGATCAGCCCGAATGCCGTCAAGCCGGCGACCAAACCCAGCAGCGCCACCAGCCCCATCGACCACAGCGTGGTGCGCAGCACCGAGTTGGCAGAAGCCCGCGCCGCCAGTTCGTCATGCGCCTCGCCCAGCAGTACCACGTAGATATAGCCGGAGGGCTCGCCACCGCCGACGCGCAGCGGCGCGGCACTGAACACCTTGCGCCCGCCGGCGCTGCGCGGGTCGTCCCCGAGGATGGGCAGCGGCTCGCCGGCCAGCAGGCGCCGCACCGGCTTGAGGTCCACCTGCGCGCGCAGCAGATGGCCCGCCGGCGCATCGTGTCCCTGGATCCTTCCCTGGCTGTCCAGCAGGTACACCTCCACGCTCGGGTTCACCACCATCAACTGGCCGAACAAGCGGCGCAGGGCATCCGGCTTCAGTCCGTTGGCGTCCATCAGCGACGCATTGCGCGCGATGTGTCCGGCAAGATCGCGCGACAGGTCCTGAATGACCTCTTTCTCGCGCATGTCGTTCGAGCGCACCTGCAGCCACGCGGAGGCGCCGCAGCAAGCCAGCAGCAGCACGGAAAACACCAGCGACAGGCGCTGTGTCAGCGTGAGGCGACGGCCGAGGTTCAGGCTCACGGCGCATCCCCCTGCGTTGCCGAAGGTCCCGCCGCGAACTTGTAGCCATGTCCCCAGACGGTCAGGATGCGGCTGGGTTGCGCCGGGTCGGCTTCGATCTTGGTGCGCAGCCGGTTGATATGGGTGTTCACCGTATGTTCGTAGCCCTCGTGCTGGTAGCCCCAGACGGCGTTCAGCAGGTCCATGCGCGAGAACACCTTGCCCGGATGCCGGGCGAAGAAATACAGCAGGTCGAACTCGCGCGGCGTGAGTTCGATGCGCCGGCCTTCCACCGTCGCCTCGCGCGTGAGCGGATCGATCGACAGGCCGCCGAGTTCCAGGCTGCCCGCATCGATCCGCAGGTCCTTTGCCATCGCATCGACCCGCCGCAGCAACGCCTTCACGCGGGCCACCAGTTCGAGCACCGAGAAGGGCTTGGCGAGGTAGTCGTCGGCGCCGAGTTCCAGGCCAAGGATGCGGTGCACCTCGCTCGAACGCGCACTGGTAATGATGATCGGCGTGTAGCGCGCCATGGCGCGGGCACGCCGGCAGATCTCCAGGCCATCCACGCCGGGCAGCATCAGGTCCAGGATCAGCGCATCCCAGTTGCCCTGCTCCAGCAGGCGCAAGCCCTCGTTGCCGTCGGCGCTGTGCACGACGTCATAGCGCTCGTCGCGCAGGTGCAGGCTCAAGATATTGGCGATGTCGACGTCGTCTTCGACGATCAGGATGCGCTTGGGGTGATCCACTTGGGTGATCCGCTTGGGTGATCCGCTTGGGTGATCCGCTTGGGTGATCCGCTTGGGTGATCCGCTTGGGTGATCCGCTTGGGTGATCCGCTTCGGGTGATCCGGTTCGGGCCCTGGAGCGCGAGCCGGCTCGCCCATGACAGGACAGGCACGGAAAGTGCGCCGGCCTGGCTATTGTGCAAAATTTCGAGCCCTTCAGTTATCACATTTAATTTAACCTTTCGTGAGGACTCCGGGATCGCGCCAGGCCTACGATGCGCCCAACGATGTGGCCAGCGATCAGCAACGGCGGGCCGCAACGATCGCTCAATCAAGGCCAGGAGCACATCATGGGAAGCAGAAGGCGCTTTTTGGTATCGGGTGGTGCCGCCGTGGCGGCACTGGCTGCCGTCAGCGGCTGGCGCGCGCTCGCCGCCGCGCAGCCGGGCGCGGGCAAGCCCGCTGAAACCTTCGAAGTGGTCCGCACGGACGCACAGTGGCGCCAGATGCTCACGCCGTCCCAGTACAACGTGCTGCGGGAGGAAGGCACGGAGCGGCCCTACAGCAGCCCGCTGAACGACGAACATCGTGCCGGCATCTTCGCCTGCGCGGGGTGCCAGCTCGATCTGTTCTCGTCGCGCACGAAGTTCGACAGCCACACCGGCTGGCCCAGCTTCTGGGCGCCGCTGGACAACGCGGTCGGCACGCACACGGACCGCTCCTTCGGCATGTCGCGCACGGAGGTGCACTGCCGCCGCTGCGGCGGCCACCTGGGCCATGTGTTCGACGACGGTCCCAAGCCGACCGGGCTGCGCTACTGCATGAACGGCCTGGCGATGACGTTCAAGCCGCAGGCGGCTTGAACGGGCATCCGGCCTCCAACTCAAACAGCGACGATTCCATGCTCCTCCTTGTCCTTGCCTATCTGGGCGGTGCGCTCACCATCCTGAGCCCCTGCATCCTGCCCGTCCTGCCCTTCGTGTTCTCGCGGGCCGACCAGCCTTTCGTGCGCAGCGGCCTGCCGTTGCTCGCCGGCATGGCGCTGACCTTCGCGGCGGTGGCCACGCTGGCGGCGGTGGGCGGCGGATGGGTCACCCAGGCCAACCAGTATGGACGCTGGCTGGCGATTGCCCTGCTCGCCGTCTTCGGCCTGACGCTGCTGCTGCCGCGCTTCGCGGACCGGCTGATGCACCCGCTGGTCAGCGCCGGCAGCCGGCTCTCGGCCTTTGCCCAATCCGACGGCCAGCAGGTCCGGCCGGGCTCGTCGTTCCTCCTGGGCATCGCCACCGGCTTGCTGTGGGCGCCGTGCGCCGGCCCGATCCTTGGCCTGGTGCTCACCGGGGCCGCGCTGCGCGGCGCCAGCGTGGGCACCACGCTGCTGCTGGCCGCCTATGCGGCCGGCGCGGCCACGTCGCTGGCCGTGGCCCTGCTGATCGGCGGCCGGGTCTTTACCGCGATGAAGCGCTCGCTGGGCGCGGGGGAATGGGTCCGGCGCGGCATCGGCGCGGCCATGCTGCTCGGCGTGGCCGCCATCGCGCTGGGGCTGGATACCGGCGTGCTGGCGCGTGTATCCACCGTGGCCACGGGTGGCATCGAGCAGCATCTGGTCGACCGCCTGTCGGACAAGCCCGCGGCCGGGCCAGGCCCGGCGATGGCCGCCGAGTCCGGCGCGATGATGCGCACGGTGAATGGCGGCCCGGCACCGCTTCCGGTGGAAGGCCAGTTGCCGGCGCTGACAGGCGCGGTGCAGTGGCTGAACTCTCCCCCGCTCACCGCCGAGGGATTGCGCGGCAAGGTGGTGCTGGTGGATTTCTGGACCTACTCTTGCATCAACTGCCTGCGCACCTTGCCATACGTGAAGGCGTGGGCCGAGAAGTACCGCGACCAGGGGCTGGTGGTGATTGGCGTGCACGCGCCGGAGTTCGCCTTCGAGCGCAATCTCGATAACGTGAAGAAGGCCGCGCGCGACCTGGGCATCGACTACCCCGTCGCGGTCGACAACAACTACGCGATCTGGCGCGCCTTCAACAACCAGTACTGGCCGGCGCACTATTTCATCGACGCGCAGGGGCAGATCCGCTTCCACCATTTTGGCGAGGGCGAGTACGCGAAGTCCGAGCAGGTGATCCAGCAACTGCTGGCGGAAACCGGCCACGCCGGCGCCGCGAAGGTGGCCACGGGCCTGGGCACCGCCGGCGCGCAAGGCGTGCAGATGGCCGCCGACGACACGGATATGCAGTCCGGCGAAACGTATCTCGGCTACGAACGGGCGGAGAATTTCGGGTCGCCGGGCGGCCAGGCGCACGACAAGGTGCACACTTACACAGCGCCCCCGCAACCGGCGCTCAATGACTGGGGCCTGGCCGGCACATGGAAGATCGACGGCGAGCACGCGACGCTGGCGGGCGCGTCCGGACGCATCGTCTACCGCTTCCATGCGCGCGATCTGCACCTGGTGCTGGGGCCGGGCAAGGATGGCAAGCCGGTGCGTTTCCGCGTCAGCATCGACGGTGCCGCGCCGGGCGACGCGCGCGGCACCGACGTGGCGGCGGACGGCAGCGGCACGGTCACGGAGCAGCGGTTGTATCAACTGGTGCGGCAAACGGGCAAGGTCGCCGACCGCACCTTCGCCATCGAATTCCTGGACGCGGGCGTCGACGCCTATGCGTTCACCTTCGGCTGACCCACGCGGCAGCAACGCGATTCAAAGCACTGCAAGACGCAATCAAGGACTGGCAATCATGAACACGAACTCTTCAAGCGGCTCTTCCTCCTGGACGCGCTCGTCCACCGCCAAACTCGCCGGCCTCATCATGCTGGCCGCCGGCCTGCTGGCCTGGCAGCGCGTGGCGAACTCCGCCGAGGACGCCGTCAGGATCCCCCCGCCCGCGCTGGATGAAAAAGCCTCCTCCGCCCAGACCGAGACCGCTGTGTTCGCGGGCGGCTGCTTCTGGGGCGTGCAGGGCGTGTTCCAGCACGTGCGTGGCGTGAAGCAGGTGACGTCGGGCTACGCTGGCGGCGCGGCGGGCACGGCGCAGTACGAGACCGTCAGCGGCGGCAACACCGGCCACGCGGAATCGGTGCAGGTCACGTTCGACCCGACGCAGGTCACCTACGGCAAGCTGCTGCAGGTGTTTTTCTCGGTCGCGCACAATCCCACCCAGCTCAACTACCAGGGCCCGGACCACGGCACGCAGTACCGCTCGGCGATCTTCCCGCTCACCGCCGAGCAGCGCAACATAGCGCAGGCGTATATCGCGCAGCTGGGCAAGGCCAATGCGTTCAAGGCGCCGATCGTCACCCGCATCGAGGACTACAAGGCCTTCTATCCGGCGGAGAGCTATCACCAGAATTTCCTGACCAACCATCCCTCGCACGCGTATATCGTCATCAACGACCTGCCCAAGATCGGCTACCTGAAGCAGATGTTCCCGGACTTGTATCGCAACGATCCGGTGCTGCTGAAGGTGGCAGGCGCGTAATGACGTAATGGAGTAATGACGTATTGATGTAATGACGAGCGCCGGAGCCGTTTGAAATGACAACGGCCGACGCTCCCTCTCCCCTCAAAGGCAGCAGATCGCGGGTAGGGCACCTGACCCTACGCCTGGGCCACGTCCAGATTTCGCCACGTCAAATACGTGGCGAACCGCACACAGCGCAGCCAAATGCGCCGCAATGGGTACTAAGCTGACAAGGTGCAAGGGCGCCGGCCACACCCGATGCCTTTTAGTGCACATGTCATGCCAATGGCGGCCGGTGCGGCTTCGTGTCGCACCCCGATCCAATGGAATCTGGCGCACTGCGTGCTTGCAGGCGGCGACGCGCCACTATAATCGGCCACCCATCTAATCAGCCACCCAACGTCTCCCTGCCCTATGTCCTTCACCCGTCGGCTCGTCCTATGGCTCGCGCTGCTCGGCATGGCGCTGCATGCGCCATGGCTGCAGATGGCCCATGGGCAGACGGACGGGCAGATGACGGACATGACGATCTGCAGCGCAAGCGGCATGCGCGTTGTTCCGATCGACAATCACACGTCCCTCCCCCAGGACGCACCCGGCACCCCCCACAGTCTTGGCGCTGCCCTCTGCTGCGTGGTCTGCGCGGATCTTGGCAACGCCAATGCGTTGCCGCATGTACCGTTCGTCTTTCTCCCTCACCTCGCCCGGCTTGGCCTGGTGCGGCCGGCATTGCAGCGCAATGCCTACCAGCCTCCGGGCATCCTGCGCGCGACGGCGCGGGCGCCACCCTCGGCATGATCGCTTTCGCCTGATCGCCCGCGCGCTCCCTGGGCGCGCGTCCATGCCACGGGCGGGCTACCGGTCCGCCCCGTCTTGCCCGGAATGCCATGCATCCAAATCTTCGCGCCGGCATCGCAGGCGCTGCGTTGCCGTCTCCCGCGTTTGCGTTCGCCTTCGCCAGTTGCGGCTGCACCTTGCTGTCGGCTGCCATCCTGGGGGCCGGCAGCGCCCATGCCCAAACGAGCGGCGCGGCGTCAGCCCTGGCGTCAGACCAGGGCGCGCCGGCCGAACGGAGCCTGCCCGCCGTCCAGGTCACCGAAGCCCGCTCCTTTGCCGAGAAGAACCAGTTGCCGCAAACGACCGAAAGCATCACGGCGCAGCGGGCGTCCGAGACCATCAACGTCATGGGCACGGAAGACATGCTCAAGTACCTGCCGGACGTGCTGGTGCGCAAGCGCTTTATCGGCGACACCCAGTCGCCGATGGCCACGCGCACGACAGGCATCAATGCCAGCGCGCGCAGCCTGATCTACGCCGACGGCGTCCTGCTCTCGACCCTGATCAACAACAATAACGGCAACGGATCGCCGCAGTGGTTCATGGTGGCGCCGCAGCAGGTCGATCGCATCGACGTGATGTACGGCCCGTTCTCCGCTGCCTACCCCGGCAACTCGTACGGCGCCGTGACGGAAATCACCACGCGCATGCCGAAGGCCTTCGAGGGCAGCCTGGAAGTCACGGGCGCCGTGCAGCATTTCGGCAAATACGGCACCAGCGACAACGAGCCGGCCCAGCAGTACAGCGCGACGCTGGGCGACCGCGTGGGCAAGCTGTCGTGGTGGTTCAATGCCAGCCATCTCAACAGCTTCAGCCAGCCGCTCAGCTTCGGCACGATCAGCCAGTCGACGACCCCGGCCGGCGCCGGTCTGCCGGTAATCGCCGGCGCAATCGCGGATCGCAACCGCACGGGCGGCGCGATCCAGGTCATCGGTGCGGGCAACTTCATCCACACCTTGCAGGACAACGCCGCCCTCAAGCTGGCCTACGACTTCACGCCGACGCTGAGCGCCGTCTACACGCTGGGCTACTGGCAGAACGACTCCAAGGCAAGCGCCCAGACCTACCTGAGCACCGCCGCCGGCACGCCGTTCTATGGCGCCCAGAGCGGCAGCGTCAACATCGGCGGGTTCGCGTACAGCGCCAGCACCATCGCCGGCCAGTTCTCGAGCAACAACATCGAGCAGCAACACCTGATGCAGAGCCTGCAGGTGGCAACCCGGACGAAGGGCCTGTTCGACTGGGAGATGGTCCTGAGCAACCTCTACTATCTGCGCGACCTGAACCGACTGTCCACCGGACTCTATCCGGGCGCCCTGAGCGGCGGGCCCGGCCGCGCCACCGACATGAGCGGGACAGGATGGTCGACGGTCGACCTCAAGGGCACCTGGCGGCCGCAGGGCGTGGCGGGGGCGAACATTGTCAGCTTTGGCGCGCACTACGATCAGTTCAAGCTCGTCAGTCCCACGTACACGACGGCGAACTGGACATCCGGCAGCAGTGGCCCGCTGTTCAGCAATTCGCTTGGCAAGACACAGACCAGCGCGCTGTGGCTGCAGGACGTCTGGCGCGTGGTGCCCGCCGTGCAGGCCACGCTGGGCGGCCGCTACGAATGGTGGCGCGCGTATGACGGCTTTAATTTCTCGACCGGCAGCAATGGCGTGGGCGTGCCGATCAACCAGCCCGGCGTGGACAAATCGGCCTTCTCTCCCAAGGCGTCGGTCAACTGGGACGCGACCGAGACCTGGTCGGTCACCGGCTCGTTCGGCAAGGCGTATCGGTTCCCCACCGTCGGCGAGCTGTATCAGTCTGTCCAGACCGGCACGACCTTTGTCCAGGCGAATCCCTTCCTGCAGCCGGAGCGTGTCATGTCCGGCGAACTGGCCGTCGAGCACCATACCAGCGACGGCAAGATGCGTCTCTCGGTATTCAACGAGTACGTGTCGAACGCCTTGATCTCGCAAACGTCGACGATCGCCGGCTTTGCCACGCCGGTTTCCTTTACGCAGAACGTGGGCAAGACGCGCCAGGTCGGCGTGGAACTGGCAGGCCGGCAGGACAACGTGCTGATCCACGGCCTGTCGGTCTCCGGCAACGTGACTTACGTCGATTCACGCATCCTGTCCAACGACAGCTACGTCCCCACCATCCCGGGTGCGACATCGGTCGGCAAGCGCGTGCCGTACGTGCCGACGTGGCGCAGCACCATGGCGGTGACGTACCAGCCGGACAACAAGTGGGCCTATACGCTGGCGGCGCGCTACAGCAGCCGCGTGTATGCGACGGTCGATAACACGGACATCAACCCCGCTACCTATCAGGGCTTCGAGAGCTTCTTCGTCATGGATGCGCGCGTGCGCTACCAGCTCGACAAGCACTGGAGCGGCGCGCTGGGCGTCGATAACCTCAACAATCGCAAGTACTTCCTGTTCCACCCGTTCCCGCAGCGTACGTTCTACCTGACGGTGAAGTACACGCTGTAGGCAACAGCGGCAGCGGCATTGGCGTTGGCCATCGGCGCGGGCCGCCCGCCTGGCCGATGCGGGCACTCCCTGCTACGCCTCCACGTAGCCTTTGCGCAGCTTCTCCGCCACCAGCTTGTCCAGCTCGCGACGGGCCCGCTCGGTGCTGTCGAATGCCTTCAGATTGGTCTGCCCGCTGCTGCCGATACGGCCAAAGCTGACGCTCAGCTCGGCACCGCGCAGGCTGGCGCGCCAGAACTTGCGTGAACTGCCCTGCTCGAAGCGCAGCGCCCGCACCAGTTCCGTTGGCGCGGCCGAATCCGCAGCCGGCGTCGCTGCCTGCACCAGGACCGGCCGCGGCAACGGCGCCGGCGGCTGCACCACCGCATCCAGCGCGCGGTCCTCGCCATCGGCCAGCATGGCCTCGACGCGGGCCAGTACCGCGTCGGCATCGGCCAGCCAATCCTTGCCGGGAATGTCGAGCACCCGCCAGCCGAAGCTGCGCAGGATGCCGGGGCGGAACACATAGCGCTCGGCGGTGTCCGCCACCGCTTCGGCCGGCGCATCAAGCAGAATCGCCAGCGCGTAGCCCTGCGCCGATGGATCGGCGATGGCCAGGTCGCAGCGGAACTGGGAGCGGCCGACGTTGACGTGCACCTGGTGGCCGCGCGCGCGCAGCGCCTCGGCCAGCGCATCGCGGATGCTGTCGGACGCGGCCTGGCGCGTGAAGGCGTCGCGCGCGCCCGGGTTCAGCGCGCCGAGCACCGCCTGCGCGCGTTCGAACTGGCCGCGCGCGCTGGCTTGCGCGAACTGCAGGAAGGCGCGCAGCGCGGCAGCGCCATCGTTGTGCACATTGGTGATGGCTTCGGACTGGATCGTCGACACCACCGCCATGCGATGGCGCGCGCGGCTGAAGATCACGTTGAGACGTTTCTCGCCGCCGCGCTGGTTGATCGGGCCGAAGTTCATCAGCATCTTGCCGTCGGGCCCGGGCGCGTAGCAGATGCTCAGGATGATCACGTCGCGCTCGTCGCCCTGCACGTTCTCCAGGTTCTTGACGAACAGGCCGTTGAACTGGTCGTCGTCCTCGCGCACGTATTCGCGCTCAAGGCGCATGGCAAAGTCGGCATCCTCGCTCGCCAGCGCCTCCAGCGCCGACTCGATGGCGGTTTGCTGCGCCTCGGAGAAGGCGACGATGCCCAGGCTCAGTCCGGTCTCGCGGCGCAGCAGCTCGCGCACGGTCCGGGCGATGTAGCGCGCCTCGGGCGCGTTGCGCCGGTCGAGGTAGACGCCGTCGCCCAGCCGGTGGAAGCTGACCGGCCGCGCCAGCACCGCATCGGCGCCGGCGATGCCGGCGTCTTCCTGGTCCGAGCGCAGCGGCGCTGCCTCGTCCTCGGCCTGCTCCAGCGCGCGGTCGGGAATGGTGACCAGGCGGCCGTCGTAGAAGGCGGCGTTGGAGAAGCTGATCAGCGCTTCGTGCCGGCTGCGGTAGTGCCATGCCAGCAGCGTGGCGGGCAGGTTGCGCGCGGCCTGGTTGAGCAGGCTGTCCGAGTCGAGGTTGATGGCGATGCGCTCGCCGTCCTCTTCCACCAGGATCTCGTCGTCGCCCTCGGCGCCGCTGGCGGAGAAGAAGCTCGTCGGCGGGAGTTGCATCTCGTCGCCAACCACCACCACCTGGCGCGCCCGGCTCAGCGCAGGCACCGCTTCCTCGGTGGGAATCTGGCTGGCCTCGTCGAATATCACCACATCGAACAGGTCCGGCGACAGCGGCAGCGTGTCGGACACCGACAGCGGGCTCATCAGCCAGATCGGCTTCAGGTCGTTGACGACCATCCCGGTTTCGTCGCCGCTGAGGTCCCGGATCGAGCGGTGGCGCATGCTCTTGCCGAACTCATGTTCCAGTTCGCGGCGGCCGGTGGCATAGCGTTTCTTGAACGCCTTGCCGTTGGCGTCCAGTTGCGTGGCCGACAGTGAGGACTGGCGCAYGTGCTCGGCAAACTGCCGGTGCAGCGTCGCGCGTATCACCTGGGCGTTGAGGGCGAGCAATTCGCGCTGGCCCTGCGCCACGGCGCGCGCGGCCTGCGCCAGCGCCGCGCCGCTGAAGCCCGCCAGCGCGGGGCTCTCGCGTTCCAGCCGGCGCAATGCCTCGTCGGCAACCAGCGCCTCCAGCTGCGCCGGCGCGTGGTCCAGCCACTGCAGCGTGGCGGCGTAGGCGGGATCGGCGGCATGCACGGCGCGCAGCAGCGGCAGCAGGTCGGGCAGGTCATCCAGCGCTTCGCGCAGGTCGCGCAGCAGCTCGGCGATGTCGCCCAGGCGCGTGTCGGCGGCCAGGGTCAGGCCGTCGCGCACGCGCAGGGCCAGCTTGTCCAGCGCCGCGCGCGCGCCCGCTTGCGCACGCGCCGCGGCGGCCGGATCGACGGCCTGGCGCAGATGCGCAACCAGCTCGCGCGGCCCGCCGGCCGACTGCAGGCGCTGTTCGAGTTCGGCCAGCGCGCGCAGGAAGGCCTGCATCTCGCTGACGCCATAGCGCCGGCGGCTGTCGGCATCGGCCGCGCTCAGCGCGGCGCTGGCGGCGTGTTCGGCAACCAGCGCCTCCACCACCCTGGCGTAGCCCGGATGCACGGCATGCTTGCCGAAGTCGTAGCGCCGCTTCAGTTCGCCGCGCAGGCGCCACCAGGCCGGCTGCAGCCAGCGCATCGGCGACGGCGCCAGGCGCCGGACCAGCGCCAGCGCGGATTCCGTGTCGCCGGGGCTGAGCTTGTCGCGCCAGTTCGACGTTGCCGCCTGGGCGGCGGCCAGCGCCTGCGCGCGTGTTTCCAGATCGGCGCGCACCTGGCGCAGCGCGCCATGCGCCGGCGAGGCAGGATCGAGCAGTTCCAGGTGCGCGGCCAGGCCGGTATCGAGCAGCCATTGGCTGTCGGCGGCGATCGCGCGGGCCTGTTCCAGCGCGGTGTCGTGGTCGATCAGGCTGGCGGTGCTGTCGAGCAGCGGGTCCAGCGCCTCGAACAGCGCCTCGGCATCGTTGCACAGTTGCTCGGCGCGGCCGAAAGCGCGCTCGTCGGCCAGCAACGGGGGCGACAGCCGGGCGAAGGCGTGCGCGGCCAGCGCGTCCATGCCGAAGCGCTCGCGCATGGCGCGGTGCACGCGCTGGGTCAGGTCGCGCTGGCGATCCCAACCGGCCAGCGCCGGCAGGCGCTCGCGCATGGCGGGGCCAACCTCGGGCACGATGGGCAGTTCGGCCAGGCGGCGCAGCAGCGCGCGCACGCTCTCGCCCAGCGCCTCGGGCACTGCGGCCATCGCTGATTCGAGTCGGTCAATCTGCCGTTGTTGAACGGCCAGGGCTTCCACCACCAGCGCGCGCCGCGCCTCCAGCGCGTCACCGTCGTGCGGCTGCGCGATCCACTGCTCATAGCAGGCACGCAGATCGGCGATAAAGGCCTTCTTGTCGGTCTGCGAGTCGTGGATCAGCGAGCAGAGCGGATCCAGCCCGCTTTGCTTGAGCCGATGGAACACCACGTCCAGCGCTGCGCGCTTCTCGCATACGAACAGCACGCGCTTGCCACACCCGGCATAGTCGGCAATCAGGTTGGTGATGGTCTGCGACTTGCCGGTACCCGGCGGGCCCTGGATGATGAAGCTGCGCTGGCTGCGCGCCAGGCCGACCGCGGCGTTCTGCGTTGCATCGGACGCCACCACGCTCCACTGTTCGCCCAGCGCCATTGGCGCCGGCGCTTGCGTCTCGACCTCGCGCGGCTCGATCGAGAACACGCGGTCGAAGGCGGGGTTGGGCCCAGGCTCGTCCAGCAGTTGCGCGTAGTCGCGCACCAGCGACATCTTCCTGTAGTTGAAGTTGGCCAGCGTCACCTGGGTCAGGTCCAGGTCCCAGGCATAGCGGTGGCCGTCGGACTCCTGCAGCGCAAAGCCCGTGCGCTCGCCAGCGTCCGCGGCCTCGGCGGCGGGTTGGGTCATGTTCGGCTGGCGCGGACCGGCGCTCGGCGCGGCGCCCGCCTCGAAGCGCTGTGGCAGCTCGCTCGGCCGCACCCAGTGCTCGAACAGCGCCCGCCCCAGCGGCCGGTAATCGTCCTGCGCATAGCTGTACGGCGGCAGCCCGCCGCCGCTTGCGCGCGCGGCGGCCGCGCCCGGCTTGCGGCGCTGGAATTGCTGCATGCGCTGCAGCGCCTTCTGCCGCACCAGCCGCACCGCGGCCTTGTCGACCAGGCGCAGCGCCACCGCCGGTTCGGAGCCGCGGATCTGCGCCAGGATATTGGCATGGATCTCGGCCAGCGAAGTCTTGCCCAGGTCCACCGTCTCGTCCAGGCGGATGTCGTACAGCTGGCTCAGGTGGTGGCGCAGCACCGGGTTGAACTCGGCCTCGCCGCTGGCGCACTGGATCACGTACTGGTCGCGCACGCCCTTGCGCCTGACCAGCTCCACCGGCAGCCACAGCAGCGGCGTCACGATGCGCTCGTCCGGTGCTTCCTTCAGGTTGTGCCAGCGCAGGAATGCCACCGCCAGGCGCAGGTTGCTGAAGCCGAATTCGGCACGGTCGCGGCGGGTTTCGGCGATCAGCCGGTCCAGCGCCGCCGGCAGGTAAGGCTGGTCGTCGAAGCGCAGCCAGCGCTGCAGCGACACCGGCTTGCCGTCCACCAGCTCGGCGGCGAACGGCCCGCCCCAGGTGCAGATGTGCTCCGGCCGCACGCTTTCGATCTGCAGCATCAGCGGCACGCTGGCCACGGTCAGGTTGACGCTGGCCGCGGTGGGACGGAAGTACAGCAGGCGGTTGCGCCGGGACAGGTCGAACAGGCGGTCGCGCAGATGCGCGAGCACCGCACTGCGGCGCGGCGCTGCCCCGCTGGCGCCGGCCAGCGCACGTTCCACGTCCAGGCCGGGCGGCTGCTCGCGCCAGGTGCGCAGCCGCGTGGCCAGCGCGAACAAGCCGGTGGCGCGGTCGTGCCGGTTGACCTCGGTCATCTCCACGATCACCGCAGCCACGATGGGATGCAGCCGTTCGTGCAGCAGGAACAGATTGCGGCGGTGGGCGACGAAGCCGCGCAGATCGTCTTCGTCTGCGAAGTCCGAGCCGCAAGCCAGGCTGGCCAGCACCATGCCGAGCAGGAAGATGTCGCCGATCTCGTCGTGATGGCCGACCAGCAACTCCCAGCTGCCCGGGCCGGGCAGGTACACCGGGCGGTCGATCGGCGCCGTGGGATCCAGTTGCAGCGCCAGGTCCGCTTCCTCGCGGCGCCCGTCGTCGGCGTGGCCGCGTTGCAACGTGCCGACGATGTTCAGGCCCGAAGCGGGATGCGGCTGCACCCGGTGCACCGCGCCGATATCCATGGCCGGCAGCTCGCCGTCCGGCCGGCGCAGGGCGAGCGCACCGTCCCCGCTCACCAGGATGCTGTCGACATCGAGCGAGGCGACCCGGCCTTGCGCGTGCAGCGCGGCGACCTGCTGGAACAGCGGCAGTACCAGCACCAGTACGTCGTCGGTGGGCAGCGCCGCGCCCGCCTGCGCCTCGATCAAGTCGCGCAGGGTACGCGGCGCGTTGTTGGCGATCGTGCTGTCGTTCATGCCTGGGCCTCCTTGGCCAGCTGGCGGTTGTAGCGGTCCAGCTCGCGCTTGCCGAAGCCGGCATCGCGGCGCAGGTTGCGTTGCAGCGCGTCCAGGCTGCCCAGCGCTTGCGCCACCCGTCCCGCGCGCAATAGCGCTGCATCCTGCTGGTCGGGGTCCGCCAGCGCCAGGTCCATCATCAGCGCGTTGAGGTAGCCGCGTATGCCATCGTCGGCCGCCTGCGCGGCGAATGCCTCCGGGCCCACCGCGGGCTCGTCGTCGCGCCAGTCGGGAAACAGCATGCGCAACTGCGCCAGCACGGCCTCGCTCGCCAGCGGCGTGCCGGCCAGGTAGTGGGCAAGAAAGCCGCGCGTCAGCGCCTGCAGCCGCAGCTGGCCCGGCAGGTCCAGCCGCTCCAGCGCCAGTGGGCCGTGCAGCCGGGTCTCTATCCACGGGTCCAGGTCCGCCGCGCCCTCCCACCACAGCGCCAGCGCGCGGGCGCGGATGAAGGTCTCCGGGTGGCTGTGCGCTGCGCTGGCGCCCGCCTCGTGCGACTCGATCTCGGCGGCCTGGCGCAGGTAGGCGGCAGCATCCACGCTGCCCATGCCAGTCTGCACCTTGACCAGCGTCGCCACGGCCGGGGCCACCGCGCCGGCGGCCACCGCGCTGCCCCGGTCGGCGAACARCTCGGTGTGCAAGGCATAGCGCCGGTAGGTCTCGCGATGGCTGCTGCTGGTGCCAGGCGCGGCCAGCGCGTCGTTGAGAATGCGGTCGGCCACCAGGAACTGGCCGTCGTCGCGCGACCACAGCAGGTAATGGGCCAGCTCATGGCCGAACACGGCCAGCAGCTCCGCCTGCGACAAACGCTCCAGCAGCGCCCCCTGCAGGATGATGTGGACCTCGCCGGGCACATAGACCAGCGAGGCGTTCATCTCCTGCCCCGGGGACTGGTAGAGCGTAGCCCGCGCATCCACGCCGAGCCGCGCCATGGCCCGGGCCAGCGCCGCATGCACATCGGCATGCGCCTCGGCATCGATGCGGTAGGTATCGCGCAACAGCATCGAGCGCAGCGCCTCCAGCTGCTCTGCGCGGGTCGTGCGGGCGCTGGCCCAGCGCCAGACCTCGGGCTCGTGACGGCGCAGGTAGTCGACCACCGTTGCGTGATAGGCCAGCGGCATCAGCGCGCCGCGATCCGGGGCATGAGAGTCCATGAAGGGACGTTCCAGGGTTGCGTGGGGCCGATTTTACAGGCGGAAGAAGCGGCGGGCGGCGTTCCGCCGCAGGAGCAAAAACTATAATGAAGCGTCGGCAGGAAGGAGACAGCGATGCGCGCACCCTCTCTCTCATTGGTACTCGCTGCTTGCGTTCTGGCGGGAGCAACCTCACTGAGCTGCGCCCAGGGCGCCGCGTCGGTGCGCGTCCAAAGCTATGCGGTGCCGTCCGGCGCGCATCCCCACGATGTGGCGCCCGCCCCGGACGGTTCGGTGTGGTACACGGCCCAGCCGCTTGGCGAGCTCGGGCGGCTGGATCCGGCGACCGGCAAGACCATGCACATCCCGCTCGGCAGAAACGCCGCGCCGCACGGCGTCATCGTCGGGCCGGACGGCGCGGCCTGGGTCACCGACGGTGGCCAGAACGCCATCCTGCGCGTCGACCCCGCCACGCGCGCCGTGAAACGTTTCCCGCTCCCGCCCGGACACCCGAATGCCAATCTGAACACCGCCGTCTTCGACGCGCAGAGGCACCTGTGGTTTACCGGACAAAATGGCGTCTACGGCGAAGTCGATCCCGACAGCGGCCGCGTACGCATGTTCGATGCGCCTGACGGCGCCGGGCCCTACGGCATCACCGTGACACCTGGCGGCGACATCTATTACGCTTCGCTGGCGGGCAACTATATCGCCCGCATCGACAATGTGACCGGCGCCGCGCACGTCATCGTGCCGCCCACGCCAAGCGCCGGGCCACGCCGCATCTGGTCGGATTCCAAAGGCATCTTGTGGGTCAGCGAATGGACTGCCGGCAAGCTTGGCGCCTACGATCCAGCCACGGCCCGCTGGCGGGAGTGGCGCCTGCCCGGCGACCGCCCTCACGCCTATGCCGTGTATGTCGACGAACGCGACAAGGTGTGGCTGAGCGACTGGGGCGCGAATGCCATCGTGCGCTTCGACCCGCAAACCGGACGCTTCGAATCCTTCACCAGTTCGCGCCCGTACGCCAGCGTCCGGCAAATGCTTGGCCGCGCTGGCGAAGTCTGGGCGGCTGAATCGGGCACTGATCAACTGGTGGTCTATCGCTTCAGCGCCGGGGCGCCGTAATCCCGTCCTCGTTGGTCAGTACGCGATGCGCATAGGCGGCACGCAGCCGTCCCTGAGGCGTTGCCATGGGCTTGCCACTGCCATGTGTGCGCTCCCCAAACAGTAACGCATGAAATGCGTTGGCGCGGGCCCAACACTTTACCTCGCAGATCCCGTCCCCGGGCGCCTGAAAATGCCAGCGTCCAGATAAAACCCTCCTAGTTTTCAAGTACTTATGATTTTTTTTTGCGGCGCGGAGCGTGGCATGGCACGCCCCATGCTCTATACCCTTCGAGCGCAACAACAAGCTGCTCTTCCAACCAAACCCCAAAGGAGACTCACCATGCAATCGACCCTCATGATCAAGGACCTGTCGCTGGACAAGGAACTCGACGGCAAGACCATGTCCGCCGTGCGCGGCGGCAGCGCCTTCTCTGTCGTAGGCGGCAACTCGCAGAACGTTGTCGGCGGCGGCGGCTTCGCCAGCCCGACCACGGGCTTTCAGGTCGGCCCGACCGTGAACACGATCGACGCCAGCTCGCATCTGAACCTGAAGATTCCAACCCTGCAGAATTTCGGCAACGGCACGCAAGTGGCCGTGCTGTAACGCGCTGTAACGCAATACCGGAGCGCCCTTCTGGAGGGTGCTCCCCAACCGAACCCCTTAGGAGACTCACCATGCAATCGACCCTCATGATCAAGGACCTGGCCCTCGACAAAGAACTCGACGGCAAGACCATGTCCGCCGTGCGCGGCGGCAGCGCCTTCTC
>NZ_JBFTQG010000041.1:0-59149 GCF_056398885.1 Cupriavidus sp. 01T418
TGCCATTTCCACGTGGATGCCGCATGGGGCGGCGCAACACTGCTGTCGGAGCGCGAGCGCTGGCGCTTCGCGGGCATCGAGCGTGCCGATTCCGTCGTCATCGATGCGCACAAACAGTTCTACGTGCCGATGGGTGCCGGCATGGTGCTATTCCGAAATCCGGCGTGGACGCAGGAAATCATCCAGCATGCGAACTACATCGTGCGCAAGGGCTCGGTGGACCTGGGGCGCCATACGCTCGAAGGATCGCGTGGTGCGGCGGCAGTCATGCTCTATGCGAACCTTCACCTGCTCGGTCGCAAGGGGATGGCGCAGTTGATCGATCGTAGCATCGATAACGCCCACTACTTTGCATCCCTGATTGTGCAGCAGCCGGGTTCTAGTCGTTGGGTGCAAGTTTGGGCGATTAATTGCGTTTTTAGCCCAGCTGACAGTGCCGGACGATGGGCGCTAGATAAGACGTCTGCCATCCAGGTCTCCTCACAGCGACCGCGGCCGTGGCCACGATGGGCGACCCGAAGTCATTTAGGTCCGGACGAGAATTCGCAGCGTGGCTCAGCCTGGTGCCGAAACAAATGGGTACTGGCGGCAAGGTTGTTCTGCTCGAAATGGGCAATCGGCCCGCCCAGCGTTGCCGCCATGGCCTCATGCAGGGCCAGCAGCGGCCGGCTGTCTTCATCGGCCTTCCGGATGACCAGTGATATCTGGAGTGTGGGCGCATCGCTGCCCAGCCGGACAACTCGCACCGGATAGATCTGGCAGATGCCGGGGTCCATCAACTGCACCAGCGAAACGCCAAGACCGGCGCTGACCATGGCGACGATGGCAGGCACGCTGTCAAGTTCGAGCGTGCTACGTTTGTCCGGCATGCAGGCGTGGACATAGCGCGCGGCCATGGCACCGGTGGCCGTGCTGCGGTCGTAGCGGATCCAGTCGTGCCGACGTAGGAGCGCCTCCGCCGAATCCGCGCGCTCCCCTGGCGGGGCTACCAGTACGATCTCCCGTTGCGTGAGCGGATGCCAGCGCAGGCCGGCCAGGCGACCCTTCTCCGGCTGCGCCACGACCGCCGCATCGAGCTGCCCCGCCTTGACGGCATCCATCAGGCCCGCGCTGCGCCCTCGCGTGGGCCGCACGGCCAGGCGCGGATAGCGCTCTTTCAGATAACGCATCGTGCCCGGCAACAGCAACGGCTGTATCGACTCAATAATGCCCAGGCGCAAAATACCCTCGATGGCGACCGAGGTGCGCCGCCGCAATGCGTTGAGTTGATGCAGCCCGGCGCGCATCGCGGCCACCACCTCATGGGCCGCGGCGGTAGGACGTACCTGCAGCCCGGAACGGTCAAACAGCGCCTGGCCCACATACTGCTCCAGTTGCTTCATCTGCATGCTGACGGCACTGGGAGTCAGATGCATCACTGCCGCCGCCCCGGCGAACGAGCCCTCTTCGACCACCGCCTGCAGCGTGGAAAATGCCTCGAGTTTCATCAAAAATCCTTATGTAAGACTCGAATTTTCATCACTTTTTCTTGGCTGTCAGCAAGCTTAGACTGGGTTCATGGCGTAACGCAAGTCGCGCCACCCGATACCAATCAAAACGGAGACCGAACCCGCCATGAGCGCCCATAGCCCCGTCGCCTGGTACGCCCAGGATGCACAAAACGATACCTCGTGGATTCAACGCCTGACGCCCGACGAGGTGGTCAGCTTCGAAACCGCGCTGTCGCACGCCAAGGCTACCGGCAAGGCCTTTCTCGACCTGACGCAGGCTGACTTTCCGCTCAGCCCGGCCGCGCGGGAGGCGCTGGACGGGGCCGTCGCCGCCACGCAGGGCCGGTGGGGCATGTGCCTGCTCAAGGGCTTCCCGGTGGACAAGTGGACCGAGGACGACACACGCCTGGCCTACTGGTGCATCGGCCTGCATATGGGCGTGGCGCGCACGCAGAACCGTGCCAGCGACTTCCTCAATGACGTGCGCGATATCGGCGCCGCCTACAAGACAAGGAACGGGCGCGGCTACAATACCAATGCCGCCCTGGATTTCCACACTGACTCCAGCGATGTGGTTGCGCTGCTGTGCCGCCGCGCGGCCAAGAGCGGTGGCGAAAGCAAGGTGGTGAGCTCGATCGCGCTGCGCGATGAAGTGCGGCGCAGGCGGCCGGATCTGGAAGCCGTGCTGCGCCAACGCTTTTACTTCAGCTACCAGGGCGCGCAGGATCCCGCGCAACCGCCCTACTACGGCTTGTCCATCCTGAGCAATCATCCAGAGTGGTTTGCGTTCCGGACCAACCGCAAGAACATCATTGCCGCGCAGGTGGACTTCGGCACCGTGCCGCGCCTGACGGGGCCGCAGCAAGAGGCGCTGGACCTGCTCGACGAACTGATGACGGACCCTCGGCTTTGCTTCTCCATGTCGCTCGAACGCGGCGACATGCAATTACTGAACAACTACGTGACGGTGCACTCGCGGACCAACTTCGAGGACTTCGATGAGATGGACCGCAAACGCCACCTGCTGCGCCTGTGGCTCGCCGTGCCGTCGGCGCAGCCCTTGCCCGATGACTGGGCCGAGTACTTTGACGATGTGCGTGCCGGCGCGGTCAGGGGCGGCCTGCGCGGCATCGCGCGGCCGGCGGCGTTTGCCGTGTTCGAAGCGCGGCAGGCGGCGGCGATGGGCATGCCGCTACGGGCATGGACGCCCTATGCACCGGCCCCGGCACTGGCGGACTGATCCCAAACCACCGAAGCCGCCGATTTCGATAGAAAGAAAGCAAGCCCCACGCGGCGGGTTCCATCCCGTCGACGCACAATAACGAGATGACGGAGACAACATGCAACGACGCGACTTCCTGGCGCTACTATCCGCGGCGCTGCTAATGCCGCCCGACCTGCGGGCGGCGACCAGCGTGACCAAGCTGCTTGTTGGCGCAACGCCGGGCGGAGGCACCGATATCGTGGCGCGCTCGCTGGCGATGGAACTGGAAAACCGACTGGGCCGCACCTTCATCGTGGACAATAAGCCGGGCGCCGCCGGCAATATCGCGGCGGGCGCGGTCGCCAAGGCCGATCCCGACGGCGGTACGCTGCTGTTGAGTTACACCAGCCATGCGATCAATCCCTCGCTGTTCCAGAAGCTGCCGTTCGACACCCTCAAGGACTTCACGCCCATCAGCCTGGTGGCCAGCTCGCCGTTGATCCTGGTGGCGCGGCCCTCCCTCAAGGCCAGCAACCTGCGCGAAGTGATCGCGCTGGCCAAGGCGCAGCCCGGCCACCTGAGCCTGGCCGTTGCGGGCGTGGGGAGCGCCAACCATCTCGCCGGCGAGATGCTGAAGGCCGAGGCTGGCGTCGATATCGTCAGCGTGCCGTACAAGGGCGCTGGGCCGGCCGTGGCCGATGTGGTCGGCAGCCAGGCGGACCTGCTGCTCGGCAATGTCGCCACCGTCCAGCCCTTGCTAAGCTCGGGCAAGCTGAAGGCCATCGCCGTGAGCACGCCGCAGCGGCTGCCCGCGTTCCCGGATGTGGCCCCGATCGCCGATGTGGTGGCTGGCTTCGATTACAGTTCTTGGTACGGGCTGTTCGGCCCCGCCAATATGCCGGCCGACCTGGTCCAGCGAATCGAGAAGGCGACGCGCGCGGCAGTGGCGTCGCCGGCGATGCGCAAGCGCCTGCTGGGCGAGGGACTGGTGCCCGTGGGCAGCAGCGCGCAGGATTTCTCGCAGTTCGTGCGCAAGGAAATCGACCGCTGGGCCAAGGTGGTTGCCGTGACCCATACCAAAATTGCCTGATAGAGAAAATGACTCGGCTGCCCTGCGCGGCCACACCTGGAAGACACGATGACCGCTCCGTTCCTCGACCACCTTCTGCGCGAACCGCGCGTGCTGCTGGCGCCCGGCGTCTATGACGCGTTCTCGGCGCTGGTGGCCGCCCAGGCGGGATTCGAAGCCCTTTACCTGTCCGGCGCCGCTGTAGCCTACACCCAGCTTGGCCGCGCTGACGTGGGACTGACCACCGCCACGGAGACGGCGGAGATTGTCGGCAGGATCACGGACCGCGTCGACGTACCCCTGATCGTCGATGCMGATACCGGCTACGGCAACGCGCTCAACGTCATCCGCACCGTGCGCTCGCTCGAGCGCGCCGGCGCCTCCATGATCCAGCTCGAAGACCAGACCTTTCCCAAGCGCTGCGGGCACCTGGACAACAAGCGCGTGGTTTCCACCGCCGAGATGTGCGGCAAGCTGAAAGCCGCGCTGGATGCGCGCGGCTCATCGCGGACCCTGATCCTTGCCCGCACCGACGCGGTTGCCATTGAAGGGCTGGAAGCGGCTATCGAACGCGCCGAGGCCTATGTGGAATGTGGCGTCGATGCGCTCTTTGTCGAAGCCCTGCGCACCGAGGAAGACATGGCCTTGGTATGCGAGCGCTTTGGCGGACGGATCCCTTTGCTTGCCAATATGGTGGAAGGCGGCAAGACTCCCGTGCAGAGTGCCGCCGCGCTCGGCGACAAGGGCTTCCGCATCGTGATCTTCCCAGGCGGCGTAGTGCGCTTCCTCGGGGCGCAGATGAAGCACTACTACTCGACCCTGCTGGAATTTGGCACTACGGCGCCGATGCGCGATGCCATGCTGGACTTCGACGGGCTCAATGGCGTGATCGGCACGCCCGAGCTGATCGCGCGGGGCCAGCGCTACGGCGAGTGAGGTACGCCATGCGGAGCGCCGGTGTTGAGGGAGTGGAAAAAAAGTTGGGGGATACGCCCGTTAACATGCTCAGCTGGAGTTCTGGCGATCGGAAGTGCGGGTATTTGTCGATAAGTCGTGCGCTTCGACTCTAGACTTCATGTCCCATTGCCCCCTTGCGCTTCCGCCGGACATGGCAACTCCGAGAAGCGCCTTCCCAACGTTCTCAGTTCCACGCCGACTTTCCGCTGCTAACAGAGGACGAGTGGCTGGATGTTCCTAATCTACTTGCCGAGCGACCCTCCGGGTTTCTTCGCGAGATGAACAAGCCCAGCCAGGATGCCGGTGCGAAGTCGCCCTTGCGCTGATCACTCCAACAGTGATGACGTTGGAGGGCTGCGCTCCCTCCCCTTCAATGCAGGCCCGGATCGAGATGCACATGGAGGCTCTCCGATAGTGCCAGTAGACAATACTCTCTCTTCCTGACGGATCCCCGCCTCCTTTTGGCCACTCCCGCGCGAGGCGTGTCGCGCTTCCGAATGCCTGCCCTGTAGCCGGCCTGCCAGCTCAGGCAACCAGGTTGCGCAAACCCTCACCCGCCTGCCAGCGCCTCAAGTTGTCCAGAAAGATGCCCGCCACGCGCGCGGCATTCCCATCCGAAAAGCCTGCGCTATGCGGCGTGGCAATGACGTTGGGCAGCGTCCACAGCGGCGAATCCGCCGGCAGCGGCTCGTGCGCGAACACATCCAGATAGGCGCCAGCGAGGCGTCCGGCTCGCAGCGCCTCGATGAGCGCGGACTCGTCCACCACCTCGCCGCGCGCCACGTTGACCAGCCTGGCACCCGCCGGCAGCAACGCTAGCGCGGCGGCATCCACCAGCCCGCGCGTTTGCGGCGTCAGCGGACACGCCAGCAATAGCCAGTCGGTACGCAGCAACACGCTGCGCACCGCATCGAATGCCACCGTTTCGTAGCCAGGGCCGGCCGGCACGGCGCTCTGCCGTACCACGATCACCTTCATCCCCAGCGTCTGCAGCAGCCTGCCGAGCAGTTGCCCTATCGGGCCCCAGCCGACGATGGTGGCGGTCTGCCCGGCTAAGTCGCGTGGCAGGTCCGAGCCGATCAGGGGGGCCCACACGCTATCACGCTGCGCGGCCAGCATCTGCGGGAAATGCCGCGCCAGCGCCAGCAGCCCGGCCAGCGCGGTCTGCGCCACCACGCCCGCGTTGGCGCCCGATGAAGTCGTCACCGTCACGCCGCGCGCGCGCAACACGCCAAAGACCGCGCGGTCCGCGCCGGCCGAATGGGTATGCACCCAGCGCAGCCCGGGGCTTGCCAGCATGGCATCATAGAAGCGCCGGGTAGCGGGCAGGATTTCATGCTTGGTGGACAGGCCAGTGACGTCGCGCGAGACAAAGGCAATATCTGCATCCGGTTCGGATGACACGGCTGCGCCTTGCCCGGACGGCGCTACCACCGGCACGAAAACCGCTCCGCCAAGCGCAGCGCCGATATCCTCGCCATATTGCTGCAAGGCCGCCTCCGACAGCAGGATCCGCAAGGGTTGCGCGGCTGCAGGGTTACTAGTATTCATGTTCATGCTTATTCCAGGGAAGCATCCGAATCGCGCACCACCACTTTCCATTTCGCGTATTCCTTGTGCGTGAACTTGCCGAATTGCTCCGGCGAGCCACCCACGGGGTCGGCCCCTTCCCGCACCATCTGCGCCTGCAGCGAAGGCAGGGCCTCGTTGATTGCCTGGTTCAGCTTGGCGATCAGAGGCTTGGGTGTGCCCTTGGGCGCGAACACGCCGAACCAGGAGCCGGCTTCGAAGCTGGGGAAGCCTTTTTCCGCCACGGTAGGCACATCCGGCAGCGATTGCGAACGGCGCGCACTGCTCACCGCCAGCGCGCGCAGCTTGCCGGCCTTGATATGGGCGATGACCGACGGGATCGTGGCAAACATGAACTGTACCCGACCGGACAGCAGATCGTTGAGTGCATCGGCGCCCTTGTATGGGATATGGGTAGCCTCGGTCCCGATACGTTGCGTCAGCATGAAGCTGGAGAGCTGCGACGACGTACCCACGCCGGTGGAACTGTAGTTGAGTTTGCCGGGATTGGCCTTGGCGTAGGCGACGAACTTCTCGAAACTCTTGGCCGGCAGTGAGGGATGCACCACCAGCACGTTCGGCACGTCGGCAATCTGCACCACCGGCACCAGGTCGGTGAGCGGATCGTAGTTCAGGCGCTTGTAGAGCGTCTGGTTGATCGAGATCGGGCCAACCGAGGTGACCAGCAGCGTGTAGCCATCGGCCGGCGCGCGCACCACGGCCTCGGTGCCGATATTGCCGCCGGCGCCCGGACGGTTGTCGACCACAAACGATTGCTTGAAGCGCTGGGCCAGCACCTGGCTGACGCTGCGCGCCAGGATATCGGTGGTGCCGCCGGCGGTGAACGCCACCACCACGCGCACCGGTTTGGCGGGGTAGTCATTGCCGGCGGCGTGGGCGTTGACGGCTCCGACGCACGTCAGCAAACCAGCGAAGGCGGTCAGCGCCGCGCGCGCCCGCCCCGCGGCGGACCGCGATGCGAGGGTCGTGGAAATGGTTGGGCCAAAACAATGCATGGTGTCTCCTATGGACGGCCGGCGTCGGGACGCGCCGCGCCGTGTCCTCTGCATGACCGGCGCCGCCGAAGCCGGCACCACCGGGTGTGAAGGGCCTGGGGGCTAGGCGCGCGCTTAGCCGAAGCCGTACAGGCACGCCGGGTTGCTCACCAGCACGCGCTGGCGCGCCTCGGCATCCGGTAGCCACCGCGCCAGCAGGTTGAACAGCATGCCGTCGTCGGGCACCTGGCGCGCCTCGAAGTAATTGATATGCGGCCAGTCCGAGCCCCACACCACGCGCTCTGGATTGGCCGCGAGCAGCGCGGCGGCGAATGGATCGACATCGGCATAGGGTGCACCCGCCGCGCTCAGGCGATCGGCCCCTGATATCTTGGTCCACGCCGCACCCTCGGCCAGCAGCGCGCACAGCGACTGGAAGCCTGGATCGGCCACGCCGCGCGCAGTGGACATGCGGCCCATGTGGTCGATCACCAGCGGCACGCCTAGCGCGCACAGGCGCGGGGCAAGCGCCGGCAGGTCCGGCGCGTGGATCCAGATCTGCGCGTGCCAGCCGCGCTCGGCCAGGCGCGGCGCGAGCGCTTCCAGCACCTCAAGCCCCACGCCGTTGCGGTACACCGCGTGGCCGTCCACCTGGTACAGGTTAATGCGGATGCCACGCACGCCGGCCGCGTGCCAGTCGTCCAGTTCGGCATCGCTGGTATCGGGCGCGGGCACGGCGATGCCGCGCAGGCGGTCCGGGTAGCGCCGCAGTGCCTCCAGCACGGAGCCGTTGTCGGTGCCGCAGGCGCTGGCGGTGACCAGCACGCCGCGCGCAAGACCGAGCTGCTCCAGGTGAGCGATGAATGCCTCGGCCGGGTGCTCGGCGGGTGTATAGCTGCGCTCGGTGGCCAGCGCAAAGCGCTGGTAAGGCCCGAACACATGGGCGTGGCTGTCGCAGGCGCCGGCAGGGGCACGGAAGGCAGGCGCAGTGAAATGGTCCAGCGGAGGCAGGCAGGGTCGGGTCATGTTGGTGGCGGTTTTTGGGGGCGAGATACGGCTTAGTCGGCTTTCAGCCGCCCGGAAGCGGCCAGCGCCTGCGCACGCACATCCTCGCGCTGCAGTGTTTGCAGCAGCCCCTGGGGGCTCGAGCTGCGCGCCACGCTGCCGACGTTCAGCAGCCGGCTCTTGACGCTGTCCTCGGCCAGTGCCTTGCGCAGCGCCTTGCTGAGCGTCTCGATGGCTGCAGCCGGCGTCCCCGCCGGCGCCAGCAAGCCGGTTGCGGTAGTGGCTTCGAAATTCACCAGGCCGGCCTCGCGCAAGGTCGGCACGGTAGGCAGGGTGGCGTCCCGCTCGCGCGACATCACCGCCAGCACGCGCAGTGCACCGGACTGGATATGCGGCGCGGAACTGGTGAGCTGGTCCATCACCATATCGATCTGCCCGCCCATCAGGTCCATCAGCGCGGGGGCCGACCCCTTGTACGGCACTTCGTTGAGCTTGATGCCGGCAGCGTCTTCCAGCTGCAGCGTGGCCACGTGGTTGGTGGTGCCGGGCCCAGCATGGCCAGCGGCAACCTTGCCGGGGTTGGCCCGTGCATAGGCCAGCAGCGCCTTGACATCCGCGAAGCGTTTGTCGCTGCCCTTGACCACGATCATCAGTGTGGTGGTGGACACCAGCCCGACCGGCTGGAAGCTCGCCAGGCTGAAGGCGGTACGGGTCATGCGCGGCAATACCACGATGGCGTTTGGCGTCGTCACCAGCAGCACGCTGCCGTCGGCCTCGGCGCGGGATACCGCGGACGCGCCTGGCACACCGCCCGCCCCTGGCCGGTTGTCGACGATCACATTGCGGCCCAGCGCCTGTTCCAGGGCCGGCGCCAGCGCGCGCGCCACCACGTCGAGATTGCCACCGGGGGCGAACGGCACTACCAGGGTCACCGGCTTGTTCGGCATCGCCTGGGCACGGGCGGCTGCTACCCACGGGGCAACGCCCAGCGCCAGTACCTGCGCCAGCATGTGTCTTCTGTTCATCTTGTCTCTCCGTCCGTCTTTTATTTCTATATCTTGCCGCTGCGGGCCACCGGAGCCTGGCTTCAGTCGCGGAAGCTCGGATCCAGCCGGTCCAGCTTGCGCAGCAGCGCCGGCCACTCCATCACACCGTAGGGGCGGCGCGTCCCGGGCTGGTAGTTGTTCCAGGTTTCCTGCAGCACGTCGGCACCCACCTCGCGCAGCGGCGTGTTGCACGACATCGCGCCGATCTGCGCGCGGCAGGCCAGCTCCAGCCGGTGCATCCAGTTGAAGGCTTCGCCAACGGTATTGCCCACGGTGAGCGCGCCGTGGTTGCGCAGAATCAGGGCCTCGCCCTTGCCGAGGTCTTCGAGCAGCGAGGCCTGTTCGGCGGTGTCGAGGACCACGCCCTGGTAGTCGTGATAGCCGATCTTGAGGAAACGCATGGCGGTCTGCGTGAGCGGCAGCAGCCCGCAGTCCAGCGACGACACCGCCATCGAGGCCCAGCTATGTGTGTGGATCACGCAGGCCACCTCCGGGCGCGCCTCGTGCACGGCGCTGTGGATCACATAGCCAGCCTTGTTGATGCCGTAGTTGAGCGCGCCGAAATCCGGCTTGGCGAGAATATTGCCGGCATGGTCCACCTTGATCAGGCTGGAGGCGGTGATCTCCTCGTACATCATGCCGTAGGCGTTGATCAGGAAGGCGCCCTCTTCGCCGGGCACGCGCACCGAGATATGGTTGGCCATCATGTCGGCCATGCCGTACAGCTCCACCAGCCGGTAGCAGGCGGCCAGGTCAACGCGCGCCTGCCATTCGGCTTCGCTGCACTGGTCACGCATCGAGGAAATGCTGAGCACTCCGGGTTTTGTCATGATGGGATCTCCTTGGGTACTTAGGTATTCAGTCCGAGCCAAGCGCCAGGTTGCTGGGCCGGCGTTTTTCGATGTTCCACTTCAGCAGCGCCGCGCTTCGATAGATGCCGTGCGCGAACTTGCCGTAAGGCAGGGTCAGGAACAGCGCCATCACCACGCCCAGGTGCACTGCCAGCAGCAACGCCATGGCCGATGTATCGCGCCACGCCAGCAGCGCCAGGCCGGTCAGGCTGGTGAAAAACAGCAGCGCGATAAAGCCCCGGTCCATCGGCTTCTGGGCCGCGTCGCCTGTGCGCGGATCGCGCCTCAGGTTGAGCCAGAGCAAACCGGCGGGACCAATCAGCAGGCCGATACCGCCTGCCGTACCGAGCAGCACCGGCAAGCTGCCCGGCGCATACGGCGCGTGCAGGTCCAGCAGGTAGTGGTACAGCGTGGCCACCGCCGTGGCGGTAAAGCACAGCAGGAAGCCATAGAAGGTGAAATGGTGGAAACGCCGGCGCCACAGGGTGAACGCGTCGTCAGCGTTATTGCAGCCCTGGCCGTGGCCGCCATCGAGGTAGCGCAGCCGCAGCGCGTCGTGCGCCGCGCTGCCGATGGCCGGACCGCGTTTCTCGCCCTCGACCTCGCCGGGCGACACCTTGCGCCAGAAGCGCGTCACCCCCACACCCAGCGCCGCCACGGCAAAGCCGAACACCACGCCGAACATCGCCGCGAGCAGGTTGTGCGGGAAGATGGCGTAGAAGTTGCCCGCCAGCGGCGCGTGCAGCAGGCTGCCGCGCATGGCCAGCACCATCACCAGGAACAGCGCCAGCCCGCCCGCCAGCGCCAGCGCGGTGGCCAGGCCGGCGCGGCGGTACAGGCCACCGAAGGCGGCGGGCCAGGCGTAGTCGGAATACGTCTGTGCACGCACCTTGGCCATGGCCTGCGGCACATTGACCGCGAACTCATGCGGTGGCGCGTACTGGCACGCGTGGTAGCAGGCGCCGCAGTTGTGGCACAGGTTGGACAGGTAGTGGATATCGGCCTTGCCGAATTCCAGCCGGCGCGTCATGGCCGGAAACACGGCGCAGAAGCCCTCGCAATAGCGGCAGGCATTGCAGATCTGCATGACGCGGCCAACCTCGGCCTCGTCTCCGGTGAGCGGCAGCACGCCCTGGGCCAGCGCCGCCGCTTCGCGCGTCAGCGCTTCAAGATGTTGCATGCTGCTCTTCCTGTCGTTCGTTTTGAGCGGGCCGCCCAAGTGCGGCGGCTGCGGCCCGGGTGCCGGCGATGCGGCCGAAGGCGGTGCCGATGGCCATGCCGACGCCCGCCGTATAGCCCTTGCCGAGCACGTTGCCGGCCATCATCTCGCCGGCCACGAACAGGTTGGCGCTGGGCTTGCCGCCGAAGTGCACCGCGGCGTGCTCGTTCACCTTGAGCCCGAGGTAGGTGAAGGTGATGCCGGGACGCAGCGCATAGCCGAAGAACGGCGCGGTGTCGATGGGCCGCGCCCAGTGGGTCTTGGCCGGTGCGATGCCCTCGGTATGGCAGTCGTCCAGCACCGTGTGGTCGAAGGTGCCGACGCGGCAGGCCGCGTTGTATGCTTCGATGGTGCGCACGAAGGTGGCCTCGTCCAGCCCGAGCTGGCGCGCCAGTTCCGGCAGCGTATTGGCGCGCACGCCTGGGAACACCGGCGGCATGAAGCGGCCGACGGCCTTGGCGTCGATGATCGAATAGCCGATCTGCCCCGGCTGCTGCGCCACCAGCCGCCCCCAGATGGCATAGCGTTTCGGCCAGAAATCCTCGCCCTCGTCGTAGAAGCGTTCGGCGTTGCGGTTGAGCATCACGCCCAGCGAGACGCAGTCCACCCTGGTGCAGATGCCACCGTCGTACAGCGGTGCGCGCGCGTCGATGGCCACGCAGTGCGATTGCGAGGGATCGCCGATGGCATCGGCGCCGGCCGCGATCATGTACTTCAGCAGCACGCCCATATTGAAGCGCGTACCGCGTATCAGGAAATTGTCGGCCGGCCAGTCGCCGTCGGCGTTCCGGCCCCAGGCTTCGCGCAGCCACTCGCGGTTGGACTCGAAGCCGCCGGCGGCCAGCACGCAGCTGCGCGCCGCGATGCGCTCGCTGCCGATGCGGGCGGCGACGAAGCGGCCGCCATCCAGTTCGATGGCATCCACCGGCGCGTTGTAGCGCACCTGCACGCCAAGCGCCTCGGCGCTGCGGAAGTATGCATTGACCAGCGCTTTACCGCCGCCCATGAAGAAGGCATTGGTGCGCGCCACATGCAGCGCGCCGGACAGCGGCGGCTGGAAGTGCACGCCGTGGCTGCGCATCCAGTCGCGGCAGCTGGAGGAGGCGCGGATCGCCAGCCGGGCAAGGCGCTCGTCGGTGAGGCCGCCGGTGACCTTGAGCAGATCCTGCCAGTACTCCTCTTCGGGATAGGCGTCGATCAGCACGTCTTGGGGCGCATCGTGCATGTAGCGCAGGTTGCGGGTGTGCTGGGAGTTGCCGCCGCGCCACTCGCGCGGCGCCGCTTCCAGCAGCAGCACGCTGGCGCCCGCTTCGCGCGCCATCAGAGCGGCGCACAGGGCAGCGTTGCCACCGCCAATGACCAGGACATCGATCATGGGCGAACACCTCCGGCAAGGCCGAGGGAAGCTGGCAGGGACTGCTCCCGGATTCGAATATTGGAAAGCACGATAAGGGTTCCGGTGGGGATGCCTGCAATGTAGCGGCCCGCCGGCGCGCTGCTAAGCCCTCTTATCGCATGGGGGCATCACGAATCGTGATGCCCCGGCCCTGCCCCGCCGCGTCTCCGCCCTCCGGCCCCAGCAGCCGCGCGCCCCGCCAGGCGCCCGAGCGCACCAGCTCGCGGGCGCAATCGGCCAGCACCACGCGCAAGGCCAGCGCCGCGGGCGACAGCTCATCGTCGGAGAGGCTGCACAGCACGTTCTGGCGCCGCACCTTGGGATCGGCGATCTCGGCCAGGTGGAAGCGCTGCCGGGCATCGGCATAGCGCCCCACCGCGGCCCAGGGCTGCAGGGTGCCACCGAAGCCAAGGTCAACCGCGTCCATCAGCATGGCGAGGGAATCCACCTCCTGCACCACCTGCGGCACGATCTTCACGCGGGAGAAGGCCGCATCGAGGGTGCTGCGCAGGCCGTGCAGGCCGGTGGGCATGATCAGCGGCACGTCCTGCAACTGCGCCATGCGCAGCCGCGCGGGCGCGTCGGCATCGACGCCGGGAGGCAGCGCCTTGCGCGAGCGGATCAGGAACAGGGTTTCTTCCAGCAGCGGCATCATGCTCCACCGCCGCGCCACATGGGTATCGAACAGGACGGCGAGGTCAAGCTGGCGGGCATTGAGCATGGCACTGAGGTGGCCGGACAGACTCTCCACCATATGCAGGCGCACATCCGGATAGCGCTCGCGCATGGCACGCATCAGCGGCACGCCGATCACGGAGGCGGTGGTGGGTGCCAGGCCGACGCTGACCGTGCCGGACAGCCGTGCGTGGTGGGCGGCGCGCTTGGCCTGCTCGGCATGGCGCAGCGCCAGCTGGGCTTCGCGAAAGAAGGCCAGGCCGGCTTCGGTGGGCGCGACGCCGCGCGTGGTCCGGAGCAGCAACCGGGTCGAGAGTTCGCTCTCCAGCCGGCTGATCTGCTGACTCATGGCGGACTGCACCATATCGAGATCGAGCGCAGCGCGGCTCATGCTGCCGAGTTCCACCACTCGGACAAAGTACTGAAGCTGGCGCAGTTCCATCTGGCTCCTTCCCGATGCCTGGATGCTTGTCCGCGTCGCTTATACCAGATGCGGCCGCGCCGGGCGACGTCGGGCTCACGCCTCGTCGAAACCGCTATACCAGTCCACGGTCTCATCCGAGTAGGTCAGACCCTTGGCCGCCAGCGCCTCGCGCATCTTGTACATGTCCAGGCCGAGCACGCCGGCGGCCAGCGTGGCCCGCTTGCCCGCTTCCATGGCCTCGCGCTCGGCGGCGCGGCGTGCGGTCTCGGCGGCCAGGGGGCGCGGCACCACCACCACGCCGTCGTCGTCGGCCACGATCACGTCGCCGGGCCGCACGTTGGCGCCGGCGCAGATCACCGGGACATTAACCGCGCCGACGGTCTCCTTGACCGCGCCCTGGGCGGAAACCGCCCGCGACCAGACCGGGAAGCCCATGGCATTGAGCGTGGCCACGTCGCGCACGCCGCCGTCGATGACCAGGCCACGCGCGCCCCGCGCCTTGAGCGAGGTCGCCAGCAGATCGCCGAACAGGCCATCGGTGCAGTCGCTGACCAGCGCCACCACCAGCACGTCCCCGGGCTGCACCATCTCCACCGCGACGTGGATCATCCAGTTGTCACCCGGGTGCATCAGCACCGTCACGGCGCTGCCGGCCATGGCTACGCCGGACTGTATCGGCCGCAGATAGGGCTTCATCAGTCCCGTGCGGCGCTGCGCCTCATGCACAGTGGCCACGCCTGCGGCACCCAGCACCTCGATGTCCGCGGCAGCGGCGCGCAGGAAATTGCGATAGGCGACAGTCCTCATGCCAGGCTCTCCGATACTTGCGGGAACACGCGTGCATAGCCCTCGCCGTACTTCACCTTGCGATCGGAATTGCGCGTGGCCTGGGCGCCGCGCTGCAGCGCCACCCGCGTGTAGTACTCCCACAGGTGCTCCTGCGCCGCCATGGTGGCGAAAGCGCGCTGCTTCTTCTCCCAAACGGAAGAAATGTCGAGCAGCAAATCGGGTTTCCAGTTGCACTGCTCGGGCTGGTGCGGCTCGAACAGGAATACCGGCGGCGCGCCGATCACCGGCACTTCGGGCTTGTAGCCATGCGCCTGGGCGATGACGCGCGCTTCCTGCGCCACGTGGGTGGCGAGAGGATGGTCGAAGTTATAGATATCCTCGCGCGAATGGCTCAACACCAGCTCCGGCCGCAGTTCGCGGTAGAGGTCGGCAAGGCGCAGCAACGCCGCGTCGGTCACGCGCAGGGGGTAATCGCCGAGGTCAAAGCACTCCAGTGTGGCGCCGAGGATGTCGGCGGCCTGCTGCGCTTCCTCAAGCCGCGCGGCCTTGACGCGCTCCATGGTCATGCCCGGCTGGCGCCACATCTTGGCGGACTCGCCGCGTTCGCCAAAGGACAGGCAGACGATCTTGACGTGGTAGCCCCGCTCGGCATACAGCGCGATGGCGCCGCCGGCGCGCCAGACGAAGTCGGCGGCATGCGCGCTGACCACCAGGATAGAGGGACGCTTTGCGTCGGTTTGCGCGTCGGCCGGAGCCGGGGATTGCGCTTGGGCGTGGATGTCTGACATGGGGAATTCCGTTGGGTCGCGTGGAAGGCTTCAGTCGGCCGTGATGCCCGCCTTGCGGATCACGCCGTTCCAGGTTGAGGTTTCGTTGCGCACGAACTGGCCGAAGGCTTCCGGGGTGCCGGGCAGGATGGTGACACCCAGTTGCATGAGCTGCTTGCGCACGTCCGGGTCGGCCAGCGCCGTATTGGCAGCGGTGTTGAGTTCACGCACGACAGCGGGCGGCGTCTTGGCCGGCGCCACCAGTCCCCACCAGACAGAAGCGGTGAAGCCCGGCAGGCCCTGCTCGCGCGAGGTTGGCACACCCGGCAGCAGCGGCGTACGCTGGTCGCTCGCCACCGCGATGGCGCGCAGGGTGCCGGCGCGGATATGCGTGATGACTTCGAGCGGGTTAATCGGCATGAACGTGATGCGCTCGCCCAGCAGGTCGGTGATGGCTGGCGCGCCGCCCTTGTAAGGCACGTGCAACACGTCGATGTGCGCCGCTTCCTTGAACAACTCGCCGGCGAGATGACCGGAGCTGCCGTTGCCGGCCGAGGCATAGCTGAGCTTGCCGGGTTGCGCCTGCGCCTGGGAGACCAGGTCCTTGAGCGAGGTCACGCTGGATTTGGCCGGCACCACCAGCACCAGCGAGGCCTGGCCAATGCGCGCCACCGGCGTGAAATCGCGGGTCGGGTCGAACGGCAGCTTGGCAAACAGCGCGGCATTGGTGGCCAGGCTGTTGGAGGCCATCATGATGGTGTAGCCATCCGGCGCGGCCTTGGACACCGCGTCCATGCCGATATTGGTGCTGGCGCCCGGGCGGTTGTCGACAATGATGGGCTGCTTGAGCAGCACACTCATCTTCTGGCCAACCGAACGCGCCACGATGTCGACAGCGCCGCCCGCCGCGTAGGGCACGACCAGCCGGATGGGCTTGGCGGGGTAGGTCTCGGCGCTGGTGGCGGCAGCGCCCAGCGACAGCGCGGCGGCCAGCAAGGCGGCTAGGTAAGGTCGGCGCAGCATTTCTTGTCTCCTGTGGTCCGGTTTCATTCGTTTGCGTGCATTCTGGCCAACCGTCGTGATACTGTCTAATATGTTTTCAAACCGCTTGTTATTGCACTTCGATATAACCGATGGACTTTCGCCAACTCCGCTATTTCGTCGCCGTGGCCGAAGCGCTGAGCTTCAGCGAGGCCGCGCGCAAGCTCCATATCAGCCAGCCACCGCTGAGCACCCAGATCAAGGCACTGGAAGACGAACTTGGCAGCCCCTTGCTCGACCGCTCCCGCCACCATGTGGCGCTGACGCCGGCGGGCACGCTGTTCCTCGACAAGGCAAAGGCGGCGCTGGGCAACTTGGAGCAGGCCCGCGAGGTGGTCAAGCAGGTTGCCGCCGGTGAGGCGGGCGAGATCCGGGTGGCCTTTACCGCCTCTGTGCCCATGCAGAATGTTTTCCCGCGCGCCGTGCAGCAGTTCCGCCTTGGCCACCCACGCGCCATGCTGGAACTGGTGCATATGTCCACCGGGCAGCAGTTGCAGGGGCTGGAGAAGGGAGAGATCGAGATTGGCTTCCTGCGCCCTTCGCCCCAGTTCTACCCGCCCGCCAGCATTACCGTGCACGAGGTGCTGGCCGACCGCCTGGTCGCCGTGTTGCCGGCCTCGCATGCGCTGGCGATAGCGGACGATGACAGTGGACTCGACATCGGCGCGCTGTCCGCCCAACCCTTTCTGCTGTTCCCGCGAGGGCTGGGGTGCGGGCTGTTCGACCATGTCACCACGCTGTGCAACCGCGCGGGCTTTGCGCCGCGCATCGGCCAGGAAGCGCGCGAGGCCACGACCATCATCGGTTTGGTGGCGAGCGGTGCCGGGGTCTCGGTGCTGCCGGAGATTTACTCACGCACCGGCATTCCGGGCGTGGCGTACCGCCGGCTGGCCGGCCCCGACGCGGCCAGCCGGGTGCTGGTAGCGCATCGCGCGGGCGCGTTGTCGCCCATCATGCGCAAGTTCTTGGCTTTTTTTGAGGTTGGCGCCTAATGGAAGTAGCTGCCGATCACGGCACGGTGAAGGAGAAGTGCGCAAGCGGTAGCCGCGACATCACCGGGACCAAGGCCGCATCTTGGATCTGGGCGAGTTCGGCCTGCAGGAAGCGGCGCACCGCCGGATCGGCTTCGATTCCGATGGCTCGCCGGCAGGCTTCGGCAGCCCGTTTGCAGGCTGCCGGCCCGGGCAAGCTGCGCGTCCGGCTTTCCGTTGTACAAAACATAATGCGCCCACCTGGGATGCGTTCCTGATCAACCCGCCTGCTGTTTTTCCGGGCGCTGCGCGAAGGTCCGCTCGAATACCGATTCGGCGATGCGGTTCTTCAGGATCTCGATGGAGCCGCCGGCGATCATCCAGCCCCGGCAGCGGCGCAGGCAGTACTCCACCAGCGCCTCCTGGCTGTAGCCCATGCCGCCCATGACCTGTAGCGACTCATTGGCAACGTCGAAGCCCGCCTGGTTGCAGAACGCCTTGGCAATCGCGGTTTCCTCGGCGGAAGGAAAGCCGCTGTCCGCGTTGGCCGCGGCCCGGTACAGCAGCAGTTGCCCGGCATCGAGCTTGATCTTCATCTCGGCGAACTTCCATTGCAGGCCCTGGAACTCGCACAGTAGCCTGCCAAATTGCTTGCGCTGCATGGCCCAGTCGCGGGCTACTTGGTAGGCATAGCGTCCCAGCGCCAGCGAGCGCGCTGTATTGCCCATGCGCTCGACATTGAAACCGGCAATCTGCTTCTTGAAACCGCCCTCGCCCAGCAGCACATCGGACGCCGGAATGCGGACATCCTCGAAATAGATCTGCGCCCATTCCTCGCCCGACATGAAGCGCGAGCGCTGGCCGATGCGCACACCCGGCAGCCTGGTATCGATCAGCACGGAACCGATGCCGTTGACGCCCGGGCCAAAGCGCACGTAGGCCAGGATCACGTCGGCGTGCGGGCCATGGGTGGTGAAGACCTTGGTGCCGTTGATGAGGTAGTCGTCGCCATCGGGCGTGGCCGTGGTGCGTAGCTCGGTGACGGCGGAGCCGGCCTCGGGCTCTGTCATGCCGACCGAGATCAAGGCTTCACCGGCCAGCAGGCGGCGTAGCCATTTGTCCTTTTGCGCCGACGAGCCATACTCGGCCAGCACCCGGATGGCGCCGAAGTTGCCGGCCTGGATCACATCGGCGCTGCGCGGGCAGACCGAGGCCACGGCCTGGATCGCGATGATGGCGTCCATCAGGCTGCCGCCCTGGCCGCCGTCAGCCTCGGCCACGGTGATGCCCAGCAGGCCTTGCTCGCTCATCTTGCGGGCGACATCCCAGGGGTAGTCGTCGGTATGGGCGCGGGCGACCGAGCCGGCGCGCAACTCCTTCTCGGCGAAGCGCGTGACGGCGTGCTCGAACTCAGCTTGCTCGGGGGTAAGTTTGAAATCCATGTTTGTCTCCGTTTTCTTACTCGATTCGAATCAATTCAGTTGGGCTCTTTGTTCTTCCGCCAGCCGGACCACGCAGTCCACCCCGACCACGCCGTCGGCACGCACGAACAGCGGATTGATCTCGGCCTCCAGCACGTTCACGCCCTCGAAGGCGGCCAGCCGGGAAAACCGCTCGATGGCGTCGGCCAGGGCGGCGATATCGCCGCGCGGCAGCCCGCGGAAGCCGCGGACCAGCGCGGTACTGCGTACCTCGTCGATCATCTCCATGGCGTCGTCGCGCGTCACCGGCGCCGGCCGCAGGCTGACGTCCGGCCGCAGTTCGGCGGCGATCCCACCCGCGCTCAGCATCACGATCGGGCCCACCAGCGGGTCATCCCGGTAGCCCAGCATCAGTTCCAGCAGCTTGTCCTCCATGCGCTGCACGAGGATGCCGTCGAGCCGGGCCTGCGGCGCGGCGCGGCCGACATCGGCAAGGATCGCCGCCGTGGCGCGCTGCAGTTCGTCCGTGTCGCGCACGCCGACGCGTACGCCGCCCACATCGGTCTTGTGCAGGATGTCGCGCGAGCAGATCTTGGCCACCACCGGGTAGGGAATCCTGTGCTTGTACTCACCCACCGGCATCAGCGCGAGCGGGGCGATCGGCACGCCCAGCGCCGCGAACGCGCTGGCCGCCTCGTACTCCGAGAGGTTGCCCGACAGCGGCAAGCCGGCCGGCCAGCCGAGCGGTGCGACGGCTTCGTCGGCCTCGGGATGCGCCCGCGCCGCCTTGAACAACTGCGCCAGCGCGTCCGCGCAGGCTTCCGGCGTGCGGAACGCCGGGATGCCTTCGGCCTGCAGCACGCGCAGCGACTCCCCGGCCTCCGGCGCGAGGAAAGCGATCAGCGGCTTGTGTCCCGCGCCGGCCGCCTCCACCATGGGCCGCACCGCGAGTTGGGGATGGAACTGCGCGGACGAGCCCGCCACGCAAAGCACGGCGTCGCACCAGTCACTCAGCAGCAGTTGCTCGACCAGATCCTTGTACTGCGCGCTGGTCGCGGCCAGCGTCAGGTCGATGATGGGCGTCTGGCGGATGCGCACGCCGCGCGCCGCCATGTGCGCCACGAAGCCGTCCGGCGGCGCGACCGCGTCGATCTGCGACAGGCCCAGGCGGTCCACCACGGTGGCCGCGCCGCCACCGGTGGTGGTCACCACGGCCACGCGGGGATTGCGCTTGAGGGCGGGCACCCACCGGCCATAGCGCAGGGCCAGCGGCGCGGCTTCGAACAAGGTCTCCAGCATTTCCACGCGCATCACGCCGTACTTGCGCAGGAAGGCGTCCACCGCGGCATCGTTGCCGGCCAGCGCGCCGGTGTGCGACTGCGCCAGCGCCTCGCCCTGCGCCGAGCGGCCAAGCTTGTAGGCGATGACCGGCTTGCCGGCTTGCCGCGCGCGGCGCAGCGCCGGGCCGAGCACGGCGGCGTCGCGGATCGTTTCCAGGAACAACAGGATCACCTTGGTAGCGGCATCGTCCACCAGCAGATCGACCAGCTCCCCGACGCCAATATCGCTCTCGTTGCCCACCGACACCAGCTTGGCGAAACCCAGCCCGCGCGCTGCGCCACGCGAGAGCAGCGCGCCGAGCATCGAACCGCTTTGCGAGATCACGCTGATGCTGCCGGCGTGCAACTCGTCCATCTCCAGCACGGCATTGACCGACAGCACCGCGCCGGATTCCACATTGACCACACCGATACTGTTCGGTCCGATCAGGCGCACGCCCAGCGCCCTGGCCTTGCGGACCAGCGCCCGCTGCGCGGCCAGGCCCGCCTCGCCCACTTCCGCGAAGCCGTCCGAGAACACCGTCACCACCTGCACGCCCTTGGCCGCGCATTGCTCCAGCGCGGCCTCGACATGCCTGCCCGGCACCATGACGAAGGCGTGCTCCACCTCGCCCGGCACCGCGTCCAGGCTCGGGTAGGCCTTCTCGCCCAGCACTTCGGTGCGGGTGGCGTTGATCGGGTAGATGGTGCCCTGGTAGCCGTGCTTGCGCATGAAGCGCATCGGCCGGGCGGTATTCTTGGTGATGTCGCTGGATGCGCCGACAAGCGCCACCGTGTCCGGCGAGAACAGCGCTTTTGCCAGGCTGCGGGTCATCGCCGTCGTTACAGTCATATCGTTCACGCTTTCCTCCCCTCTCATGCCACGCCAAGACCCGCGAGCCGCAGCCCGCGAACGCTGCCGGTCTCGAGCTGCCACAGCGCGGCGAGCAGTCCCTCGGCCGTGCCGATGCCGATCACCGGCGCCGCCAGCTCCATGAACTTGTCGCTCAGCGTGGCGTCGTCCAGCGGCGACTCCGGGTCGCCCTTGCGGTAAGGCGCGAACAGCGTGTGGAGAGTGCCGTCCTTCAGCAGGATTTCCACCCGCGCCGCGCGTTGGCGGGGGAACGCCGCGGTCAGCTCCGGATCCGCGTGCAGGGTGACGCGCTTCATCAATTGCCGGATCTGCGGGTCGCACAGGCGTTCGCCGGAGAAGGCGTCGAGCCGGACCGCGCCGTGCAGGATGCCGTGCGCGATGACGTAGGGCAGGCTGAAGCGGGCTTCGAAGGCGGTGCCCGGTACGGCATTGCCAGTGACGTCGATGGCAGTCTGATAAGTCCACACCGTGACTGCCTCGATCCCGGCGGCGTCGATGCCATGCCCGCGCACCAGTTCAATCGCCGCATCGATGGCCGCAAAGGTGTGGCCGCAGCATCCGTGGTTCTTCTGGGTGATGCTAAGGATGTTGTAGTTCGCGCCCAGGCCCTTGGCCACATCCGACCAGCCCGGACTGCCGCACATCGCCGCGCCGAAGCCGGCCGCGCCTTCCAGGATGTCGTGCACGCCGTTGACGCCCACCGCGGCTGCCTGCGCCGCCTGCACGCCCACCATGGCGGCATGTCCCGCGTGCAGCGCCTTGGTCATCGCATCCGACCGGAAAGCCTGCTGCAGGCCCGAGGCGAACGTGGCGGAGGTGGCCAGCGCATCGGCGGCGACGCGCGCATTGCCCGGCGACAGCAGCAAGGCGCTGGCTGCGGCGCTGCCGAAGCAGCCCACGGTGCCGGTGGTATGGAAATAGCGGTAGTGCGCGGGCTGGATGGCCGCGCCGATGCGGGTGGAGACCTCATAGCCCGCCACCACGGCCCGCAGGAAGGCCTCGCCGCTCACGGCGCGGTCCTCGGCCAGCGCCAGCGCGGCAGAGATCGTTGGGCAGCCTGGATGGTAGACCGCGTCGCGGAAGATATCGTCGAACTCGGCAGCATGCGACGCGCTGCCATTGATCCAGGCCGCCGTGGCTGGGAACGCGGTGGTGCCGTGCGCGACCACGGTGGCGTCACCTACGCCCAGTTCGGCCCGGTGTGCCTGCACGAGGTTCGTGCCGGGCGACATGCGCGTGCCCGGGAACAGCGCGGCAAACCAGTCGATCACGGCGCGCTTGCCATAGTGGAGGACCTCGGGCGACAGCGCCCGCCGTCCCTCCGCGCCGACGTATTCGGCCAGTTCATCGATCACCATGCAGTGCTCCTTGTCGTCATACGGCTTGATGGCGGCTTGATCGGTATTGCCTTGCCGCCTTGACCCCATGTTAGGGAGCGCCGGCAGGCAAGCTTTGAAATTTGGTGAAAGCTCCCGAGCATGGTGGCGAAGTGGCGCACGTGCGGGCGCGTCAAGCACTGCTGCCGGCGCATCTAGCGAGCCACCCGTCGCGGCCGGGAAAATCCCGTTTGACGTTGGCAGCGAAGATGCATAGCATGGCACTCCTGCCTCGGCGCTTTCTCGCGCCACGCCATCCGCACATCAGCAAGACACCCGCATGGATATCGCCACCCTGGAAGTCCTGATCGCCGCCGTCGAGGAAAAAAGCCTTTCCCGCGCGGCCGAACGCGAGAACCTGGTCACCTCGGCGGCCAGCAAGCGCATCTCCGAACTGGAGCGCCAGGTCGGTACCGCGCTGCTGGTGCGCCACGGGCGCGGCGTGGAGCCCACGCCGGCCGGCGCCATGCTCTACCAGCGCGCCAGGGCCATCGTCCGCAGCATCAAGCTGGCCGAAGAGGCGCTGGCCACCTATTCGACGGACGGCATCGCCAAGATTCGCCTGGCGGCAAACCCGTCCACGATCCTGCAGTTCCTGCCTACCGATATCAGCGGCTTCCTGCAGAGCGCGCCCGACAGCCGCATCGACCTGATCGAAGCGTTAAGTTTCGACATCCCGCGCATGGTTTCTAACGGCGATGCCGACATCGGCATCTATCACGCCGAAGCACCCAGCCCCGGCGTGTTCTCCCTGCCCTACCGCTCGGACCGGGTGGGACTGGTGGTGCCACGCGGGCATCCACTGGAAGCCAAGGGTTCGCTGCAACTGGAAGAGGCGCTGGATTACGACTTCCTGGGCTATTTCCCGCGCTATACCTTCGAGGCCTTCCTGCAACTGGTGAGCAGCACCATCTCGCGGCCGCTGACGGTGAAGACGCAGGTATCGAATTTCGAGGCGCGCTGCCGGATGGTGCGCGAGGGGCTGGGCATTGCGGTGGTGCCGGAGGGCATCGCCAAGAACTACCTGTCGATGATGGGGCTCAGCCTGCTGACGCTGACTGATGCGTGGGCCGAGCGCAATTTCTATGTGTGCGTGCGCGACCGGCAGTCGCTGCCAGCCGGCACTGCCAGGCTGCTGGACTACCTGGCCCAGTGCGCGACGATGGAGCGTCATTACCAGCGCGCACGCTAGCCGCGCCATCATGATGAAAGAAGGCAGCGTTTCTATTTGATCAACGCTGGGCGGGACCAGCTTCGTACCATGTCTTTAGTGGGCACGCGCCAAAGCAGCGCGGCCTGAAACCACCTCAATCCGTGGAGTGAGACATGATCCTGCCAAAGCGGCTGACCGCCGCCGCGCTGCTATTGCTTGCCGGCGCCGGTACAAGCACCGGCGCCAATGCCGAGCCCTATCCGACCAAACCCATTCGCGTCGTCGTTTCCTTTTCCGCAGGCGGCACCACCGATATCCTCGCGCGCGAAGTGGCCAACCAGCTCAGCCAGAGCCTGAAGCAGACGGTGATCGTGGAAAACCGGCCCGGCGCGGGCGGCAATATCGGCACAGAGTTCGTGGCCAAGAGCGCGCCGGACGGCTACACGCTGCTTGCCACCTCGGTCGGCCCGATCGCCATCAATCCCTCGCTCTATCCCAATCTCAAGGTCAATCCGCAGACGGCACTGGCGCCGGTGGCGCCAATCGCCGATGTGCCGAACGTGCTGGTGGTGCATCCCGGCGTCCCCGCCAACGATGTCGCCCAGCTGGTGGCCTACGCAAAAGCGAATCCCGGCAAGCTGAACTTTGCCTCCACCGGCGTCGGGACCGCCGCGCATTTGTCGGGCGCGCTGCTCAACGAACGCACCGGCGCCAACGCCGTGCACGTGCCCTACAAGGGCGCGGATGCCTTGAACGACCTGCTGGCCGGGCGCGTGCAGTTCATGTTCGCGACGATCCCCTCGGTGATAAGCCATATTCGCGCCGGGCAACTGCGCCCGCTGGCCGTCACCAGCGCCAAGCGCGCCGAGGCGCTGCCGGACACCCCGACCATGGCCGAAGCGGGCGTCAAGAACCTGGTGACGGGTGCCTGGTTTGGCCTGTTTGCGCCCAAGGGCACGCCGCCGGAGGTGGTTGCCAGGCTGAACAAGGCCGTGACCGACGCTGTCAACAGCCCCACTATGCGCAAGAAATTCCTGCTGCAAGGCGCGGAGCCAATGCAATACACGCCGGAATCATTCGGCAAGTTCGTGGTGGCCGAGTACCAGGCGTGGCGGCCGATCGTCAAGGCGAGCGGCGCCCGCATCGACTAGCCGCCGGCGCCTGCGCCGCGCATTCTCTGATGCCGCGCGCCAGGTATCGCCGATGGCGGCCTGACGGGCGCCGCGGCCCGGCCCTCGACGGCCATGCCCTCAGTGGCGCGAACTCGCCGAACTCGCCCAAAATCCGTCGACGGCTTTCTGACAGTCGTCACACCTGCCGTCGTGCCGTCTCACTCTCGGTAACTTGACAATGCCTATTAGCGGCACCTTCATTCTTCCTCTCCTCGCCTCTCCTTCCCGTTGGCACCGGCCTCACATGCTAGTCCAGTATGGCTTGCGCAATTCATTCTTGAGCACCTTACCTGCCGCGGAAAGTGGCAGACTGACGCGGAACTCTATGCTCTTGGGGCACTTGTAGCCGCCGAGCCTGGTGCGGCAATGAGCGCGCAGTTCCTCTTCCGAGACCTGGGCACCTTCGCGCAGCAGCACCACAGCGTGCACCGCCTCGCCCCATCTTTCGTCGGGAATGCCAATCACGGCGCTGACGGCGACTGCAGGATGCCGGCCCAGTGCCTCCTCCACCTCGGCGGGATAGACATTCTCCCCCCCGGAAATGATCATGTCCTTGATCCGGTCCACCACGTAGAGGTAACCCTCCGCATCCATTTGGCCACCATCGCCAGTACGCAACCAGCCATCACGCAAAGCCTGCGCTGTTTCCTCGGGTCGTTTCCAATAGCCCATCATCACCACGGGCCCGCGCACCTGGATCTCACCCGGAGTGCCGTAGGGGACCTCCTCGCCCTCGAGGTCAGCAATGCGGATCTCGGTGGCATAGCCGGCGCGGCCGGCCGACCGGATCCGCGTGTCCCGGCGGTCTTCCGGGGCGCTACCGATGCGGTTGACCGAAACGGACGCCGCGGTCTCCGTCATGCCATAGGCGTGAATGAACTCAATACCAGGGAACGCCGCAAGCGCCCGCTCCAACAGCGGCAGGGCCATAGGCGCGGCTCCCCAGAGGATACGTCGGATGCTGGACAGGTCGTGCCGACCGAACGCCGGGTCATCCACAAGCATCTGGATCATGCTTGGCACCAATACCAAGTCAGTAATGCCCTCTTGCTCTATGGTCCGCAATACGACCTCCGGCTGAAAGGCCGGCAGCGTGACGCAGGTTCCGCCCACGACAATCTGGCCGACCAACCGCCCGAGCCCTGCGACGTGGAAAAGCGGTGCTACCAGCAACGTGACGAAGTCGGCGGGATTGGGTACCTCCGCCATGCGCCCCACCATTGAGCTCCAGAGATTTCCGTGCGAGAGCATCACCCCTTTGGGAAAGCCCGTGGTCCCACCTGTGTAGAGGATGGCTGACAGTTCCTCTGCTGCACAGCGAACGTCTTCCGCTGGCTCGCTCGAGGTGATCAGTACTTCGTAATTCTGCATGCCTTCCGGCGTGGGCTGTTGACCGAGATGAACGATCGTGGCAAGGCTTGGTACTTTTTGCCCCAACTCGCGCCCAAGGCTGACGAAGGAGTCATCGATCAAAAGTACGCGTACGGCACAATCGTTCAGCGCATAGACCATCTCGGCCTCGCTCCAGCGAGTATTGACCGGGTTGAGCACCGCTCCGCTCCACCAGACTGCCAGGGCGGTTTCAACGTAGCGCCCACGATTCAGCGCGAGCACTGCGACCCGGTCCCCGGGCCGCACGCCCAGCCGTTGCAGACCTGCAGCCAGGCGCGCGACGCGCGCGTGCAGCTCACGGAACGAAAGCCGCCGGCTCTCGTCCACCAGGGCTGTCTTGTCGGGATGGCGTTGCAATGCACGATGCAGACCAGCGGTGAGGTACATCTTGTCTCCTTATGTTTTGTCTGCCCGATTGGGGCGGGTCCAGCCTGGATTCAAGCGCATGTATGAGATCGCGGCAATCAATTCAGGCGGCCACAGCGGAGCCAAGGTCGCGCCCTCCGGCCAGCGAACTGCCACCGTCCACCGGAATCACCGCACCGGTTACGAATTGCGCACGCAGCGAGCTCAGGAATAGCGCCATATCTGCAACGTCATCGACTCGGCCGAAGCGGCGTAGCGGGATCGAAGCCTGCATGTGAGCGAGCGCCTCCGGCGTCGGCGCCAGACGCCGCACGCCCTCTGTGTCGCCGATCGGGCCAGGCACAATGGAGTTGACGCGGATGCCGTCGCCACCCCACTCCATGGCCAACACGCGGGTCAGCATATCCACCCCCGCCTTCGCCGCGCAGACATGTGCCTGGTACTTCGTTGGATTGAAGGCCTGCGGCGCCGAGATGCTCAATACCGAGGCCCCTGGCTTGCGCAGGTAAGCGTAGGCCGCGCGCAGGACGTGGAATGTTCCGTTAAGGTCGATGTCCACTACGGTGCGAAAACCCTTGGTCGACATGCCCAGGGCAGGCGCAACGAAATTGCCTGCGGCGCCGGATACGAGCACATCAATGTCGCCGAACGCGGCATGGGCGTGGCCTAGCGCCGCGGCGATCGCATCGGCGTCCCGCACATCGGCGGCGAAGCCCAGCGCTTCCCCGCCAAGCTCACGCAATTGCGCTACTGCAGCCTGCACCCTCTCCGGCGTACGGCTCGCGATGGCGACGCGGGCGCCGCGCTCGGCAAAGGCCTTCGCAATAGCAAAATTGATGCCGCTGCTGCCGCCGGCCACGAAAACGGTCTTGTCCTGAAATTGATCAATGGATGTCATGAGGTCTCCTGCTTGCTGGGATATCGGTTGTGCGAATGGGCCAATCATTGCCCGTTTCCTGTGCGATGCGCTTCCTGCAATTCGCGCCAAAGGATCTTGCCGGTGCCGGACTTCGGCAGACTGTCGACGAACACCACCAGACGCGGTGCCTTGTAGACCGCCATGCGTTGGCGGCTCCAGTCGATAATGTCCTGCTCGGATACCTGGCCCCCAAACTGAGGCCTCAGGACAATGAACGCCTTCACGGTCTCGCCGCGCTTGTCGTCCTCGATCCCGATAATGCAGGCCTCGTGCACGGCCGGGTGCTCGTACATGGCGTTTTCCACCTCCGCGGGCCAGACCTTGTATCCAGAGGCATTGATAATTCGCTTGAGCCTGTCGCGCATGAAGAAATAGCCATCTTCGTCCACACACGCCAGGTCGCCGGTGCGGAAGAAGCGCTTGCCGTCGCGCTCGAAAAACGAGGCTGCGTCTGCCTCCGTGTTCCGCCTGTACCCCAGCATCATCTGCGCTCCGTGCGTCACGAGTTCACCGACCTCCCCCTGTTGCAACTCCTGCAGCGTGGCTGGATCGACAATGCGCGAGTCGACGCCCGGATTCGGCACACCCAGGCACTGCCGCTTGCCTCGGGCCAGAGGGTTGGCATGCAGGAAGGAAGCCGTCTCGGTCATGCCATAGGCCTCGTTGTAGCTGATGCCAAACCGCTCCTGCAGCATGCTTGCCACCGCTTCCGGCATCGCCGCCCCGCCGCCCATCAGGAGAGACAAGCTCCCCAGGTCCCGGTTCAGCACCTCGGGTTGAGCGAAGAAGTCGATCAACATCGCTGGCGGCGCCGCCCATACGGAGACGCGGTGTCGCTCAATGAGGCGGGCCGCGTGTGCATGCATCCCTTGGGTTGGCCAGTGGTCCCGGACGTATAGGGAAGGACGCACAGGTCTCCCGCCCCGGGCGACTCCTCGGGGCATGGCAAGCACTCGGCAAGCGCCGCTTCAAAAGCGATCAGGCGTGCATGGGCCAGCGGCTCGCGCGGTGCCCGCACCACGTCCGGGAGGTCCTCCTCGTCGGCGAGGCCCGCTAGCGCGTCACTATAGGCATGGACCAGCACGGTCTCCAGGACCGGCTCGTCTTCCAGAAGCGGGAGAACCTGCGGCACCAGCTCCTGCGCTGTAATGGCAATCCGCGCTCCGCTGTCGTCCCTGTAGTAGCGCAGCTCGGCCGTGGTGCTCATGGCGTTGACTGGCACGACGACCGCACCGGCGCGCAGCACGCCGTAGCAGGCAGTCACATACTGCGGGCAGTTCTGGCTCAGCAGCAACACCCGGTCGCCCGGCTTCACACCGAGTCGCTGCCGAAGATAACCAGCCAGCGCCTCCACTCGCTCGTGCAGGCGCGCGAATGTCAAGGCGCCGCCACCGAACACGATCGCGGGCTTATCCGGAAATCGAGCGGCAGCTACGTCCAGGTAGTGCGTCAACGGTACCTGGGGCACGCGGATCGAGCGTCCCAGGCCCTTTGGCCAGAAGCGGTTTGGGAGGGCTGGCATGCCTCAGGTCTCCTTGTATTTTATCGGGCGCAACCGGCATGAGGCGGCGCTCCCGTCAGCGATCCAGCGAGCGCGCGATGATTTCCTTCATCACCTCGTTCGCGCCACCGTAGATCTTGCTCACACGAACGTCGGCATACATGCGAGCGATCGGATACTCCAGCATGTAGCCGTAGCCGCCATGCAGCTGCAGGCACTCGTCGACGATCTTGCAGGTGGTATCAGTGGTCCACCACTTGGCCATTGCCGCAGTGGGAACGTCCAGCTCGCGGCGTTGCAAGCGCTGGATGCAATCGTCCACAAAGCTGCGGGCGACCTTGGCCTGGGTCACGCACTCCACGAGCTTGAAGCGCGTATTCTGCAGGCTCATCAGCGGCTGGCCGAAGACCTGGCGGTGTCGTACGTACTCGGTCGTGTCTGCAATGGCGCGGTGCATCGTGGCCACGGCCCCCACAGCAATCAGTAGCCGCTCCTGAGGCAGTTGCTGCATCAGTTGCCCAAAGCCGCGCCCCTCCTCATCGCCGAGCAGGTTTTCCGCCGGCACACGGACGTCGTCAAAGAACAGTTCCGCGGTGTCCAGCGACTTCTGTCCCAACTTGTCCAGCAACCGGCCTCGTCGGAATCCGGGTAGCTCGTCGGTCTCCGCAACGACCAGCGAGACTCCCTTTGCGCCGGCTGCGGCGTTGGTCTTGACAGCGACGACGATCAGGTTGGCGTGGTGCCCGTTCGTAATGAACGTCTTCGACCCATTGATCACATAGGAAGTACCGTCGCGCCGTGCGACGGTCTTTATACGCTGCTGGTCGGTTCCGGCGCCTGCTTCGCTCATCGCGATCGCCGCAACAGTTCCCCGGACGCCATGCGAGGTAACCAGCGCCGCTTCTGCGTCTCGCTGCCATAAGCGAGGATGTAGTGCGCGACAATGCCGCTATGCACGTTGTTGCTGAAAGCACCAACCATGGCGCTGCACTGCTCCTCGCAGATCACCGCCTCGTGCAGGAAGCTGCCCCCTCCGCCGCCATATTCCTCGGGGATACTCGCGCACAACAGCCCCGCCGCACCCGCCTTGACCCAGATATCGCGATCAGCATGGTGTTGCCTGGCCCAGCGCGCCTCATTGGGCACGCATTCCTTCTCGAAGAAGCGACGCGCGGTCTCACGCATCATCTCCAGATCGGAATCGATCCAGGGGCGAGCGACGGTGTTCATGGCCGGCCCCCGCCGCAGACCAGCACTTGGCCACTGACATAGTTCGACTCGGGGATGCAGAACATGTAGACCGCTCCCGCCGCCTCTTGGGGTGTGCCGCCACGGGCAAGCGGAATCAGTGCCTCGGCGTTCTTCAACGCTTGCGGATTCACGCCAACTCTGATCTGTTGACCACCGATGTCGATCTTCGCGTCAGCATCCGCGGCGACCTCAGTCAGGCGCGTCATGATCAGTCCGAAGGCGACACTGTTGACGTTCACCTTGTAGCGCCCCCACTCCTTGGCCATCGCCTTGGTCAAGCCGTTTATGCCCGCCTTGGCGGCGGCGTAGTTGGCTTGCCCGGCATTGCCGTACACGCCCGAGGTAGAGGAGATATTGACGACCTTGCGGAAGACCGGCGCGCCAGCCTCAGCCTCGCGCTTGGCCGCGTCGCGAATGAAGCCGGACGCACCGCGCAAGATGCGGAACGGTGCCGTCAGGTGCACGGCGAGCATTGCCTCCCACTGTTCGTCGGTCATCTTCTGTACCACGCTGTCCCAGGTATAGCCGGCGTTGTTAATGATAATGTCCAAGCCCCCGAAGCTCTCCAGCGCCTGCTGAACAAAGCGGTCGGCGAAGCCAGCATCCGTCACGCTGCCGACGCAGGCCGCAGCTTCCCCTCCGCACGCGCGGATCTCAGCCACAGTCTGCTCAGCCGGGGCAGCGTCCAGGTCGTTGATCACCACTCGCGCGCCTTCGCTGGCGAGCTTGAGTGCAATTTCGCGGCCGATGCCGCGGCCCGAACCAGAGACAAGGGCAACCTTTCCTTCGAGTTTGCGAGTCATCGTGAATGCCTTAGTGAATGCCTTAGTGAATGCCTTAGTGAATGCCTATATGGGTTGAGAGGAATCAGGCAAGAGCGATCAGCGCTTCGCCCGCCAGCTTTGTCTGGCCATCCTGGTTGGTCGTGGCGACTTCGACGCGGGCGCACCGCTCGCCATCCTTGGACAACAGTTCCACGACGCGGCCGGCACAGCTAATGCGTTCTCCAACCTGGGTGATGGCAGCGAACCGCACGCTGAAATCTCGAATCGCCGGTTGCGGCACCCACTGTGTGAGCAGGCGAGCGAGCCAGGCCATGGACAACATCCCGTGAGCGAACACATCGGCCATACCCGCGGCCCGCGCGAAATCCGTGTCCACATGGATGGGGTTGTGGTCACCCGACGCACCGCAGTAGAGCGACAGATTCAAACGGGAGATCGGTGGCAGTTCGAGCGAAGGCAGGCTATCGCCCACCTTCAGGCGGTCCAGGTCAACTGCAGGTGATGTCATCTCATTTCCCCATCGTATTGCGGATCACGGTGACACAGCGCAGTTCGGCCACTCGCTCGTTGCGCTGATTGGTGACTGCTGTCTTTCGAACCACGAACTCCAGATCGCCTCCCTTTTTTTCGTAGATGTCGTCGATGCGTTGCGTGAAGGTCAGCGTGTCGCCGGCGTGAGCCATGACGTGGTAGGTGAAGCCTTGCTCGCCATGCAGCAGGCTGCGGTAGTCCATGCCAAGCAGGTTGCGGATGGCTGCCGGGTCGGGCGACTCCATCTCCAGGCAGAACAGGAAAGTCGGCGGCACAGGCAGCGCCGGATGGCCGGCGGCGCTGGCAGCAGATTCATCAATGTAGAGCGGGTCTGTCTGTCCGGTCGCCTTGGCGAAGAAGCGCAGCCGCCCGGCCTCGACTGGCACGCTGAACGAAGGAAAAGTGTGTCCGATGAAATGCTTGTCGATCATAATCCCGCCGCTCAAATCGCCTCGTACAGCGTAACCACGCAAGCGCCGCCCAAGCCGAGGTTGTGTTGAAGAGCGAGACGCGCCCCCTCGACTTGGCGCTGGCCGGCCTGTCCACGCAGTTGCCATACCAACTCCGCGCACTGGGCCAGGCCAGTCGCCCCGAGAGGGTGCCCCTTGGATAGCAGGCCGCCCGAGGGGTTGGTCACCACCCGACCACCGTAGGTGTTATCGCCGTCGAGAATGAACTTCTCTGCCGTGCCCTCGGGCGTGAGGCCAAGACCCTCATAGGTAATCAGTTCGTTTGCGCTGAAACAGTCGTGCAACTCGACCACGTCCAGGTCATCCGGACCGATGCCAGCCGCCTCGTACACCTGCCTGGCTGCCGCCACCGTCATGTCGTAGCCGACAACCTTGCGCATGTCATCGCTCTCAAAGGTGGCAGCGGTGTCAGTAGTCATGGCCTGCGCGGCGATCACTACACCCATGTTGAGGTTGTGCCTGCGCGCGAAATCGGCCGAGCAGACGATAGCCGCGGCCGCGCCGCACGTCGGCGGGCAGCACTGGTAGCGCGTAAGCGGCCCGAACACATTGGGGGAGGCCATCACCTCGTCGAGCGTCAGCGTCTGACGAAACACAGCCAGAGGATTGCGCGCAGCGTGCTGCCGCGCCTTGACCGAGATACGTCCGAACGTGTCCGCACGGATGCCGTACTTCTTCATGTAGTCGACGCCCGCGCCACCGAAGAACTGTGCCGCGCGCGGCGCATCGGGCTGATAGCCTTGGTGCGCGGTCATGGCATCCACGAAGCGCGTCATGGGTGACGGACGGTCGTCGTAGGCGCCCTTCAGCGCGCCGGGCACCATTTGTTCGAAGCCAAGCGCGATCGCGCATTCGACACTTCCACTTTCGACTGCCTGACGCGCAAGGAACAGTGCGCTGGAGCCGGTGGAGCAGTTGTTGTTCAGGTTGAACACCGGGATGCCAGTCAGCCCTACGCCGTAGATCGCCGCTTGCCCGGCCGTGGAGTCGCCGTAGACGTAGCCGACATAGGCCTGCTGCACATCGGCATAGTTGACACCTGCGTCGTCCAGCGCCAGCTTTGCGGCGCGCGCGCCCATGACGTGGTAGGAGTCACTGGCGCCAGGCTTGGTGAAGGGAATCATGCCGACACCGACGACGTGTACGGGTCTTTTCATCTGGGTCATGAGGTTGGCTCCTGGTTGGAATAGAAATTTAGGACAGGGCGAACGTCGGGGTTCAGGTGGGCGAGATGAATATGTCCATGAGAATCCACTCCAAAGGCTTGGTTCGCGCCACGATGTGCGAGTTCGGTTCGAACGCCGTGCCATCAAACAGACAAAGGCCTATCGCCCCCGCCCTGAATCCTCGAACTCACCGGCTGGTGCCGCTACGGAAGGCCCACTGACCGCAGTGTGCGGCCCCGGCGTCGTGTCGCCAATCGCGTTTTGGAACAAAATGATTGGCAAAAAGTATCAACGCGCTCGCGCAGGTAGTCAGTTGTGCCGAGCGCGCGCTCTGCCCTGTCGCGCAGGCTGCAACGTCAAGGCAAATGCTGAAGGCAAAGGAGCCGGGGTGCGCTTGGGACAGGAACTGAATTCAGGTGGGCACCGGGCAATGCCAAGCCGCGTTGGCAACAACGGCCAACCCGGCTTGGCAGGAAAGATCAGGGAGATGACGACGGGCCCGATTTCAGGAACCGGGCCGGTGGCCCACGCGCTGGAGCTGCTCAACGCGGAGTCGGTCAGCATTGTGGAAGCGCATATCCGCCGGGGCATCGAGGAGGGGAACATCCGGGCCGACATCGACCCCCACGCGGAGTCGGTAGCCATCATCGGCGCCATGCGGGGGGTGTCGGCGCAGTTTCTCTTCCCGACAGGTAAAACCAGCGCCGAAGCCGTGCGGCAGGCGCTGATGGACTTGGTCAGGCGAGGATTGCGCGACGAGGCCACGAAGGAGTAAGTCTCCCATGCCCGCCCACGCCGCAGTGCGCCCACGGCCCCTCCTCCGCGCAACCATGTGGCGGCGTGAATCGGGCGTCTAGTGAGCGCTTGGGCTGCACATCGTGCTTGCGTCTTCGTCTGCCACGAACGACGCCTCTCGCTACAAGCGTTGTCGGCAAATCATTCCGAGCCGGCATCGATCCGCATCACTGCGGAGAACTTCAGTCGAGTTTAATGCCCAGCTCACGGACGGAAGACTTCTCGCGCTCGTACTGCTCTGCGGCGAACTTCGCATACTGCTCGCTACTGAGGTAAACGTCTTCGAGATCGATGGCCTCCAGCGACTTCGCATACGCCGGTGCCTGCGTCGCCATTCTGAATGCGTCATGGAGCCTCTTTACGATAACAGGGTCCATTCCCTTGGGGCCGACTATGCCGACCTGCGAACTGGCCGTGATGTCATACCCTCGTTCCTTCAGAGTCGGCACTTCCTTGAAGCGCGGGAACCGGCTCTCGCCCACGATCGCCAGCGCACGTACCTTGCCCGCCACTGCGTACTGTCCCCAGCCGGGATCCAGCACGGCGTCTACGTTGCCGCCCAGCAAGGCCATCATCTCCTCGGAGCCACCCTTGTAGGGTGCGAACGTGAACTGTACCCCGGCCGCCTTGCCCAGCTTCTCCATGGCAATATGGCCGGAGCTGCCGATGCCCACCGATGCGTAAGTCACCTTGCCAGGATTGGCCTTTGCATAGGCGAGGAATTCTTCCAGGCTCTTCCACCTGGCATCGGCGCGGACGACAAGTCCGTAGCGGTAGTTTGTGAGCCCGATAATATAGGTGAAGTCCTTTCTCGGGTCATAAGCCGTTTTTTGGAGATGTGGCATACGAAAGATATTCGCTGCGACCATCGACAGGGTGTACCCGTCGGACGCTGCGGTCTGGGTCATCACAGACGCCGCAAGTGTTGCACCGACTCCTGGCTTGTTGATCGGCACCATCCGCTGGTTGAGCGCCTTGCCGGCGCCGTCCAGCAAGACGCGCAAGGACGCATCGGTCGGCCCACCAGGGGGGAACGGAATCCAGAACTCAATTGGCCTCGATGGATACGCATCAGCAGCAAAGGCCGGGGACAGCATCGCCATCACAACGGCGACAGTGGAAAATACCCGTAAAGCGATAGAACGCAGACATGCCAGCCTCTGAAAGCCTGCAACTGTTTCCTTCTTCATTATGTTGTCTCCTCTCTTGAACGAGCTTGTAGTCTTGTCTGGCCTTTGTTTTCTGCCCTATCGTTTGCACGGCCCATGATCGCATTGCACTGACGGTGACTAACGGTCGCCTCGACCCGGACGTGGCAAGGATGCAAGCGGCATCGCGTGGAGTTATCAGAGTAGCGACCAGCCGGCCGCGCGGCAATTGCCGACTCTTTCATTCTTGTTGGCAGAAATGCTCACGTCGAGGCCATGACATTTTCAGCGGCACCATCAAGGGTGACGACTTGTTGCTGGTTGGCAAGTGCGCCGAATGCCACGGTGATGTGGCACGGGTGATCGAGGCGGCATAAGCCTCGAAAACCTCAGTCACGCCACCTGCGCGACCACTTCCCGCTGCCCCACCCAGTCAGTCTGTAGTGGGTTCCGCTGGAACCCACTACAGACTGGCGCGGCTGCCGTCCGGCAAACGCCGTGCGGGGGCTGAGCCGCCATACCGTGGCAGCCGGTGACAAGGACGCAGTGCTGAATGTGATCGTCAAGGCCAAAGTACGCTGCCGGCTGGCAACGTCCGTGCCGATCTACAGTTGCTATGAGGCCGGCCGCGATGGCTTTTGGCTGCCCCGCTGACTCACGGAGCAAGGTATCCATAACATGGTGGGTATGGCTATTTTTGCATATCCCGGTCAGACGTCGAAAATGCGTTGCAGCAAGGCCATTTTATGTTCCCGTCCTGGTACGAGACCGCGACTTCGTCGCAGGCATGACGGGTAGTGCAGCCGGGATCGGCTCAAAGAGCGCCTCGATGTCTTCCGTGGAGAACTTGACGGCGCCGGCGGCATCTTCCGACAGGATCGCCTCGGCAAGCGCCGCCTTCCGCTCCTGCATTGCGACGATCTTCTCCTCGACACTGCCGGCGGTGATCAGCTTGTAGACGAACACGGGCTTGTCCTGGCCGAGACGGTGAGCGCGGTCGGTGGCCTGATTTTCAATGGCAGGGTTCCACCAGGGATCGTAATGAATGACGGTGTCGGCCGCCGTCAGGTTCAGACCAACACCGCCGGCCTTCAGGCTGATCAGGAAAAGCGGCACCTCGCCCTGTTTGAATCGCTTGACCGGCGTGACGCGATCGGTGGTATCCCCGGTCAGCACGACATACGGAATCCCGGCTTTTTCCACGGCCGCCGCAATGAGGTCGAGCATGCTGGTGAACTGCGAGAACAGCAGGATGCGGCGACCTTCCTCGATCAGTTCGGGCAGCATGTCGAGCAGCAGGTCAAGCTTGGCCGATTCCTTGATCCGGGCCGCCTGTCTGAGCTTGACGAGCCGCGGATCGCAGCAGACCTGGCGCAGCTTGAGCAACGCCTCCAGCACGATGATGTGGCTGCGCGCGAGGCCTTTTGCAGCGACGGCCGCACGGACCTTTTCCTGCATGGCTGCACGCACCGTCTCGTACAGGTCACGCTGCGCGCCTTCAAGCTCGACCGTTCGCACCATCATGGTCTTCGGCGGCAACTCGGTGGCGACCTCATCCTTGCGTCGGCGCAGCATGAACGGGCGGATACGCCGCGCGAGCAGGTCACGTCGTACCGTATCATCGCCTTTTTCGATGGGCGTGCGCCAGCGTCGGGTGAAGTCCTGGCGGGTGCCGAGGAACCCGGGCAACAGGAAATCGAACTGGGCCCACAGTTCGCCAAGATGGTTTTCGAGCGGGGTCCCTGTCAGGCAAAGGCGGTGTCGCGCACGCAGTTCGCGGATGGTTGCCGCGGACTTGGTGGCGGCGTTCTTGACGTACTGCGCCTCGTCTAGGATCAGCAGGTGATACTCGTGCTTGGCAAGGATTGCCTGGTCGCGCCACAGCAATGCGTAGGTGGTCAGGATGAGATCGTGCTTGCCAATTTGGTCAAAGCGCTCGTGACGTTGGGGCCCATGCAGATCCAGGACGCGTAGCTTTGGCGTGAAGCGCTGCGCTTCCTCGCACCAGTTGTGCATGAGGGTCGTCGGCACGACGATCAGCGCAGGCCGGTCCAGCCTGCCACGTTCCTTTTCGGTGAGGATGTGTGCCAGTGTCTGGATGGTCTTGCCGAGGCCCATCTCGTCGGCAAGCACACCAGACAGCTCGTGTTCGCGCAGGAACTGCATCCAGGCAAGTCCCTGGCGCTGGTAAGCACGCAGGTCGGCCTTCAGCCCACGCGGCACCGGCACGTCGGTCACCCCAGGGCCGGCCATCAGGCGCTGCGCGAGCTGCCGGATCGATGCATTACCGTGAAACTGCCAGCGCCCGGTCTGATCCAGGGCATGGAGCCGGGCCGCATCCCACTCGGAAATGCGCATGCCGGTGCCGAGCGAGTCGAACAGGTCGATCAGCACGCGCACGACCGGTTTGAGCCGATCAGCACGCAGGCGAAGCCGTTCGTTGCGGTCGGTCTTCAGGTCAATCGCTTCGTCGTCAGCGATGGTATCCAGCTTGCCCGACAGCCAGCGCGCATCGCGACGAAAGAGGTCTGCCAGCAGCGGCTCCAAGCGCACTGTACGGCCATTGACGGTGATGCCCATCTCGACGTCAAACCAACCATCGCCAGTCGGGCGCAGGTTGCCGTCAATCGCTTCGATCTCGATTACGTTGTGCCGGAACTCGTCGCTCATCACGACGCGCCAGCCGTTTGCCCTGAGCGCGGGCAGCACCAGCTTCATGAGTTCCGGCCAGTCCTCGTCATTCTCGGGGCCAAGCATGCCATCCGGAAACGGCTTTGGCCCGAATACATGATCGGCCCGAATTTTCCGAAACCCGGTCTTTTGCAACTCAGTCAGACGTTGGCGCTCGAGATCGGCGTCTCTTCTGATCTGGACGACCTCGCCGCCCGAGGCCCGAACAAGCGTAGTGTTGCTGTGCGCCGGGAGATTGTGCTCTGCGTAATCAAAGCTCACCGTTGCAAAATCCTGCGATGATGCCCAGGTCGGCAACGTGTCGAGTGCCAGCATGGGCACCGGCACGGTGTTGACGACCTGCACCGGCGCTACGTCATGCGCGGGTGGTACAGGCAGGTCGGGAGCAACTTCGCGCAGCACATTGCCAACGAGTGCAGCTTCGTCCGGCGTGATGGCCGGCATCGACAGGAAATCCGCGACCTGCTCCGCGGGCCACGGCAAAGCGAGCATTCCAGCTTCGCCCGAATGCGCATCCACATACCAGCATGGCTGAGTCGTCGTCAGCAACAGGGTGGCTGGTGGCTCGGCCTGCAAGACTGGCCGCACGCGCGAGTCGGGCTGCGCTTGCCACGTAATCTGTGCGCCGCGTGCAGGTCCGCTGTGCACCAGGCAGCGCGTTCCGGGATGCATAGTGCTCACGGCGGAAGATGCGAACATGCGGCCGGTAGCGATCAGCTTCTCGAGGGTGGCGGCACCAGTTGGGCCCTGCAGTCTGAAGCTGCCGGTACAGGCACCAGGCGAGCGGCCCAGCCACAATCCGCGCAGGATCGGCAGATCCTCCTCGCTGACAAATTTCGGCGGCTCGATCAGCGCTTTCTCCACGTTCTGCCACGGATCGTCAAGCGAGCGAATCGTACCGTCCGCGCCCACGCGGGCCTTGTACAGAAAGACCTCGGCGCCGCGATAGGATTGCCCAAGCACGTAAGCCAGTGCATGCGTGGCTTTGGCCGACTTCTTCTTGGCCGCGGGATTGGCCGCCGTGCGTCTGGCACGAAAACCTTCCAGCCAGGTAACCAGTTCCGCGCGCACGCCGGCTGCCGTTGGCTTGGGTTGGTGCGCGAGGCCGGCGATCAGCAGCGCTGCCACGTGCTTGCAGTCAACGCCGACCGGACACGTGCATTCCCCTTCCACCCACATGTCTTCTTCGATGTCGTGGAAGTACGCACGCACGTCGTACGGGCGCGTGCGGGTGCCTTGCACCAGGCCCGCCAAGGTGTCCTCGTCGATCCAGCGCAACTCCGAGACGGCGCTAGCATAGGAGCGTGCCTTGGACACCGTGTAGGGATCCAGCCATTCCGCGATTTGCCTGGGATTGTAGGAGATACACATCGGCCGAGGGATTCAGGTTGACAACGCGGGGAGCATTCTACGCGGGGAGGCTTCCGGCCGGTACGGCAACGGATTCAGGTTCCGACCCCGCCTGAGTGGTCTGGGCATCCCGGCGATCATCCTCCGCGTGCAGGTAGATGCCGGTCGTCTCGATCGAGGCGTGGCGGAGGTTCTTCTGGATAAAGCGGATATCGGTGCCGGCGTCGGCCTGATGTGAACCGACGACCTCATCAAGCGAATGAAGATCGCACCCGGAGGCCTAAGTTAGGGTACGTCCGGCATCGGCTCGATGCTCCACTATTTGATGGAGCTTCTCATGCAGAGGACGAACACCCATATGACGCACATACATTATCGTGACGTGTCGCGGGCGTTGGGCAGTGATCTCGCGGTCCGAGTGGACGGTGACTATCCCCGGGCCGAATCCAGCGCAATACGGATATTCCCTCGCCACGCCTCCCACTTCGACGGAGCTTAGTGCTCTATGCTGGCACACCACCACCGCAATTCGTATTAGTCAGCCGATGTGGCAAATCGACCCTACCTCCTTACGCCTCTTCATCGCAGTTTGCGAGGAGGGCACCATCGCCCGCGCCAGCGAGCGGGAATTTATCGCCCCCTCGGCCGTCAGCAAACGCATCTCGGATATCGAGGATGGCTTCCGTACCCCTTTGCTGGTACGCAGCCAGCGCGGAGTGACGCCGACGCCGGCCGGAGAGGCGTTGCTTCGCCATGCTCGCCAGATCATGCGTGGGATCGAACGACTACAAGCCGAACTGGGCGAGTACGCTGACGGCATGCGCGGGCACGTGCGCATGCTAGCCAACGTCTCGTCCATGGTTGAATTCCTGCCTGAGGAACTGACCAGCTTCCTGCAGCAAAACCCGGGCATCCAGGTGGACCTCGAAGAGCGCGTCAGCCCGGATGTCGTTCGCGGCGTAGCGGAAGGCAATGCCGACCTGGGTATCTGCCGCGGCTATGTGGCAACCGGCGATCTGGAGGCACTCCCCTACAGGGCGGACCACCTTGCCGTCGTGGTCAATGCCGGTCATGCATTGGCTGCCAGCCGCACACTCTGCTTCGAGGACACCCTTGACTACGACCAGCTCGGCCTGTCATCCACCGCTTCGCTGCATACGCTGATGTCCCGCATCGCCGCCGAGAAAGGCCGCAGCCTGCGTATCCGCACGCATGTCTCGACGATAGACGGGGCCTACCGCCTGATCCAATCCGGGCTGGGGCTCGGCATCTTGCCACTTGAGGCAGTGGGCCGCTATGCCGAAATGTATGGCTTGCGCGCCATCCCCCTGAGCGACGCCTGGGCAACCGGGCAATTCGTGATCTGTATGCGCAGTGCCGATTCCCTCTCGCTGGCGGCACGCAAGCTACTCGACCACTTGCTGGCGCGCGTGCCGGCACCCGCCTCCAGCGCCACGCCCTTGCCCTGACCGGCAGAAGCCGGGTTCCTGCGCGGCAAGCACCATCGCGAGCCGCGAGGGACTCGCTCGCCAAACACGTCTTTTCCGGGCGGGTAGTCCCCCTTAGCCTTCAGTCTCTAGCAAATGCACCTGGAGACTAAGCATGGCGGACGAACGAAACACCGTGATCGTCAATGAAGTTGGCTTGCGCGACGGCCTGCAGGCCGTCGCCCGGACCATGTCCACCCAAGGCAAGCGGCGGTGGATCGACGCGGCCTACGCCGCGGGCGTGCGGTATATGGAGGTGGCCTCCTTCGTCTCTCCCAAGCTTCTGCCGCAAATGGCGGACGCCGGCGAGGTCATCGCGCACGCGCGTTCCCTTCCCGGCCTGTTGGTTACCGTGCTGGTGCCCAACCTGCGCGGCGCCGAAATGGCCTTGACGGCAGGCGCGCACCGCATCGTCGCCCCGATCTCCATCAGTACCGAACACAGCCTGGCCAACGTCCGCAAGACGCCCCGGCAAATGGTCGACGAATTTCGCCGCATGCGCGAGTTGCTCGACAGCGACTCTCGCGGCGCCGCCACGACCTTGATCGCCGGCTTATCGACCGCCTTCGGCTGTACGCGCCAGGGCCATGTCCCAGTGGCCGACGTGTGCGAGATTGCGCGCCTGTCGGTCGAGGCCGGATGCGACATGCTATCCCTGGGTGACACTACCGGCTATGCCACGCCCGCCCAAGTGGGCAGGCTCATTGACGCCGTGCGCCCGCTGGCGCGCGGCATACCCATGGCCCTGCACTTCCACGACACGCGCGGCATGGGCCTGGCCAACACCATTGTGGCGCTACAGCATGGCATCCGCGAGTTTGACGCCTCGCTCGCCGGCCTTGGCGGCTGCCCCGCCGCGCCCGGTGCATCAGGCAATGTCACGACCGAGGACCTGGTCTTTATGCTGGAAAGCATGGGCTATCGCACCGGCATCGACATCGACCGGTTGGTCGCCTCGCGCGCCCTCATCGAGGAAGAACTGCCTGGCGAACCCTTGTATGGCTACATTGCGCGCAGCGGGCTGCCGAAGAACTTCACCGCCGTGTCGTGCGAAGGCACGGCCAGCGAGTCCGCACCGGCATTGGACACGAAGCCAGCGCCCGCCAGGCTGCCGCTGGAAGGCATCCGCGTGGTCGAGATGTCGCACATGGTGATGGGGCCAACCTGCGGGATGATCCTGGGCGACCTCGGCGCCGAAGTCATCAAGGTCGAGCCGCCACGTGGCGACGGCACGCGCCGCCTGCTTGGCGCCGGCGCGGGCTTTTTCCGCACCTTCAATCGCAACAAGAAGAGCGTGTCGCTCGACGTCGGCCAGCCTGCCGGCCGCGAGGCGCTGCAGCGCTTGGCTGCCTCCGCCGATGTCTTTATCGAGAACTTCAAGCCAGGCCGCATGGCGGAACTGGGCCTGGACTATGCAACGCTGCACCTGCAAAACGCGCGCCTGATCCATGTCTCGCACAAGGGCTTCCTCAACGGCCCTTACGAAAGCCGGCTGGCCCTGGACGAGGTAGTGCAGATGATGGCCGGGTTGGCCTATATGACAGGGCCCGTGGGGCGCCCGTTGCGCGCGGGCAGTTCCGTCAACGACATCATGGGCGGCATGTTCGGCGCCATCGGCGCGCTGGCTGCGCTGCACGAGCGCGGCCGCACCGGCATGGGCAAGGAAGTCCAGAGCGCGCTGTTCGAGAACTGTGTTCTGCTATGCGCCCAGCATATGCAGCAGTTCGCCGTGACGGGCCAGGCCGCGGCACCGATGCCGGAGCGTATCAACGCCTGGGCGGTCTATGACGTATTCCATCTGGCCGGCGGCGAGCAAATGTTCCTGGCCGCCACCGGCGATAGCCAGTGGAAGGCCCTGTGCAATCTGCTTGGCCTCGACGCACTTCTGGCCGACGAGACGCTCGCCACCAACAACGAGCGCGTGCTGGCCCGCGACCGCATCCTGCCCATCCTGGCTCAAGCGCTGCAGGACATTGATGCCGCGGCACTGGTACCACGCCTCGAATCCAGCAAGATTCCGTTCGCTGCCATCCGTCGTCCCGACGAACTCTTCGACGATCCGCATCTGCTGGCTAGCGGTGGCCTGGCAGACCTAGCGCTAGAGGACGGATCGAGCACGCCCATGCCGCTACTACCCTTTTCACTGGATGGCTGCCGCCTGCTGCCGCGCCGGGCCATCCCGGCGATTGGCGAGAACACCAGCGAAATCCTGCTCGACCTTGGCTATAGCGAAGGGCAGTTGCATGAACTTGCTGCGATCGGCGCGGTGAAGTTGCATGAAACGCCTGTGTCCATCGCCAAGGCAGCCTGAATCCACATATCAACCAGTACCAGAACCCAGGGAGACAAGCTTGGCAATCTACCGTTACGGCGACCATGTGCCCGCCATCCACGAAAGCTGCTATGTGGCGGATGCCGCCACTGTGCTCGGCAAGATTTCGCTGCACGAAGGCAGCAGCGTATGGCCGCAAGCCGTGCTGCGCGGCGACAACGAAGTCATCGAAATCGGGCCCGGCAGCAATGTGCAGGAAGGTGCCGTGCTCCACACCGACCCGGGCTATCCGCTCAAGCTCGGCAGCAACGTGACAGTTGGCCACCAGGCCATGCTGCATGGCTGCACGGTGGGCGACGGCACCCTGATCGGCATCCAGGCCGTGGTGCTCAACGGCGCCGTTTTCGGCCGCAACTGCCTGATTGGCGCGGGCGCGGTAGTCACCGAGGGGAAGGTCTTTCCCGACAACTCTCTGATCCTCGGGGCGCCAGCCAAGGTCGTGAGAGAGCTTAGCGAAGCCGATATCGCCGGGCTGCGCGTGAACGCCCTCGACTACGTGCAGCGCGCCCAGCAGCACAAGACCAGCCTCGAACGTATCGGCTAAGCAGGCAGGTCGACCCGGCAAGGAGATCGAGCAAGGCACCGCGACGTGCGCAAGCCCACTTGTTACCGGGCGCTGGCGCGGTAAAGGCATCAGACTCGCATCCGCCCACAACAACCGAATATGGAGACAACCATGCACCCCACCACATTGCGGGCCATTACCCGTATCACCACGGCCGTGGCCTTTGGGCTGGCCTGCTGCGCGCTACCGGCGCATGCCGCGGACAAATACCCGGCAAAGCCAATCAGGATGATCGTGCCGCACTCTCCCGGTTCCACCGCGGACATGGTGGCACGCACCGTAGCCGAGGGGCTGGGCAACCGGCTGGGCCAGCCCGTCTATGTGGAGAACAATGCCGGCGCCGCAGGCATCCCAGGCACGCGGCAACTGACCACTGCCGCTGCGGACGGATACACCATCGCCATCGTATCGTCGAACCACGCCACCAATCCCGGCCTCTACAAGCACCTTCCCTACGACTCGATCAAGGACATCACCCCGATCTCTGTCGTCGGGACCTCGCCGATGGTCATGGTGGTCAGCGGCGACTCCCCATTTAAAACCGTGCAGGACATCGTGGCAGCGGCAAAGGCCAAACCGGGCAGCATCAGCTTCGGTTCCTCCGGCAAGGGCACCATATTGCATCTGGCCGCCGAAATGTTCCTCGCCAAGACCGGCGTCAAGATGCTGCATGTGCCGTATCGGGGCGTCAACACCATGATGACCGACCTGATGGGCGGACAAATCCAGCTGGCCTTCCTGGGCATTCCCTCGGCCCTGCCGCAGATCAAGGCCGGCAAGCTGCTGGCGCTGGGCGTCACCACCCCCAACCGCGCCGAAAGCCTGCCAAACGTGCCGACGCTGGCCGAGGCAGGCGTCAAGGACTACGCCTACGAGGCGTGGGTCGCCATGATTGGCCCGGCCAATCTCCCGCCTGCCATCACCGAAAAACTGCAGGCCGAAGTCGGCAAGGTGCTCGCGACGCCTGCCGCGCGGGAAGTCTTCAGTGCGCAAGGTTTCGTGCCGGTCGGCAGCACGCCCGCGCTTGCCTTGCAAACCATCAAGAGCGAGATCGACAGAAGCCTGGCCTTGATCAAAGGCGCATCGATTTCCGCAGAGTAGCTCGGGAGGGGGAGCGCATAGCGAGCCCTGTCCTCTCCCCACTCCGCTCGATCGGTTCGATCCGCCAGATGCATGGCCACACGAAAAATAGAAAGACAAGGGAGAAGGTATGAGGAGAACTGTCATTGGTATGGCAATCGGAGCGTTGGCAAGTCTGGCGCAGGCAGAGAGCAGCGTCACCTTGTATGGGGTTGCCGACGCCAATATCGAATATGCGAACAATCTTTCCCGAGTGACCCCCACTGCGGCAAACGGCTTCGCCACCGGCGCTGCCGGAGACCGGTTCGCAGTAGCTTCGGGAGGGCTCTCCGGCTCCCGCTGGGGCTTGCGGGGCACCGAGGACCTGGGGGCAGGACTGAAGGCGCTTCTCGTCCTTGAAAGCGGCTTCAGCATCGATACAGGTTCATCGCAGCAAAGCGGCCGGCTCTTTGGCCGTCAAGCTTACGTTGGCCTGCAGTACGGGAACAGCCAGTTCACATTCGGGCGCCAGTACACCTCTGCATTCGACGCCTTTGCGAACTTCGCGCCCGCCAGGTATGCAACGCAATATGACCCGGCAGTAGCACTACTGGGCCTGAACTATCGATCGGACAACACGGCGAAGTACATCGGCACCTTTGGCGGCCTGATCGCGCAAGCGCACTGGTCGTTCGGCAACGGCGTAGCCGGCGCAGGGGAGGTTCCCGGACAGTTTCGCCGGGATACCGGTTATGGCGGCGCATTGACCTATGGCAGCGGAACGCTTGGCTTGACACTTACCTATGACCAGTATAACCCCACGTTGACCAGTGCCGGCGCCACCGGACTCTTCCGCAAAATCGGCGGTGCCGCGAGCTACACACTAGGGCCCGCCAAGATGATCGCCGGCTACCGGTGGGGTCGCAATACGGGCGCTAACGGCAATGCGCTGTTGAGGGACAACTTCTACTGGGTGGGTACCAACTACCAGGCAACTAGCGCATTGGGCTTATGGCTCGCCTACTACTACCTTGATGTGAAAAACTTGGCCGGCGTTGACATCAAGAATCCATGGCAGATCACAGCGATCGCGAACTACGCCTTGTCAAAGCGCACTGACATCTACGTGACATCAGCTTATTCGAGGAATTCAGGCCTGAATTTCGATACCTCCGCCATCAGCTTCGCCAACGGATACTTTCTCGCTTCCGGCAAGAACAGTATGCTTGGCGCGGCGATCGGGATAAGACACAGGTTCTAGCTTATCTCAAGTGGTGTATCTGCTTTGCTGCTCCCTGTGGGAAGCTGGCGCAGCGCCAGCTTCCCACTTATTAACGATGGGTTCGATGCAGGGCCGTCGCCGACCAGAGCGTCGGGGCCGGGGACAGCGTCAGCGGATCTTGGAGCACCACTGGATCGGATGGAAACGTGAGCTGCCCCCATTTTCTGCCAGGCTCTCAAGTTGGGCCAGGGCCAGAGTGTCGGCGATTAAAATAACTAGTCGAGAAGATTGATGGAGCTATGCACTAGACCCGAACACGGCGTTACTCCAGGTCTAGCGGCAAGCAATAGCGCTTCAGAACTTCAGATAGCCGTTCAACCAGACCGTGTCGGTGCTTGCAGCATTTCGGCTATAGATGCTACGTTGCCAACTCAGGAAAGCGCCCCACTGCGGGGTGCCGAATCCGACCTGGGGACCTAGGGTGATCGACTTCGTGCGATGGCCATCGCCAAACGCCGCAGCCCCATTCTGTTTGTCGTCGGTTAGCTGTGTCGCCAGATAGCCGCCAATTCCGACCAGCCATATCTTGCCGATGTGGTAGTTGATGCCGTAGTCAGCGACTAATTGAACCCCAGACCGATAATCGGTCGCGGGGTTTTCCCCGCTGATGTTCAGGTTGATCTTGGAACTCACTTCAAGCTCTCTGACTGGGAACCATGTAAACGAGTACGCCAGGTAGACGGTGTTTGCATTGTTCCCCGGGTTAAACGCCCGATTCTTGTCGTAGGATCCCGTGCGCGGCACAAGATCAAGCTCAACTGTCTGGAACAGTGCCGGAGACTTCCAGCCAAGCAGCACACCAAACATCGGATCACCGAACCCCCGCCCGCCGCTCGAGAACCCGAACGACGAAAAATTCAGCGTTCCGTCTACATATGGAATTGCGGCCTGCAGGGCCAGATTGCCCCCCAAAACGGGTTCCTCAAAAACATGGACCATGCGAATCGCGTGGGCCTGAAGGCTCCCGTCAACACCGGGAGGCGATGCCTCTCCATTCCCGCCGCGTAAGGAGCGGATGCTCTGAAATTTGTTGTAGCTGTATGCGTAGGTCCCCGGATCTCCGAGCAGGCCACTCATTACCGTCATGAGTCCGCTCGGGTAGCTTGTCGTGCCGTTTTCAAGAGCACTCGCGGTATGGGTGTAACAGCATGCCGCAACTGTGCACGCCAGACTGATGCCTTTGATTTTCATGTTTGTCTCCTCCGTATATGTCTTGTTTCGCGCAGCCAGGCAGTCCGGCCGCGACACACCAACGCCTAGAACTAATTTATACGTGCCGTATCGTATTTAATTTATGTAGAATGCGACACGCCCACAGTGATTCCCTAGCTGCTTGGCCGTTCAAGAAGCGCTCGTTGCAGTAGAACGCAGATTCGATCCTCTTCCAGTCTCAACGGTAGTGCCGTCAGCCGCATGCCGACGCACGGTCCCGCGACGCACAGACCGTCGCCGATGTTGAACCGAGCGCCATGACCATGACATACGATGAACCGCCTGGCGGCATCCAAGTACTCATCCTTCCGCCAGGGCAATGGCGACATCGGCCAGTGCGGGCATGAATTGACATAGGCGTACAAGCCGCCGTCTGCGCGCACGACGAATGCTTGATCCTGCCCCTTGTCCTCGCCCTCTACACCGCGAGCGCCACCAACCTGCAAGTCGCTGAGCCGGCAGACAAAGGTCCAGGTGCCTGCGTCATCTCCCATCGATTTCTCCGTGGTCTAGCCGATCGGTGCAAAGCTCACCAAACACCTCACAGACCTCGATTTCGAAACGAAACGTACAGCATCATATTATTTCCATCTCGCAGCAACTACAAGGGTAAGCCCGCAGGCAGCCGCATAGGGGCAAACCCTGCCCATTGACAAACGATACGTACCGTATAGATTATAGGCCTATCCCCATCCGGTGCAGCGCACCTACTTTGCGCAAAGCGCCTACACCATCCTCTAGGAGTCTGAAGAATGAAGCTTGGCCGAATTGGTGTTCAAGGTCCTGACGGCAATGTGGCCCGTCTCGTACTTGTCCTTCCCGAAGAAGGACGCGTGATTGATCTGAAGAAGGCAAAGAGCCTGGCTTTACGCAGCAACGGCGCAACGCTGGAGGCGGCGAATCGCCTCGCCGAGGCACTTTTTCCCCAGAGCATGTCGGCCGCGCTCGCTCTGGGCGATACGTTCCTGCTAGCGGCGCGGGCCGTCGATGCCGAGCGCAGGGACGAGGCGTCGGTCGATTTGGGAAGCGTAAGCTGGCTGCCGGCATCGGACCCCTCGGTCGTCCGGGACGGTCTCACCTTTATTGGTCACATCAAGGGCTTTCACGAGAAGATCGGCCATGCGCCGACCCCAAGCCTTCTGCAAATTCCGGGCTACTTCAAGGGGACCCCTCACACGGTCATTGGTCATGAGGCCGAAGTTCCGTGGCCCGGCTATATTGAACACATGGACTACGAGCTGGAACTGGGCTACGTCATTGGCCGCCGAGGCGGCAATTTGCGACCCGAAAGTGCGCGCGATTACCTGTTCGGCATTACGATCTTCAACGATTTCAGCGCCCGCGACCGACAGGCTATCGAGATGCCAATCCAGATGGGGCCGACCAAATGCAAGGACTTCGCCTATGGCATCGGCCCGTGGATTACCACAATTGATGAATTCCCAGACCTCGATGCCATCCCGATGGAAGTCCGGGTCAACGGGGAAGTTTGGGGAAGGGGCACCAGCGCCAACAAGCTTTGGACCGTCGAAGAGCTGATAGCCTGGTCGAGCCTCGGGGAACAACTGGAGCCGGGCGATGTCATTGGCTCTGGAACGATGGGAGGTGGATCCGCCTTGGAACTCGGGCGCAAGCTTCAGCCGGGCGACGTTGTCGAGCTTGAGGTTGGCGGCATCGGTACGTTGCGTAACCGCTTTGGTCAGCCCCAGCCGGACCTCTGGTGGCCGGAACAGCGCAAGCCGTTCATGTAACAAGCTGAACGTTCGGCGCGTAGCGGGGGAGCTTTCAGCAGCCCTGGCGCTCCGGACTAAGCTCCGCACTAAGCCGATGCCGTGCATCCCTCGTCAGGGATGCACGGCGGCGACGTATTATGAGACGACTTGACTTATAATTGCCGAATATCCACGACACGACGTGCTCCAGGGACACCCCAATCATGACCGCATCCGCAACCATCGTTCGGCGAAGCGTGGGCCGTCCGCGAAGTGAAACGACGCGTACGGAAATCCTCGCAGCAACCATTCGTCTGCTCGAAGAGCAAAGCGTTCAGTCCATTACTATCGAAGGCATTGCGCGTGAAGCCGGAGTCGGCAAGGCAACGATCTACCGCTGGTGGGATTCAAAGGCTCTGGTGGTCATCGACGCCTTCATGGAGTATCACATCGTCAAGACGCCGATGCCACGCGGTCTTCCGCCCGGTGCGGCAATCGCGCAGCATCTTCGATCGCTGATTCAAGAGTACGCTGGCTGGTCGGGAAGGATCGTCGCACAGATCATTGGCGAGGGCCAATCGGATCCGTCTGTGCTCAGGGAGTTTCGAGAGCGCTTTCACTATGGGCGCCGCGCGGTCGTCCGTGAAACACTTGAGGCATGGCGCCAGGAATCTCGTATTCCCGTCCCCGCTCATATCGAGACCTTGGGCGATCTTCTGTACGGTCCGGTCTATATGCGACTACTGCTGGGCCATGGTCCTCTTGACGAGGATTTCGCCAACGAGCACATCGGCTATGTGTTTTCCCTTCTCGGCGTCGACTTGAAGCTTTCTGAGGATGGCGCTAAGCAGGCTGCCCGGCCCCGGGCTTCGCAGAAGGCGCCCCCAAAGCGGCGGGCCGGCTAAGTCTGCCTTCATTTTCCCTGTTGAACAAAGGCGGCGTATGCGCCGCCTTTTCTCCGCCGGCATCCTTAGAAATTGACTTCCTTGGGCCCCTTCAGACTCAGCATTTCCCGAACATCATCAGGCGCTGCTATCTCCATCCCGAGTTCCTCCAGGATTCGCCGGATCTTCCGGACCTGGCCTGCATTGGATTGCGCGAGCTGGCCCCGGCCGATGTATAGGCTATCCTCGAGCCCGACACGCACATTCCCGCCCATCAGGCTCGACATGGTCGCGATGGGCATTTGGTGACGACCCGCGGCCAACACCGACCAGTGGTATGCATCGCCGAACAGTCTGTCGGCGGTCCGCTTCTGATGCAGAAGATCCTCCGCATGCGCGCCAATGCCACCACGCAAGCCAAATACCGATTGAATGAATAGCGGAGGCTTTACCAACCCACGCTCCAAGAAGTACTGCAGCGTGTAGAGGTGCCCGATGTCATAGCATTCGAACTCGAACCGGGTACCGCCTGCATTTCCGATCTTCTCAAGAATCCACTCGATATCGGCGTACGTGTTGCGAAAAACGAGACCTTTCGTGTCGCGCAGGAACGGCTCCTCCCAATCGTACTTCCACTCGCGCTTGCGCTCTGCCATTTCAGACAGAACGAGGTTCAGCGAACCCATATTGAGCGAACACATCTCCGGGCGCAGCTCCACCCCAGCCTGCGCGCGCTCCTCGATAGGCATGTTGGGACCGCCACCTCCCGTCGAAATGTTGATGACTGCATCGGAGGCGTCCTTGATCGCTCCGACAAACTGACGGAAGATTGCCGGATCCCCGGTGGGACGGCCATTCTCCGGATTCCGCGCGTGCAGATGCACAATGGACGCCCCGGCTTCGATTGCCTCCAGCGATTGAGACGCAATCTGCCCCGGGGTGACAGGCAGATAGTTGGACATCGACGGTGTATGGGCGCCACCCGTGACCGCACACGTAATGATGACCTTCTTCATAGCGGCTCCCCTTCTACCAGGTCCAGCAGCACGAACGCCATACGGCACGGCCTGTCGGAGCGGTTAGCCCAACTGTGATTTGTGGCACGCTGGATGAGGACGTCGCCTGCCACCATGAGCTTTTCTCCGTCATCCATCAGTGCCCAGATCTCGCCCTCAAGAACGAAAGCGTAGTCAAGCGATGCCGTCTTATGGAACCAGATGTGGCGTGCATTTTCGTCCTTATCTCGCACACCATTCTTGTCCAGGAACTGGCGCAGCTCATTCTCGTCGTATGTGGCGTCAGGCGGAAAGTCGACGATACGCAGCAGCGAGCCGCCCTTCGAATGAAAGCCGCAGTCATGCCCAGGAGGCGCCGGCTCCTCGCCAGGCGCCCGCCCCTCTCCCGTGATCCATACCACCTGAGCGATCGGTAGGCCCGGTCTCATCACAACATTCGGGGTTGGCCCGTCCGAAATGAAACACGACTTACCTTGTGCGTTCTCGCCCGTCACAATCCGACGCACGGGTGGGGCGTGTTGACGTTGCGACACCGCTTCCCTATCCGACATTGAGTTCATCATTTATCCTTTACGAGTCGTATCGTATTGTATGATGGTTGCTCGGATGGATCGCTGTCAACCTCTGGATTTCACGGAGTCGCCACCAAGCGCGTACATCATCATCTTGACAAACGATACGCATCGTTCTTTAATGTGCAGGAGCTCAGAACAAAGAGGATGCAATGGAGACACAAACCTTGCGAGCCATGTGGTTCGTTACGCCGGCGCTTGCAGCAATCGCTGCCGCCATGCCGGCAGCCCAGCAGAGCACATTGCAGGCGATTCGAAACACTTCATCGGACGCTCAGTACGACGCACTAGTGGCTGGCGAAGTGGACGTTGTTGTCACCGCCATGGACAACGTTCTAGCCTGGAACCAGCGCCCGGGTCCGCGGGACTTCTGCATCGTCGCGCAGATTGAATCTACGACGCCCCTTACGCTCGTGGCTCAACCGAACATCAACCAGATCGGCGCATTGGCCGGCTCCAACATACTCGTCGACTCGCCGGACAATGGTTTTGTGGTCGCCCTCAGAGCGATGCTGAAGGACCATGGGCTGGATGAATCCGACTACCTGCTCACCCCCGTTGGCGGCGTGAAGGAGCGGTTTGATGCGTTACTGGAGCGTCAGGGCGATGCAACGCTCCTGGGTCCGCCATTCGATTCCGTCGCGGTCACCAAAGGGCTGTCGGCGGTGGCATCGATTCAGCAGCACTACCCGGTTTTCCCGGGCCAGGGTGTCGTCATTCGCCGCGGCAACAAGGCGGCACGCCCGCATGTCGCGGTCTGGCTGCAAAATCTTGAGAGGGCACGTATTGCCCTCGTCCAGAACACAGGGTGGGCCCGCGAGGTCCTGACAACCTCCGGCTTCCCCGAGCCGGCCGCCCAAGCCATGGTTGATGCAGTGCCCACGACGCTGCGCCCGGCCGAAACCGGTGTCGCCCTCTTGATCGCACATCGAAAGTCTCTCGGTCTGCCTGGTTCGCACGAGTCGTATGAAACCATGGTGGACGAGTCTCTGTTGCCAAACTCCTCGCAGGACAACGCATGAAAAATTACGCGCTTGGGACGTTCTCCCATGATCAAGGGCCCCGTTTCGCTGGCGTGGTGATAGACCATCGAGTTCTGCCGCTAAGCGAACTGTCCAGATACAACGCATCGGCAAACGTGTTCACAGGAAAAAGCGTACTCGGCTTACTGGACGACTGGGAGACACTGCTGCCTGTCCTGAATAGCGTCGTCTCCGATCTGCCAGAGACCGCGCCATGGCTGTCGCTAGACGATGTCCAGACATGGGCTCCAGTCGACTTGCCCCGTCAGATCTTCTGTACCGGTGCGAACTATCGCAAGCACGTGGTAGATCTGACCATCGACATGAAAGTGGGTCCGGAAGGCCTGGACGAAGCAGGCTTGCGTGCCTGGGCAGAAAAGATGATGGACGACCGGCTGGCCAACGGCGAACCTTACGTCTTCACCAAGCCGGTTTCGGCCGTATCCGGCCCCTTTGACGACCTGATGCTCCCACGGACCACCAGCCAACCCGACTGGGAACTGGAACTGGCGGTTGTCATCGGCCGCGGCGGTTACCGCATTCCGTTGGAACGCTCTTGGGAACACGTCGCAGGGTTCACGATCGTCAATGACATCTCAGCACGGGATCTGATTGCCCGCACCGACTACAAGATGCTTGGCACCGACTGGCTTCGTTCCAAGGGGCAGCCAGGCTTTCTCCCTATGGGGCCCTACCTGGTACCACGCCACTGCGTGCCCGACCCACATCAGCTCTCCATGCGCCTGACGGTCTCCGGCAAAGTCATGCAAGACGAGACGACGGCAGACATGCTTTTCGGGATCGAGCGTCAGATCGAGTACATTTCCCGGTACACCAGGCTGCTTCCGGGGGACATCATTTGTACTGGCTCCCCTGCAGGCAATGGCACGCACCACAACCGGTTCCTCCATGAGGGTGACGTCATGGAAGCCAGCATCGAAGGGCTGGGTTCGCAACGCCAACGCTGCGTCGCCCAACGTGACCACGATGCTTGATGCCAAGGTGGTCGCGGACAATGCGGACCGCGTTCTGATTCACGAACTCATTGCGTCCGCACGAGGCAACGTTCCGCTGCGGACCAATCCTGCACTGGACGCACTGCAGACGGTGTTTGTTCATGGCAGTCCAGGCGCCGTCATACTACGCTTCTCCGCTACCGTCCATTCCGTCCAGGGAAATGGCGTCGTTGCAGGTGGAACGCTCACGTCCATGCTGGACTTTGGCATGGCGTTTGCCGTTCTGTCCAAGCTGCCGCCGGCGAAGACATGCGCCACAATCAGCCTCACGGTGAACATGCAGGCGTCGGCGCGGGTCGGAGACTTTCTGGTTGAAGCAAATGTATCCCGGGTTGGCGGCCGTGTTGCGTTCGTTCGCGCTGAACTCTATGACACCGAAAGGACACGGCTGATCGCGGAGGCTGTCGCGTCTTTCGCGGTCCTCGATGTCCTCGGATAGCCCCGCCCCAGCACTTTGGCACACCCTTTCTGTCGGCCGCGGCTCCCTTCTGATGCCGCGGGCAGACGCGTCTTCAGCGCAAACCGAACAGATGCATTCTGATGGACTGCAAATGGTCGCGCATTGCCTGCTCCGACCGTGATGGGTTGTGGGTCCGAATTGCGTCAGTGATTTGCACATGCTCGCCGTCCGTGGTCGCTTTGGGACTGGACGCTTGACCGTAGACTTCCTCCACCCTGCTGTCCAGGCTTGCCTTTACCTGCGCCCGCAGCATGTCATACAGCATCACTAGCAGGACATTGTGGGTCGCTTCCGCAATGATCCGATGAAGGCGCTCGTCCAGCCGCTTCCACTGGGGGAACGACACGGTTTCTGCCATCTGAGCAAGACACGCATCTATCTTTGCAATGTCCGCCGGCGTCGCATGAATCGCCGCTTGCGCCGCGAGTTGTGGCTCGAACAGCAAGCGGGCATTCATGATGTCATCGACGCTAATTGAAGTTGCCAGGCTTTGCTCGCCTGGCGTGGCTTCTCGCGGCCCCACGAATGTTCCCTTTGAGGTCAGGCGAGTCGGGGTAGTCCCAGGCTGTCGAAGTAGGCCGTGGTCAGTACCCGGTGAATCGCCGATAGGCTGTTGTGCCACCAGCGACGGCATAACGCCGCCGCCGACTGCGCCACCTGCGGTGGAGCCCCCAGGCGAAGCAGTTCGCGGTAGATCGTCTTGCCCCTGCGCCACTGTTTGAGTTGCAGGGCCCGAAGCCGACGCCTCAACCATTCATCCAGCGAACGCCAGATTCTGGAGGTTTGCGCCAGTCCGAAGTAAGCTTTCCAACCCATCAGCCAGGGACGCAACTGATCGACCACGGCCTATAGGCTACGTCCGCCGCTGCGGCGCGTCAGTTTCCTGCGCTTCGCTTCATTCGCTGTGATCAACTTACGGCGGGACTTGCGCCCGCAGGAGTGCGCCCATGCTGGGCGCACAAAAATAGCCCGCAGATGCGGGCCACCTGCTTCGTTAGGCTCTGTCCAGTTGCGACACTGGACTTCAGAATGGCTGCGCGAGAATGCCGTAACCTTCCATCAGAAGCTCGACGGCACGGGTTCCATCGGCATGCGGGTCTTGCTCCGCCTGGCAAATGGCAAGCGACGTTTCGTAGATGCGTTGGACACGATCGAACCGCCGCGCGCTGTACGAAGCAAGTGCCTCGTCAATATCTGCACGGACTGAAAGCTCTTCGGACAAAACTACCGCATCTTCGATGGCCATCCCGCCACCTGAGGTCAACTGCGGCGTGACGGCATGCGCGGCGTCGCCCAATAACGCGACTCGCCCCTTGTACCAGGGCGCCGGCATAAGCAAGATGTCGAAAGGTCGATAGCTGACGTAGCGGCTACCGTCGCAGCGCGCAATCGCTTCGCGAAGCTCTGGCGCCGAGAAGCCCTCCAGGCGCTGCCTGAACATGCCGCTCAGCTCCGCTTCAGGCATGTGCATGTGTTCCTGCGCATTCTCCAGGAAGAAGTAGTAGCACAGCTCTTCTGACAACGGCAGGCAGCCAACCGTTCGACCATCGTTGTGCTTGTACAGTGCAAATCCATCGAATGACGTCAAGCGCTCGACGGTAAAGCGCCACGCACCCTGTCCAGCATAGGTGGGCTTGAATTCCTCACCAAATACTTTGGTGCGGGTCTTGGAATAGGTGCCATCGGCTGCGACCAGAAGGTCGCAGCGCCCGGTCTCGCCGCTCGACAACCGGTATGAGACGCCGTCCGGGACCTGCTCAAAGTCTTCTACAGTGGTATGGTAGTCGATCTGCACTCCGCCGGCCAAAGCGTGCGACTCCAATACTTCAGCGAGCTTCGGACGCATGACGCCGATGGCGCCAGGTGCATCCGGACGAAAGGTGCGCGGTGGTCGCTGATCTTTCGTCTCGTGCCCTGCTTCATTGCGCACACTGACGGTATCCCATCCCGTCCCGACTGCGATGCAGGCATCCGCGAGTCCGAGCTTGTCCAGAGCGCGTAGGGAATTCCCAAGGAGGAAGATGCCGGTGCCCTGCTGCTCAGACCTTCTGCTCGCCTCGATTACTCGCACTTGCATTCCCGCTTGCGCCAGGCCATGTGCGAGTGTCATACCGCCGATGCCGCCGCCAACTACCAACACACTGTATTGAGATTTCACATTGTCTCCATGTTTTCTATTTGCCCCGAGAAGCGCCGATGGCGTCCTCAAGGCCTGGCTGTTCCCGCGCACCGCAGCAACGCCACATCCATGACGTAGATACATATAATATACGCCTCGTATCGTTTTTATGATCAGGGTTTCCACCCATGATGGCACGCCAAATCGGAGCAGATACCGACTTGATTGCGTCGGCCTTCGGCCGTATTATGATACTGCACGTATCGGTATTTTAGGCACCGGTATCATGTGACCAAATCTACCCACAGGACATGAAGCGATGAAGATTCTTGGACCAGACACTCTCGTATTCGGCGTCGAAGACGTCGCGAGCTGCACGCAATTTCTGACCGACTATGGGCTGACGCCTACGGGCGGCGGACGATTCGAAGCGTTGGATGGCACCGGCGTCATCATTGCTTCAAAGGACGACCCTTCGCTACCCTCGTGGCCGTTCGAGACGGCCAACCAGTTGCGCAAGACGGTGTATGGCGTCCAGGACCACGCCACGCTGGAAGCCATCGCGACGGAACTGAGCCGTGACCGCGAAGTAAGACGGCTCCCGGATGGCTCCATCGAGTCCGTCGATGACGTCGGCTTTGCTCTTGGTTTTCAGGTGACTGTGCGCCGGCCGCTGGATTTGCCAGCGGAAGCCGTCAATGCACCTGGCGATTCGCGACGCGGCGTCAACGTGCCCGGAGCGCCGGCAGACAAGGGCTCGCCCACGCCTCGGCCACGTTCGCTGTCGCACGTCGTTTACTTTGTCCCCGACACCGAGAAGGCGGAGGCGTTTTATGTCAATCGCCTTGGCTTTCGCATTAGTGATCGCTTCATCAACATGGGGCCGTTTCTCCGCCCGGCCGGTACGCTGGACCACCATACCCTCTTCTTGATTCAGACTCCCGCTGTCATGCAAGGGTGTGATCACTTCACTTTTCATATGGGAGGCCCCTCCGAAGTCCTTCAGGCAGGTTACGCGTTCGCTGAAAAGGGCTACGAGACCTTCTGGGGTCCGGGCCGCCACCGCTTCGGTTCCAATTATTTCTGGTACTTCAACTCGCCAATGGGCTGCCACATTGAGTACGACGCGGACATGGACCAACACGACGATTCATGGGTACCGCGGGTGGCCCCGGCAGTGGCAGACAACGCTCAGGTCTATCTCTTCAACCGACGCGAAATCTGGGCTCCCGGCGGCCCGCCCCCCGCAAAGGTGTCCCTGTAAGCCTTCATACAGTCTCGATGACCGGCCAGCGGCTGCAAAGCGTGACTGTTGCAGCCGCTTCTCCTACCTTGCTGCGGAAGCAGACATCTTCGCCAGAATACCGTTCGGCAAATCACGTCGCACTACCGCAGCAGGTCTCCGACATTTGGGGCATAAGGCGGACGTCGCCCGACTAACGCCTGCTCCAGAGTGAAGCTGATCCGATCTCCACCGCTTCGTACTCAAGACGCCGCGCCACAACCCTCCAAAGCACGCTCACGACGCGTACGTGCTTGACCGTTCGAGCTTCGGCCGCTAAGCATTCGCCGTTCAGTTCATGCATCTGGCGACAGTCTAACGTCCCCCTCCCGCATAGCACTGCCTCACTACACCCGGCTCGCTACACCCGGGTTTCACCCGATACGTGGTTTGCTACAGCCATCTATCATTAGACTCAATTACGAAACACACCGTTTCGTATTATTTTTGATGGAGACAACGGTGAATAGAACTGCTGATAGTCTGGGTGGCCGGGCGGCGCTCGTAGTGGGCCATTGTGCTGGAATGATAGACATTGTTGCCCTGCCGGTATGGGTGGGGATCGTCCTGATCGGACAATATGGGCTTGATCCCCAAGGCGCTGGTACATTGGCCACACTCTTTCTTGGCGCAGTGGTAGCCAGTAGTCTGTTCTTCTCACCTCGCATCAGGAGCATTCGCGGCACGGTAGCCGCGCCTGTCGGCTTCGCGATTGCGGCCGCAGGCTTCCTCGCGTTGTCCACAACGAGGGACTACGGCGCAATGGTTGCGCTGCATCTGCTATGTGGACTGGCGGTCGGCTGCAGCCTTTCATTCACGCATTCAACAATCGGTTCGAGCGCCAATCCGCATCGCCTCATCGCGGTTGGATTCACCGCTCTTAGTGTCGTTTCGTTGGGCTTTCTGGGCGGCGTACCACGCTTGGTAAACGCCACGGGCGGCGCATCGCTGTTCCTCGTTTTGGCCGCCATCATGCTTGTCGCAACTCTAGTCGCAGCCTTGGGCTTTCCGACTCAGCGCCGTTCAGGCTCACACGGAGGCGGCTTCGCCGCGCATGCCCCTCTAACGCGTGGGGTGTGGTTCGCCATGGTTGGGACAAGCTTCATGACGATGAACAATGCCATGATGCTGAGCTTTCTCGAACCGGTTGGAGCCGCGCGCGGCTTCGGTCAGGAGCAGGTCATGGCGGTACTGCTTGCTGTCGGCCTCGTGAATCTCTTTCCTGGCATGCTGGCCGCCATCTTCGAAAGCCGCATCTCTGCTCGGGCGGTAATGCTTACCGGCCCTTTTCTGCAGGGCGCGCTAGGCGTACTGCTGACGCATTCGACCCTGTTTCCCGCATATGCAGTCGCCGGTGCACTTTGCCCGGGGGTGCTGATCTTTGCCCACACCTTTGTGTTCGCCTTCCTGGCGCGCAATGATCCGTCGACACGGGCAGTAGCAGCGACACCGGTGATGGCCATGGCGGGATCGGCGCTCGGACCCATTGTTGGCGGCGTCGCGGCACAACATCTGGGGTACGAGAGCATCGGCATGGTAGTTGCCGCTGCCGCAGCCCTGGGGACAATGTGCTTCTGGCAAGCCTGGCGCAGCACGCCGGCCACGCTGCCTACCACCACGCCGGCAGTGTGAACTCTTCACGCTCGGCCATTTATCCTGACCGCGGAATTCTGAAGTCTAGGATTCCCCGCCCTCACCGGAGAACCATGCTGCAATACAAATGCGATGGCGCAGCCGTGAAGTGTAGTAACAATGGATCTTCCGCACTTTGTGTGACGAGGGCGCACGCACTGGCGTGGAGGATGTTGTAGCGTGGAACGGCCGTCGTCTCCCGTAGAACAAAGGAAAGTTGTCACTGTTTCCGAGGTAATGTCGTCAATCCGCGTGACAGCGGCATCGCAACCGGACGCAACATCAATAAAATCAGCGACTTACACCCAGCGAAGTAAAATTGTCACCGGCTGAGGGGCGCGAACATGTC
>NZ_JBFTQG010000042.1:0-72983 GCF_056398885.1 Cupriavidus sp. 01T418
CCGGCACCGGCACCCATCGGCACGTAGAACTGTTTGTGCGCATCGATGACGACGGAATCGGCACGCTCGATGCCCGCGAAGCGCCAGCGCTCGCGCTCCGACAGCAGTGTTGCGCCGCCCCATGCGGCATCCACGTGGAAATGGCAGCCGGCCTCGTGCGCAACATCCGCAATCGCGTCGAGCGGATCGACCGCGCCCGTCTCCGTCGTCCCCGCTATGCCGACGATCGCCATCGGCCGGATGTTGCGCTGCTGCAGGTCACGCATGGTGTCGCGCAGCAGGTCGATGCGCATGCGACCGTCTGCATCGACCCCGACCGGCACGAGATTGTCGCGCCCAATGCCAAGGACATCGGCTGCCTTTCGCAACGAGTAGTGCCCGCGCTCCGAGACGACGATTGCAAGCCCGTCATGGCCGTAATGGCGTAGCGCAGCCACCAGTCCGGCGCGATGGATGCCGGCGAAGCCATCACGCGCGCCCAGCAAGTTGTTGCGGCTCGCCCATAACGCGGTGAGGTTGGCGACCGTGCCGCCAGAACAGATCGCGCCGAGCGCGTGGTCGGCATCGTGCAGCCATCTCGCATAGAACGCGCTGTCCTGGGCAAACACCAGCTTGTGCAGCATGCCGATGACTTGGCGCTCGAGCCCTGTCAGCGCGCCCGACGTCTCGAGCTTCACGACGTTCTGGTTCAGCGCTGCCACCACCTTGGCCAGCGAGGGCATGAACGATTACCACCGGCAGTTGGGCAGACATCCGCCAGGGCCAAGCTTAACATGTGCGTCTTGCTCGCGAGGTGCCCACGCCAGCGCGTAGCTCTACAGCGCTACCCCAGCCGCTTGCCGCCACTGCGCTTAACTGCCTGGMGCCCAACCACAGGCTCCTTCGCCGCCGGCACCTCGATACTCTCGCGAAAGCGCTGCGTAACGGCGGTTTCGGCCTGCGCGTGATACGCCAGCGAAATCCCGATTGACGCATCCGGCGGCAAATCGGAGATCGGGCGGAATACCACGCGGCCCGATGCGTGCGATGCGTTGACGGATGGCACCAGCGCGACGCCGAGCCCACTTTCCACCAGCCCCACCACGGTCTGCACCTGAACGGCCTCCTGCGCGATGTAGGGGCTGATGCCGGCGCGCGCGAACAGGTGTGATACCGCGGCTTGCAAGCCGCCCACGCGGGAGGGCGTGTAGCCGATCAGGGGGCAGTCGGCGAGGTCGTGTAAGGCGATCTGCTTTTGCCTGGCCAGGGCGTGGCCGCGCGGGAGCGCGGCACAGAATACATCGGTCTGGATCAGTTGGAAGCGGACGTTCTCCGGGCGGGCGGTGGGCACGCGCACAAAGCCTACGTCGAGCTCGCCACTTTCCACCATCGATAGCAGTTCGAGGTTGGTGCCTTCGCGCAACTCCAGCTTGACCTGTGGGTGGCCTTTGGTGAACGCCTGTATGAGCCGCGGCAGCAAGCCGAACGTGACCGATCCGATAAATCCGATGCGCAGCCGTCCGGCTTCGCCGCTGGCAGTGGCACGCGCGGCCGCGGTCACTTCTTCGGCGTTTTGCAGGCATTTCCTGGCGGCTTGCAAGGCGGACTCGCCGGGGGCGGTCAGGCGTACGCCGCGGGCGGTGCGCTCGAACAGGGCCGTGCCGAGTTCCTCCTCCAGTTTGCGGATGGCGACCGAGAGCGGGGGCTGTGCCATGAAGAGCCGTTCGGCCGCCCGGCTGAAGCTGCTGGTCTCGGCGACGGCCACGAATTGCTTGAGTTGACGCAGATCCATCCATATACCTCGTGTATAGCTCGGTGCATGTAAAGTATTGGATTAAGTATATGGCATTACTTACGATTGTTTCTGAAACAGGCACAAAGAAGCCGAGGGCGCGGGACACAGATTCAGCCGCGCCTAACCTCAGACCGGAGACAATCGATGATCAGCACGAAACGCTGGCTTGCCACTGCCACTGCAATTGCGGCCACCGCCGCGCTAACCCTGCCTGCGCTATCCCTGGCGCAGGCCTTCCCGGCCAAGCCCGTCAAGATCGTCGTGCCATACCCGCCGGGCGGCACCAATGACATCGTGGTGCGCCTGCTGGCGCAGAAGCTGGGCGACAGCATGGGCCAGCCTTTCGTGGTCGAGAACAAGCCCGGCGCCTCCGGCAACCTGGGCGCGGAGCAGGTGGCCCGCGCGGCGCCGGACGGCTACACACTGCTGCTGGTGACGACGGGGCATTCGATCCATCCTTCGCTCTACAAGAACCTGCGCTACAACATCAAGACCGATCTCACCCCGGTGAGCGAACTCACACGCGGCCCGATGTTGGTGATGGTGACGCCGTCGCTGCCCTACAAGACCATTCAGGACGTGATTGCCGCGGCCAAGGCCAAGCCCGGCTCGATCAACTTCGGCTCGGCGGGCAACGGTTCGTCCACGCACCTGGCGACCGAGCTGCTGAGCTCGATGGCTGGCGTGAAGATGACCCACATCCCGTATAGCGGCAGCGCGCCCGCCATGGCGGACGTGATGGCGGGCAATGCCCAACTGGTGATGGACCTGATGTTCTCGGCGCTGCCGCAGGTCAATGGCGGCAAGCTGCGCGCGATCGCCATCACCGGCGCCAAGCGCTCGCCGCTGCTGCCTGGTGTGCCGACCGTGGCCGAATCCGGTGTGCAGGGCTTCGAGACCCTGGCGTGGAATGGCCTGATGGCGCCCGCGAATACGCCCAAGCCAATCATCGACAAGCTCAATGCCGAGATCCACAAGGCGCTGGACGCGCCGGACATGAAAGAGCGGCTGCGCGCGCAGGGCTTCGAGCCGTCGCCGGGCACGCCCGAGCAGTTCAGCGCATTGATCCGTTCCGAGATCGACCGTTGGGCGAAGGTCGTCAAGACCTCTGGCGCCAAGGTCGAATAAGCCGCAGCGGCTCACCTTAGCCCCGACGCGTTCCCGCCATCATTTCTTTTGCAAGCGATCTCGCCATGCCAGACCGTAATCCCCTTGTCCGTCTCCTTCGCCCGCGTTCCGTTGCTGTGATCGGCGCGTCGGACGATCCGCTGCGCATCGGCGGTCGGTCTATCGACTACATGCGCAGCCAGGGGTACCAGGGCCGCCTGATGCCGGTCAACCCCAATCGCGCCACCATTCAGGGCCTGGAAGCCCACGCCAGCGTGGCCGAGCTGCCGGAAACGCCGGACGTGGCCATCGTGGCGGTGGCCGCCAAGCTGGCGCCCGCCGTGGTGGCGGAGCTGGCGGAGCGCGGCACGGCGGCGGCAATCGTGTTTTCCGCCGGCTTTGCCGAGGCTGGCGAGGAGGGCGCCGACATCCAGCAGCGCATGGTGGCTTCGGCGCGCGAATACGGCATGCGCCTGCTTGGCCCCAACTCGCTGGGCGTGGTCAACCCTGGCACCGGCTTCTACGGCAGCTTCACCTCGGTCGTGGAGATGGGCTTTCCGGTGGCCGGCCGCGTCGGCATCGCCAGCCAGTCCGGCGCATATGGCAGCCACATTCTTGGCATTGCGCGCGACGCGGGCATTGGCGTGTCGGCCTGCGTGATGAGCGGCAATGAGAGCGATATCACCTTGGGCGACATCGTCCAAGCCATGGTGGACGACGAGGACACCGATGTGATCGCGGTCTATTCCGAAGGCATCCGCGACGGCGAGCGCCTGTTGCAGGCGCTGGAGGCCGCGCGCAAGGCCAGAAAGCCGGTGGTCATGATGAAGGTCGGCACCAGCGCGGTGGGCAGCGCCGCGGCGCAGTCGCACACGGCCTCGCTGGCGGGCAACGACGCCGTGACCGATGCCGTGCTCGCCGAGTTCGGCGTGGTGCGCGCCCGCTCCACGGAGCATATGCTCGACGTGGCACGGCTGGCCACGCGCCGCATCTATCCGGCCAACAATTCCCTGGGCGTGATCACCGTCAGCGGCGGCGCCGGAGTAATTATTTCCGATGCAGCCGAAGTGGCTGGCTTGCCGATGCCGGAAATGCCGACCGCCACCCAGCAACGCCTGAAGGCGTTGCTGCCCTTTGCGGCACCGCGCAACCCGGTGGACTGCACGGCGCAGTTCCTGAACGACATGACCATCGCGGGCCGCTTCACGGAAGCGGTGGTGGCCGAGGGCGGCTACCAGTCCGTGCTGGGCTTCTTCACTTACACCGGCGGCGCCGCGTCGATTGCGCCGCGCCTGCGCGAACAGCTCAAGGCCGTGCGCGACAAGCATCCGGACCGACTCTACCTGCTGTCGGTGCTGGCATCGCCCGAGCGCGTGCGCGAGTACGAGGCCGATGGCTTCTCCGTGTTCGAGGATCCCACCCGCGCCGTGGTGGCCATCGAAGCCATGGGCCGGTTTGGGCAAGCCTTCGCGCGCGGCCCCGGCCTGCCGCCGCCTGAGGTGCTCCCGGTGGAACTGCCCGGCAGCACGCCAAGCGAGGCTGAGGCCAAGCGAGTGCTGGCGCAGGCGGGCATCGCCGTGGCCCCGGAACGCGCCTGCGCCACGGCTAACGAGGCAATAGCGGCAGCTGAGGCACTGGGCTATCCCGTGGTCCTCAAGATCCTGTCGCCCGATATCCAGCACAAGTCCGAGATCGGCGGCGTGCTACTGAACGTCACCGATAGCGAGAGCGTGCGCACCGGCTTCGACCTGCTGATGGCGCGCGGCAAGCAAGCCGCGCCCGGCGCGCGTCTCCAAGGCGTGCTGGTCGCCAAACAGCTCAGCGGCGGCGTGGAATGCATTCTCGGCATCCAGCGCGATCCCGTCTTTGGCCCAGTGGCCATGTTCGGGCTGGGCGGGATCTTTGTGGAAGTGATGAAGGACGTGGTGCTGCACCGCTGCCCGTTCGGCGAGGACGTGGCGGAGCAGATGATCCGCTCCATCAAGGGCGCACCGCTGCTGCTGGGCGCGCGCGGCAGGCCGCCGGTGGATATCACGGCGCTGGCGGGCATGCTGGCGCGGCTGTCGGTGTTTGCCCACCAGGCCGGTCCGCGCTTGCAGTCGGTCGACCTGAATCCCGTGCTCGCCATGCCGGAAGGACAGGGCGTGTTTGCCGTCGACGCGGTGATCGAGGTGACGGAGCTGTCCCAATGATCCGCGACGCCGAAACCCTGGAAGCCCTGCTCGACAGCATCCGGCGCTTCGTGCGCGAGGCACTCGTGCCGGCCGAGCATCAGGTCGACGAGACCGACGAGATCCCGCCGTATATCGTTCAGGGCATGAAGGACCTGGGCCTGTGCGGCATGACCATCCCGGAGGAATACGGTGGGCTTGGGCTCACCACCGAGGAAGAAGCGCTGGCCGCCATCGAACTGTGCCAGACCTCGCCGGCGTTCCGCTCGTTGATCGGCACAACCATCGGCATCGGCTCGCAGGGCATCCTGATGGACGGCACGGAGGCACAGAAGCACGAATTCCTGCCGCGCCTGGCCAGCGGCGAGATTCTGGCCTCGTTTGCCCTGACCGAGCCAGATGCTGGCTCCGACGCTGCGTCCCTGCGTACCACCGCGCGCGCTGATGGCGATCACTACGTGATCAATGGCACCAAGCGCTACATCACCAATGTACCCTATGCCGGCATCTTCACGGTGATGGCGCGGACCGACAGCACCATCCCGGGCCCGGCCGGCATCACCGCCTTTGTCGTGGATGCCGGCGCGCCGGGCATCAGCTTCGGCAAGCGGGACCGCAAGATGGGCCACCGCGGCTCGCATACCTGTGATGTGATCTTCGACAACGTCAGGGTGCCATCCAGCCGCATCATCGGCGGCGCCGGCAACACGGGACAGGGCTTTCGCACCGCGATGAAGGTGCTGGACAAGGGCCGCATCCATATTGCCGCTGTCTGCGTGGGGGTGGCCGAGCGGATGCTGCGCGATGCCTTGCGCTACGCCACGGAGCGCCGCCAGTTCGGCCAGCCGATCGCCAGCTTCCAACTGGTGCAGGCGATGCTGGCCGACAGCCAGGCGGAGCTGTACGCCGCCCGCAGCATGCTGCTGGACACGGCGCGCAAGCGCGACGACGGCCTGAACGTCTCCACCCACGCGGCCTGCTGCAAGCTGTTTGCCTCCGAGATGTGCGGCCGCGTGGCCGACCGCGCGGTGCAGATCTTCGGCGGCGCCGGCTATGTCGCCGACAGCGGCATCGAGCGTTTCTACCGCGATGTGCGCTTGTTCCGGATCTTTGAAGGCACCACGCAGATCCAGCAGATCGTCATCGCCCGCAACATGATCCGCGACGCCGTGGCGCAGGCCTGACACGCATCGCCATCGATCCAGCAACCATAGCGGAGCCTGCCATGCCCCTCGATCCCAAGCACCTCCTTAACCGCCAATTCGCGCCCGTCGAGCAATCCTACAGCGCGCGCGACAGCATGCTCTACGCGCTGGGCATTGGCCTGGGCGCCGATCCGCTGGACGCGGGCCAGTTGCGCTACGTCTTCGAGCGCGCACACGGCGGCCTGCAGGCGCTGCCCACGCTGGTCAACGTGCTGGGCTACAGCGGCTTCTGGGCCGACCAGCCCGACACCGGCATCACCTGGCAGAAGCTGGTGCACGCCGAGCAGGCGTTCGTGCTGCACCAGCCGCTGCCGGCGCAGGGGCGGGTGGTTGGCAGGAGCAAGGTCACCGCGCTGTACGACAAGGGCCCGGACAAGGGCGCGCTGATGATGCAGGAACGCCGGGTGCATGACGGGGCCACCGGCGACTTGTTAGCCACCGTGACCCAGACCACCATGCTGCGTGCCGACGGCGGCTTTGCCGCGGACGGCGCCGCGGCGGGCTCGCCGCCGCGCCCGCATGCCATGCCCGAGCGCGAGCCGGATGCCGTGTGCGATCTGGCGACACTGCCGCAGGCCGCGCTGCTGTACCGCCTCAACGGGGACTTCAATCCCTTGCACGCCGATCCGGCGGTGGCACAGGCGGCCGGGTTCTCGCGGCCCATCCTGCATGGCCTGTGCACGATGGGCATCGCCATGCACGCTGTGCTGAAGACCGTACTGGCCTACGACGCCACGACGGTACGTGGCATGCGGGTGCGCTTTACCGCGCCGGTGCTGCCCGGCGAGACGCTGCGCACCGCGCTGTGGGTCGATGGCCAGGTTGTGTCGCTGCGTACCACGGCGCTGGAACGCGGCGTGGAGGTGCTCAATGCCGGCCGCGTCGACCTCAGCCAGTCGCCCGTTCCAATCTGACGCTGCCAGCGCAGCAATCCCAGTACACGTAATCCGAGGAGAATCGAATGGATCTGCAGATCAAGGATAAAGTCGCCATCGTCACGGGCTCGGCCCGCGGCCTGGGCGCCGCCACGGCACGCCACCTGGCGCAAGAAGGCGTGAAGGTCGTCATCACGGACATCCTGCGGGAGCAGGCTGAAGCCACGGCTGCCGCGCTGCGCGCAGACGGCTTGCAGGCGCATTGCATCGTCGTCGACATTACCAAGGGTGGCGAGGTGCGGCGGCTGGTAGATGAAACCGTCGCTCACTTCGGCGGGGTCCACATCCTGGTGAACAACGCCGGATTCCCGCGCGACAAGTACCTCGTCAAGATGACCGAGGAGGACTGGGACCTGGTGATGGAGGTGATGCTCAAGGGCGCCTTCCTGGCCAGCAAGGCCRTGATGCCGTGCTTTATCGAGCAGGGCTGGGGGAGGGTCATCAACATCAGCTCGCGCGCGCACTTCGGCAATCCCACGCAAGCCAACTATTCGGCGGCCAAGGCGGGGCTGATCGGCATGGCCAAGGCACTTGCCCTGGAGGAGGGGCGCTACGGCGTCACGGTCAATTGCGTGGCCCCGGGCTTTATGGAAACCGAGATGGTGCAGGCCTTGCCCACCTACGAGACCATCAAGGAGCGCGCCGTTGCCGCGCAGCCGATCAAGCGGATGGGCCGGCCGGGCGACATCGCCGATGCGGTTGCCTTCCTCGCCTCGGAGCGCGCCAGCTTTATTACCGGCGAGGTCCTGCACGTCACTGGTGGGCGCTATGGCTGAGATCGACGAAGGGCCGGTGCGCTGCTTGGTCAAGGACGGCATCGCCACGCTGACGCTGGACAACCCGCCGCTGAACGTAGTCTTCCGCGGCCTGACCGAGGCGCTGGACCGTGCGCTGCATGCGCTGGAGCGCGATCCTGCCGTGCGCGCCGTGGTCCTTACGGGGGCCGGCACGCGTGCCTTCTGCGCGGGGTCCGATATTACCGAGTTTCGTCCGCTGATGGAGCCGGGGCTGATCGTGCCCGGCAAGCTGGCCTTGCAGCATGCGGTGTTCGGGCGGCTGGACGATTTTCCGAAGCCGACGGTGGCGGCGGTCAACGGCCTGGCGTTTGGTGGTGGACTGGAAATCGCTGTCTGCTGCGACCTGATCGTGGCGGATGGGGCGGCGCGCTTCGCGCTGCCCGAGATCAAGCTCGGCGTGTTCCCCGGTAGTGGCGGCCCGGTGCGCGTCACGCGCCGGGTGGGCGAGGGCCGTGCCAAGGAGCTGATGTTCCTGGGCGAGCCCATCGACGCGGCCACCGCGCTGGCCTGGGGCCTGGTCAACCGCGTGGCGCCGCCGGGCCAGGCGCTGGAAGCGGCCCTGGCGCTGGCCGCCACGCTGGCGCAGCGCCCGCCGCTGGCGCTGGCGCTATGCAAGCAGGCCATCGACCTGAGCTTTGATACCACGGAAGACGAGGCCATGCGGCGGGCGCTGCCGCTGTCCGACCGCGTCTTCAGTTCCAAGGAAGCGCAGGAAGGCGTGCGTGCCTTCTTCGCCCGGGAAACCCCGCAGTTCGGCACCGACGAACTGCATCAAGAACATAGGATGCCATCATGAAACGAGCCGCAATCGTCTCCCCCCTGCGTACGCCAATCGGCGCGTTCGGCGGGAGCCTGCGCAGCATCTCCGTCGAAGAACTCGGCGCCACCGTCGCACGCGCCGTGGTCGAGCGGATCGGCCTGGACCCGGCCCGCATCGAGGACGTGGTGTTCGCCCATTCCTACGCCAACGGCGAGGTGCCTTGCACCGGCCGCTGGGTGGCGCTGCAGGCCGGCTTTCCCATCAGCGTTGCTGGGATGCAGCTTGACCGCCGCTGCGGCAGCGGGTTGCAGGCCATCGCCACGGCCGCGATGATGGTGCAGACCGGCGCCGCCGATGTCGTGATGGCCGGCGGCGTCGAGAGCATGAGCAACGTGGAGTACTACACCACCGATATGCGTTGGGGCAAGCGCGCCGGCACGGTGAAGTTCCACGACCGCCTGGAGCGCGGGCGCGAGCGCTCTCAGCCCGAACCCCGCTTTGGCCGCATCTCCGGCATGATCGAGACCGCCGAGAACCTGGCGCGCGACTACGGCATCTCGCGGGAGGAGGCCGACGCCTTTGCGCTGCGCAGCCACCAGCGCGCCGCCGCCGCGTGGTCCAGCGGCAAGTTCGCACAGGAAGTGGTGCCGGTCAGCGTGCCGCAGCGCAAGGGCGATGCGCTGATCGTGAGCGAGGACGAAGGCATCCGTGCCGACCTCACCATCGAGCAGCTCGCGCGGCTCAAGCCCCTGATGAAGGACGGCATCGTCACCGCAGGCAATGCCTGCCAGCAGAACGATGCCGCCGCGGCTTGCCTGATCGTGGCCGAAGACAAGCTGGAAGAGCTGGGCCTGGAGCCCGTCGGCTACCTGCATAGCTGGGCCGTGGCCGGTTGCGAGCCGTCGCACATGGGCATCGGCCCGGTGCCCGCGGTCAAGAAGCTGTTCGGCAAGAACGGGCTCGGCTTCGATGACATGGACCTCGTGGAGCTGAACGAAGCCTTTGCCTGCCAGGCGCTGGCCTGCGCCAAGGGCTGGGGCTGGAACGATCCGGAGCGCTTCAACGTGAACGGATCCGGCATTTCGCTGGGGCATCCGGTGGGCGCCACCGGCGTGCGCATCATGACTTCGCTGATGCACGAACTGGGCCGGCGCGGCGCGCGCTATGGGCTGGAAACCATGTGCATCGGCGGCGGCCAGGGCATCGCCGCCGTGTTCGAACGCGCCTGACACCGCAATCACGGATCGCTCCCATGACCTACCCCTTCCTCAACCGGCTGCGCGTGATCGAAAGCTCGGCCTTTATCGCAGCGCCGCTGGCTGGCCTGACGCTGGCCCAGTTCGGCGCCGACGTGATTCGCGTGGACATGATCGGCGGCGGCATCGACTACCTGCGCATGCCGCGCATGCCGCAGGCCGACGGCAAAGGGCGCAGCCTGTATTGGACCGCACTGAACAAGGGTAAGCGCTCCATCGCGGTCGACCTGCGCATGCCCGAAGGGCGCGAGCTGGTGCAGGCACTGGCGACGGCCCCCGGGCCGGACGCCGGCGCGCTGCTGACCAATATCGGCACGCCGTGGCTCGCGCACGAGACACTGGCCGCGCGGCGTGCAGACATGATCAGCTGCACCATCCAGGGCAACGGCGACGGCAGCACGGCGGTGGACTACACCGTCAACTGCGCCACCGGGTATCCCGCGGTGACCGGCGGGGGCTCGCGCGAGCGGCCGGTCAACCACGTGCTGCCGGCATGGGACATTGCCTGCGCCTACCAAGCAGCCTTTGCCGTGGTCGCCGCGGTGGAGCAGCGCCGGCGCACCGGCGAAGGCGCGGAGCTGAAGCTGGCCTTGTCCGACATGGCCTTCACCATGCTGTCGCATCTCGGCCTGCTCGCCGAGGCCGAATTGCTGCAGCAGGAGCGGCCTTCGGTCGGCAACCACCTATATGGCGCCTTTGGCCGCGACTTTGGCACGCGGGACGGCGGCCGCCTGATGGTAGCCGCGATCTCGGCCGGTCAATGGAAGGCGCTGGTGGAGGCTTGCGGTATTGCCGGGCAGGTGGCAGCGCTGGAACAGCGCACTGGCCTGAACCTGGGCGACGAGGCCGATCGCTTTGCCTGCCGCGAGGCCATTGCCGAACTGGTCGCGCCGTGGTTTGCCACCCGCACGCAGGCCGAGGCGGGGCGCTTGCTGGAGGCGCGCAAAGTCTGCTGGGGCCGTTACAGCACGGTCGGCGAGCTGTTGGCCGGCGATCCGCGCGTGAGCCTTGCCAACCCGGTATTCGAGCGAATTGCGACGCCGGGGATCGGCGAGCATATTGCGGCAGGAGCCGCAGTGCGCGTGCCTTCGATGGCGCGCGAGGCGACCTTGCCGGCAGCGTTGCTGGGCACGCATACCGACCAGGTGCTGCATGAAATCCTGGGGCTGGACGGTGCCGCCGTCGGCCGGCTGCACGATGCCGGCGTGGTGGCGGGCCCGGAGCGCGATCCCACTGCCGGCGGCAGTGCGTGACGGGCGCCCCGGGAATGCGTATTGAGCGAACCCGGTGCAACGGCCGGCTTGCCCAGCCATTGCACCGGGTTCGCTCAATAGCTGACGTTCAACCCTAGTCTCACACTGTGCGGGCGACCGTAGTACGACGAACTCGTGCTCGTGTAGTACTGCTTGTCGAACAGGTTGTAAAGGTTCAGCGTCGCGGAGATCGTCGGCGTGAACGCGTAGCGCGCCATCAGGTCAACGACCGAGTAGCTGCCCTGCGTGAAGCGTACGTCGAGCGGCCCCTGGTCGTCGCTGTAGATCTGATTCTGCCAGCCTTGCCCCACGCTTCAATCCGGCAGCCATTCTTGAGCACATGGAAGAAGACTTCGACTTCCCAGCGCGCCCGGTACCAGTCAATCAAGCTGAGAAGCTCCGGCAACTCCGTTGCCTCCCGATTGCTCAGCAAGCGCCACTCCACCGGCTTCACGTCTTTGGGCGCGACCCGCTGACTTTGCCTTCATGCGTCCCCTCGGCAGCGTTGGCCTTGAGGTAGCTGATCGGCCTAACTTGGGGTCATGCCAAGATTCGTGATTATGCGCTGCAGAGCATAAAGAAGAGGGTTTTTTGGTTAGCGGTCGCGGCCGCATGCATATGAAGAGCACCTGGGGAGAGCAGCCCGCGACCGCTAACCAAAAAATCCTCTGCTGTATGGCGTGCGCTACACAAGCAGCGTCCTGGCCTGCAGCACGGATCTGATCGGAAAGAGCCTGCTTATCTATCTGAACGCCGATGATCTTCGCTGTGTCCGTGCGTTCCAACCTGACGGCGTTGAGTTGGGGCTCTTGGAGGCGCARGGGGGCTGGGGCGTGATGCGGCACAACCTGAAACTACGCCAGCAAATCGATAAGGAGAGGAAAGACAAGAAGCGGTCACGTGTGCYAGTCGAGGCGAATCCCATCGAGGAATACGTCCACGGAAAGCTGGCTCAGGCAAAGAAGACACGGAAGGCYGCATCCGAACTGGCGGAGGCAAAGCGAATTCTGTCATCTGCGCCGACGGTGCGAACTGCGCTGGGGCGGGGCGCATCTGCTGCGCAGCCCACAGYGAACGCAGCATCAGCGCCGACCTTAGACAAGACCTCCGAGCCGCAAACACCAACACGTCCGAAGAAACTGTCTATCGGTACTGGCCAAGTCTTTTAACCCTGACATTCGCGTGGGAGTCATCATGTCGATTMAAATACCGCGTCCGATCGATCCATCGCTGCACCCCCTGGTCACCGGCAACTATCGCATCGCCACGCCAGCCATCGAAGAACTCTACGAACTGGTCACTCGATGTCTGCGCTACAGGATGATGGGCGCGCTGATCTACGGCCCGTCGCGCATCGGTAAGACACGGGCGATCGAGTACGTGCGATTGCTGTTGGCACGCAATCATCCACGTATGACCAGCTACCACGCACGATGCGAACACAAACCGAGGCATGCCGAGGGACCGTTCTTCGCAAACCTGCTTGAAGCGGTTGGTGATCAGGATCCTAACGCTGGCGCCAACCCGGCCAAACGTATGCGCCTCGCTCTAAGGATACGCGAGGCCGCCGCTCGGGCAGGTAGTGGCACGGTTCTGCTCTTCTGTGATGAGGCGCAGCGCTACAACGACAATGAATASGAATGGCTGCGCGATGTTCACGATGCGTTGGATCGACAACAGATTAAGCTGTTCACGTTCCTCGTCGGGCAGCAGGAATTACTCGCTCAGAAAACGGCCATGCARTTGGCAGGGAAAACTCAGATCGTCGCGCGACTGATGGTCGAGGAGTTGGCTTTCTACGGCATTCGAAATGCGAAGGACGTGGCGACGTGTYTGAGCGGCTATGACGAGACGGCTTATCCTGAGCGTAGCCAATGGARCTTTACCCGATTCTACGTTCCGCAAGCSTTTGATGCTGGTTATCGGCTGGTCAGYGATGCCGACGCGCTGTGGGAGGCGTTCGAGGCGGCGCACCACAAGGCCAGTTTGCCAGGCAAACTCGAGATCCCGATGGAGTCGTTTGCGCGTGCCGTTGAGATCCTGCTGAAAGACAGCGAGATCAGGGATTGCCCGGGCTACTGTCCCGAGCCAGCGTTGYGGGCTCATGCGGTACGGCATTGCGGTTATGTCCAGTCACGCCATGCAACCGGACGTGTCCTCGTCGCCGCCGCCTTGTGAGGTGGGAGCACCGCGCTTTCCTATCCTCACGCTCGACGAGGCAAAGCTCACACCGGMGCTGGGCTACGTATTCGACAAGAAGTGGATCGAGCCATGGGAGTCGCTCGTCTCGATCTTGTGGAAACTCAAGATGGCGAATGCGTTGTCTGGTGCGGCTATGATGCGGCTGGTAAGACCGGACRTCGATCCCTACGGGAGCATTCCGCCGCAGCGGGGATTGATTGATATCGTTCGGCTGAACGAAGCACTGGGCTTGCCAACAAAAGCGCTGCACATGGCACTCATCGAGGCAGGCGAGCAGCGACGCTATTGCGAAGTGTTCCGCTACTGTCGCTCCTGCATGACACGCGGCTACCACTGCCTCTTGCACCAAATGGAGAGCGCGACTCGATGTCCTGCGCATCGTTGCCCCATTGAGTCGACATGTCCACRGTGCGGGCATGAAGCGCCATATCGCGTGAACGTGCAGCTTCTCGAGGCGCCATATCGTTGCGCGCATTGCCGAGCACGCTACGGTCAGAATCTGTGGCGACCCGGCASTGTTCGGCCCATGAAGCCGGAGTACCGCAAGGCGTTGGCACGCTCGTACTTTGAGCATGGCATGGGATGCAGGAGCCTTGGYTAGAGGTTCCACGGGCTCGATTTGCATACCGCGAGCCACGTTTCCCGCAGGTTGCCGGTCGCGGTCGCCAGATGGAGTCGGCGCAGAGTTTTGGGGCTGTGGAGGCGATCGCATGCCCTCGATTGACATGTTCGCGCCCCTCAGCCGGTGACAATTTTACTTCGCTGGGTGTAAGTCGCTGATTTTATTGATGTTGCGTCCGGTTGCGATGCCGCTGTCACGCGGATTGACGACATTACCTCGGAAACAGTGACAACTTTCCTTTGTTCTACGGCCGTTCCCATTTGTTTCTCATGAGCAACGTGTCGCCCATGCACGCAAGGTGCTCGGTCACCGCAATGTGACAACGCCACCCGATCGTCAGCCGCCCGCCACCTCGGCGACCACGTGGGCTTGCAGCGCCCGCGCACGACAACACCCACGCCGACGGCGACGGCACGGCACCCCCATCACAAACCAATTGGACTCAGGCGTAGTCGAGGGTCGAGATAACGCTCGCGCTGCAATGGGATTGCAGCGCGCTGCGCCCGGTTCGAATCGGCCTGTGAAACGTGTCTGGCCTCCTGCCCCGTCAAATCCACGCGCGGAGCAGCTTCCACCAGGCAGGCTCAGTAGCGGATACCGCGGCACTAGGCCTGGATTGCATCGCGCAATACCGGCACCGTCAGGGCTAGTGTGCTGGACGAGGTATGCGGCCCTTGAGCGTTACCTTGGGCGCAGGATTCCTCGGAAAGGTCAGTGAGGAGCGCTCGTGTAGCCATCACGATGGCCTGCTACTGGTGAAGACGCCGGGCGCCGGCACATCTCCTCCTATGTGCCTAGTATTGCATATAGCATATATGTAAACCATAATTGCACACCATTCATCATAAATTGCATAATTTGCGCATCGCACTGGAGGCGACTAGCCGGTCAATCGGAATTCAATCGTCCGGCTGCCCTCATTGCCACAACTGCGGGGCTTACACCCAGATGCCGCTACACCAACCATTTCCAACAATGAACAACGTTCAGAAAGCCGCCGACGAAACGGATCCAGAGATCCCCACGCTATCAGGGGAAGTGCCTCCAGGGCCTCAGGAGAGGCCGCGTCCGCGCAAGCCCTCGGAGATCCGCGAGGTTCTCGAGAACGAAATCCAGCGTGGCGTGCTGAAGCCGGGTGAGGCCCTGGATGAGCGGGCTTTGGCCTTGCGCTTCGGTGTCTCAAGGACGCCGATTCGCGAGGTGTTGCCTCAGCTCGCCGCAAGCGGCCTGATCACGATCGTTCCCAACGTGGGCGCACATGTTTCGCATCTCTCGGTCGGTGAAGTCCGGGCGCTTCTAGAGTTCATTACCGAAGGTGAGGCGCTTTGTGCAAAACTGGCCGCCCGAAGGATCGATGCCGAATCGGCGCGGGCGCTTGATGCGGCGTTGGAAGACTGCGGGTGCGCGGCGGTGGCGGCCGAGGGGTATTCCAAGGCAAATGTCCGATTTCACGAGGCTATCTATGAGGGCAGCAGAAACCCGTACCTCGCGATGCAGATCCGCTCTGCACGCAGCAAGCTTCAACGCTACCGCATCAAGGACTTGCAGCTCCAAAGCCATATTGATCAATCCCTCGAACAACACAGGCAGATCGTTGAAGCCATCAAGGCCGGGGATGAACTGCGTGCAGCGCAATTGATGGAGCGGCATTTGCCATCGGGTGGCGCGGGATTCTCGGAATTTCTCGCCAAGCTACCCGCTTCGCTGCTCTCGCAGAATCCGTCTTAGAGCGGGCCGAGGGCACATACTCAAAACCGACCGCTAGGGGAGCGCCAAATGGATTGCCAATCTTCTCTCCAGTACAAGGAAGTGCGAGGGCTTTCCAGGGGATTGGAGCTACTGATAGCGCTTAACCGGATGCCGAACGGGCTCGCGTCGACCAGCGAGTTGGCTCAGGCTTGCAACATCCATCGGACGACGGCGAAGCGGCTGCTCGAGACGCTCAAGATCGAAGGTCTGGTCGACAACGGAAACAGAGGCGGCCAATACAGGCTCTCTGCGAAAGTCCGCAAGCTCAGTGACGGCTTCCGCGAAGAGGCGTGGATCGAGCAGGTGGCAAGCCCAATCATGCGGCAATCTGTCCGGGACTTGATGTGGCCCACCGATATGACTGTGGCTCGTGCCGGATTCATGGTCATAAAAGAGTCCACTCATCGCTGGAGCATGCTGTCCCAGCATCAAGCGAGAATCGATGAGCAACTCCCTATGCTTGCCACCGCAGCGGGACGTGCTTACCTTGCCGCTTGCACTCCGGATCAGCGCGCTGCGCACCTGGCAATCCTGTCTTCCCGTAACGATGACATCGGCGAGAAAGCTCGCGATCTTGTCGCCATTGAGCATCTGCTATCCGAGACTCGGAATCGCGGCTTTGCGATGAATTTAGGCGAATGGGATGAGGAGCCAGACTTCTCGGCTATTGCGGTGCCCCTGTTTCGTGGCGATTGCGCCATAGGAGCGCTTAACCTTATCTTCCCGAACGGATCCGTCTCGCACGATGCGCTGAAGGAAGTTTTCCGCAAAAAGCTAGAAGGTGTAGCCGAATCCATCCGGATTCGCGGCTCAATTTTTTAGAGAACGAAAATTGAAAAATAAAGAAAATGACTCATTGAAGGCGGCTGTTATCGAAGAAATCAAGAGGCTCGAGACGCTACGCTGTGCATCTCTCGTCCAGGGGGACATTGTCACTCTCCGCACTTTGATTTCCGAAAAGCTTGTTCACACACACGCGAATGGAAGGGTCGAAGACAGAATCTCGTATCTCGAAAACATACAGAAGCGCGTGAAATTTCTCGATATCGCACGCAGAAATTTGAATTTCATTGTGGAAGGTGAAACTGTCATTGTCTCCGGTGTCCTCGAACACGTAGCACGTGTGAATGGCCAAGAAGAGGTTAAGCGATTTCGGGGCATCGCTACGCAGGTCTGGATAAGGTCGGGGGAGCGTTGGCAGCAGTATGCGTTTCACGCGACCCGTTTGCCAGAGTGAGCGTAGCGTCACTAGTCATCGCTCAAAGCCTTAAGCAGTTCCTCAATGCGGCGTAGCCGCGCACAAACGCCGTCAACAGTGCACTGAGTGCACAGTGTTTGCAACGGCGGAAATTTCCATAAAATTGGTGCAGGCGTACGCGGCCGCGTCGCATAGATGCTGTTGCGAAGTGTGGTTATCAATTCGCGCTGCATCCGTGCGTCGGACGAAAGGAAACTGTTCTACAGTGCGCTGCACTCTGTTCCTCATATCACTCTCTCCGGAGGAGAAATGTTCAAACAAGATTCAATGCGCTTTACCCATTTAGGAATTTACGTCCGAGACCTGAGAACGATGGTCGAATTCTACACGCGCGAATTCGGACTCCTCGTGACAGACGAGGGGATCGGAAGCACTGGTCCTCGTGGCACGTATCCGCGCGTCGAGCTTGTGCGCATCGCATTCAACTCGCTCGAACAGCCGCAATGCTGGACGGCGTGTCCCATCGCCTGTGCGTGTCTTGCGCTGGGCCTCCGGGCCTCCAAGTAATGCGCTACGGGTCCGTAGCGGCGCGGCCGCAATGACGTCGGCGATGAAATGGCATATGGCCTTGTAACCTTGCTTCGCAACGTTGAACGGCCATTCACCGCGCTGCTCGAAGCCTCTTTCCCGCAACGCGTTAAGAAACCAGCGGTAGAGCACTGCCCGAGGTTGTCGGGTCGACTCGAGCGTCTTTCGATGACCAAGGATCTGCTGGCGAAACTCAGCTTCCAGGCCTTGACCTGCAGCGCTTCGGAACACGGCTTGAAGCGCTCCGGCTGCACCGCCGCCCCAGGGATTCACTGCAATTGGAGCAGTACGCGTGTAAGGCCGGATGCGTGCGTGCGGCAACAATCCGCGCCAGCCGTAGATTTGTCCGTCAGGATGCGGTGCAAGGCAACGCTCAGTGATCAGGCGGTACACCTGGCCGCGGCCAATTCCCGCATTGGTCCTTATGTCCCTGCCACTAGCGCCATCCAAATAGAGCCGCACCGCGCAAACGCGTGCGCGGAAGTTGGCACGCTGAGCCTCGGGCAAGGCTTGGTCGTCGACCGCGGGCCATGTCGCCAAGTTGATCTCGACGTCTGACGCATCAGCAGCAACGGTTCGGGCTCGCAGACGTAATCTAGCGTGCACTCTACGGTCCTCCATCCCGCTCCAACTAGACACAACATTAGGTGAAATCGCTTCCCCGGAACACAACTTTCCGTGGGAAAGGCAACACACCTAGCGAGGTAGAGCCTAGCAGCGCCCTGATTTGATGGGACTTCTCGAGTCTCGGTGTCGATTGACCAGAGTCACAACTTTAGGTGTGCGAGCGTTGAAGGTTAGTGTTCTGCGTACATCCATGACTGAGCCTACGGAGCGTGAACTTGCCATTGCGCGAGTCCTGCGTCCTCTTGGAAGGGGACCGCTCTCGCGCAAGCAAGCAGAGTACGCTGGCAAATTGCTCGGAATGCATCGGTCCACGGTCTATCGTCTTCGGCAACGGTTTCTTGCTGATCCAGTCGCGAGCGCGCTCAGCCCGTATGACCGCGGTCCGAGACCCGGAAAGGGGCGACTGCCGGCGCAAGTCGAGAACATCGTGAACGATGTACTAACCACATGGCTGCCGCAGCAGCGTTATCTGGCGCATCCGCTGTTTGAGCTGACCATTGAAATCCGCAAACGTTGTGCAGATGCCGGCATCACCGCACCAGCCAGGTCAACCATTTCACGGCGCTGGGCCGCTCATCGGAAGGAAGAGGTTCTGCAGGCGGCGTTACCGGCGGCAGCAATTCCGCCTGGCAGTCTCGTGGCGCGTTACCCGATGGACATCGTTCAGGTCGATCACACGCTGGCCGATGTGATCTTGGTGGATGAGTTATATCGGCGTCCCATAGGTAGGCCATGGCTTAGCCTCGCTGTTGACGTTGCCACACGATGTGTCGTGGGAGTGTATGTGGGGATGGACCGCCCGAGTGCGGCCACAGTCGCTCTCCTGTTGACGCGCGTCGTGCTCGCCAAGGTAAGCTGGCTCGCCAGCCTCGAGGTCAGTGCCGAATGGCCGATGCACGGCATCCCGAAGGTTCTTCACCTCGACAATGCGGCCGAGTTCAAGAGCAGGGCGCTGCGTTCCGGGTGTAGCCAGTACGGGGTGGAGTTGATGTATCGTCCCGCCGGACGCCCATACTTTGGCGGACATATCGAGCGATTGAACCGGACCCTCATGGAGCGCGTCCACAGCTTGCCGGGGTCGACTGGATCCTCTCCAAAGGGCCGCAAGGCTAGGGCGCCTGAACGAGAGGCATCCCTGACTATCCGAGAGTTCGAGCGGTGGCTGGTCCTGGAGATTGCGCAGCGCTATCACCATAATGCGCACCGGGGGTTGCGCGGAGCCACTCCCTACTCCATGTGGGCCACTCTTGGCGGCGTGACGCCACCGAAGTTGCCAGTTCCTGCCGATGACCGATCGAACGGTCCAGGCGGATGGCCTCACGCTATTCTACATTCGATACTGGCACCCAATCTTTACTGCGTGGCGGGCAACCAAGCAGAAGGTCATTACACGGTTTCACCCGGAAGAGTTGCTTTGCTGGGTCACTGTCGTGCCCACGATCAACATCGTCTCGACATCCACCGCCGCCTGCGCGTTGTAGCCTTGCTCGAAGCCGCCGCTGGACACCGGCATGATGCGCGACTCTTCGTCCGTCACGTTGATCTGGTCGCGTTCCTTGGCACCGCCTTGCGGCGGCTTCGGGTCCTTGCCCCGCGGCTTCTTGCCGTCTTTGCGCTGCGCCTCGCGACGCGCCACCTTGGCTTCATACTCCTGTTGCTCTTGCTCGAACCGTTCCTGCGCCCGCGCCTCGATCTTCGCCTTCGCTTCGGCCAACGCTTTCAGTCGCGCTTCGCGCCGTGCGATCTCCGCCGGTACATCCATGCTCGCCGTGACACCGACGAACACGGGGCCGGCGTCGTTGTCCCCCTTACGGGCGCGTAGAACCGCCTCGGCCCGCGACGACACAGGGACGCCTCTCCCCTCGCCGTTCTTCGTCATCACAAGCCGCACCGTGCGCCGCTCGAAGTCCACCCGTTCCCACGCCAGCCCAGGACGTGGTGGCTGGGCACTGGGAGGTAATTGTGCTTTGGCCAGCGCCGACAAGAAGGCGCGTTCGTAGTGGAATGCGCTGGCCTAAAGTGACTAGCGGTGCAGCTCGCTCACGCAGGCGCATTGTATATGAAGGTTACATATCATGCGCCTACAACGCAGATGCTGCCGATGTTTGCGTTGTAATCATGGATGTATCGTCACTTTAGGAGTGCGCCGCGGGCAGGTCGGAGCGTCAACTCCATGAACGAGTTCACCAGCACCAAGGGACCTCGACAAAAAACTCATGCGCGACATCGGTCAGTACGCTGGCCGATCCGCTCAAATGGAAATACTCCGATCCAAGCTGAAAGTGTGGCCCAAGTGTCTTCACCCGAAGGCCAATAATATGAAGGCGCGATCGCGCTTGTGTCCCATGTTGGCTAGCCCGGCCTAGGCTGCAAAAAGGCGTGTCCCGCTGCTGCTGCTGGTGGGCTGCCGTTCGGACCGGCCAGTGAGCTGCGACTGCACAGTTGCTTCGCCGATGGACAAGGGCTTGTGCGCTCAACGCGCGTAGCCTCTTGATTTGATGCTGCTGCCGCAGGACTAGAACCCGCACTGATGCACTGATGCACTGATGCACTGATGCACTGATGCACTGATGCACTGATGAAGTCAATATGCCCCGCCGGCAAACAATTACTTTGTCGTATCGAGGGCGCGAATCGTCTTGCGTCTAGTGAGTATTCCAGTACCCGCCTTCTTTCCGAAAATATTCAAGGAAGCGTATCTCTAAACGTCGAATTTTTTCTTGATCGGCCGGCCGCCCCAGCAGCTCACGAATCGACTACGTTTCAAGGGCGACCGGAAAGTTACGTCCAAGTGACCCTGAGCGATATGCCGCGTCCTTTTTGGAGAACGAAATGAAACTCGTCTTATATGTTCGTGTATCGACCGGTCGTCAAGCAGACTGCGTATTTCGGGGCCCGTGATCAGCGATTTCGGCGCAACGTGATCACCTGTTTCGGCCGGAAGGTGATCGCCGGTTTCGGCTGAACGTGATCACTTTGGCGGTGACGCCGAAATCGGTGATCACGATCCCGAAACGAGTGATCACGTTGCCGAAATCGCTGATCATGCGCCGAGATGGCGCCGGGCAAGGCTGGGGGTGGTACTGCGCATGGGCTCGATACCGGCGTACGGATACAAAATCGAAGCGACCAATATTCCAGCGCGCACCGGAGTAAAGAAAATTCTTGTTGTCGATGAAGACGAGGCCCCAATTGTGCGCAGAGTTTTTGAACTCGCTCAGTTTGGAAAGAATGGGATAGTAATGGGGGCGAAGGAAATTGCGGAGGAATTAAATGAACAGGGAATCTTGCGTCGTAGCGCCAAATGGACCATTCGCCACGTGGAGAATGTCCTTAAAAATTCAGTCTGCGTCGGGAAACTAGTCACTTTCCGAAGAAGTTCACAGACAAAATCTCCCCATCCCCAGTCCGCATGGATTACAACCAAAGTTCCGCCGATTTTGGATAAGGCCGTATTTAATGCGGTTCAAAAGCAGCTCGCGACGCGGAGACCCCCAAATACGGAGAATCGGAGCGGAACAGGTACCAACTTTGAAACTGGTGTGGTCCGAACCGCGGTCGGAAAAACTCGAAAGTGCCTGCCCCAGTTCCCAAGGCCAAAAGCAAAGAAGCCGCCTATGTAGCCGGCTTCTTTGCTTTTGGCTCATGATACCTAGATGGTTGTCGCCGCAGTCAGCGTGCCTCGCTCGCGCGGTGGCAATGGCAACAGTGGACGCAACCCGCTTCCGGCACACCTGGAACGCGAGGACATCGTTCACACGCCGGCAGAGACGACGTGCTGCCCATGTGGTGGCGCCTTCGAAGTACTTGGTGAGGATGTCTGCGAACAACTCGAACTCGTCCCTGCCCGACTGCGAGTCATCCGACATCGGCGTGTGAAGCTCGCCTGCACCGGTTGTGATCGCATCGTGCAAGCTCCCGCGCCCAGCCGGCCCATCGATCGTGGCATCCCCGGCCCGGGACTGCTGGCCAATGTACTGGTCTCGAAGTTCTGCGACCACCAACCGCTGTATCGTCAGCGCGTTCGCTGGGAACGTGAAGGGATCGATCTCCCGGAATCGACGCTGGGCGACTGGGTCGGCGGTTGCGCTGCATTGCTCGGCCCGCTGGTGGCGGCCGTGCAGCGCTATGTGATGGGTGGCAGCAAGGTGCATGGCGACGATACGCCGATCCCGGTACTGGCGCCGGGCAATGGCAAGACGAAGACGGCGCGGCTATGGACCTATGTGCGTGACGACCGGCCATCGGCAGACCCCGCGCCAGCGTGTGGGAAACTGGCTCCTCGCTCAGAACTTATGACGCATGCCGACGGCCATCCCGAACTGATTGTGCTCGTTGGACGCGATTTGGTACGCAGCAATGGCACCGTTCAGGTTCTCGAAATTCAGGGCGGCATTTTTCGTGTAAGCGGTGCTGAGGTACACGTCGGTGCGCTTGGAAAGGTTGTAGTCCGCGATGAATGTGAGTTGCCATGGGTTGTTCGGATTGCTGCTACCCGTGGCACTGCGCAGCGCCCGCAGGTTGTCGTAATACAGCACCCCCGTCAGTACGAGTGCCTGTGTTGCCTGGTAGTTCAAGCCCAGCCACCAGATATCGTCGCGTGCGACCGTGCCTGCAGCCGTTGCCCCGTTTTTGCCGTAGCGGTAGGCGGCCTGGGCGAGCAATTTCGGCGTGATCTGGTAACGCACGCCGATTGCTGCTTTCTGGGCTCGCGTATAGTTGCCGCCGGTCGCAGGGCCGTTCACAGCGTCGTAAGCGACGGCGATGCCGCCTGATCCGAACGAGTAATCAGCGCCCGCGCCATAGCCGGCGGAGCCTTGCGTAGAACCGGGTTGCTCGCCGAAGCTCCAGTGCGCTTCGGTCGTGAGCGGGCCGAAATTGCCGTGGTACTTCACCATATTGTTTTCCCGCAGCGACGCGCCGGTAATTTGAGTCACTGGCTCATACAGCGTGGCATATGCCGTGGGCGAGTAGTTCGCCATGATCAGGAAGAGCGACGTGTATTGTCGTCCGAGCGTCACCTGATGGTTGCCGGACGCAAGCCCCAACCATGCCTGGCGTCCGAACAGCAAGCCGCCCTGCCCGGATGTGCCTGCGTCGATGTTGAAGCCACTCTCCAGGGCAAAGATCGCCTTGTTTCCGCCGCCGAGATCTTCGGCGCCGCGCAAGCCCCAGCGGCTCGGGGAGAGCCCTCCCGAATTCAGCGCTACCTTCGAATGTCCGTTGGGACCGCTTCCCAGGTTGTGATTGGTGTACTCGATATTGGCATCAGCGACCCCATACAGGGTCACCGATGCCTGGGCCGATGCCGCCATGCTGACGATGGCACATCCAATACCGGCAAGCTTGTTTTTCATTGAACCCTCTCCTCCACGTTAATTGTTATAGCAATACAGAGTGCCGTTTCCCGGACCGCGAGACGTGAGTGGGCGCAGCCGATCTCGTGTCCCGGCCCACGGCGGCTTGTATGTCGCGACAATACGTCTACTGCTACAGAGTCTGTACGTCCAGGTAATGTGGCTTTTGTTGAGGCTAAAGATCCAACACTAGCTTGCTGCTCTTGGCTCCTGAGCAGCAAATCATCATGCGTTGGTTTGAAGCCTTTTCCGCTTCGCTGAGAACCAGATCGCGGTGGTCCGGCACGCCTTCAAGTACGCGTACTTCACAGGTACCGCAAACGCCTTCCTGGCACGAATAGGGCGGTTCGATGCCGACATTGAGCAGCGAGTCGAGAATGGTCTGTCCGGGAGCGACCTCGATGTACTTTCCGCTGCGTACCAGTTCGACGGCAAAGCCGCCCGCGGTGGCAGCACTTTCGCGCGCGGCGAAATATTCCCTGTGCACCTGCTCCGGCGGCAGGCCGGCGGTGGCTTGCTCGAAGCCTTCGAGCATGGGCAGCGGGCCGCAGCAATAAACATGAGTGCTGGCCGGCAATGCAGCGACAATGCCAGCAATGTCCAGTATGCTCCCCCCTGGCTCGCGATCAAAGCTGAACTGGACGCTGGCGCCTGACTCGTCCCGTAATGCCTGCAAAGCGTCCACGAAGGCAGCATTCTTGCGCGTGCGCGCCGCATAGAAGAGTTTCCAGGGCCGGCCCAGCGTCCGCAACCGGCGGATCATGCTGAGAATCGGCGTGATGCCGATACCGCCGGCAATGAAGACGCTCAGTGGCGCCGATTCCTCGAGCGGGAAGTTATTGCGTGGCAGACTGATGGACAGCGTATCGCCCGGACGCAGTACTTCATGCATGTAGCGCGAGCCACCTCGGCTCTGAGGGTCCTTGTTGACGCCGATCAGGTAGCGATGCCGTTCCTGCGGTGAATTGAACAGGGAATAGTTACGAATCAAACCATTGGGCAGATGCATGTCGATGTTTGCACCAGCTTCGAACGGCGGCAGTTCCTTGTGTAGGGGCACTGGACAGAGTTCGTAGCTGAGGATGCCTTCCGCTTCCCAGATAATGGATTTGACCCTGACTTGCAGCGTCTCAGTAATGCTCATGGGTGTCTCCCGGGGCGGGTGCCAATGTCCGTTAGTGGATGATGACTAGATGTCGACAAACGTGAATGTCTTTGAGCTTCAGCCCGTGGCTGCCTCGCCCCGTACGTGCGTTTGACTTCATCCGGCTGGCAGACGTGGAAAATAGAGTGGAACAGCAGGTTGTTCTAATTCGGAGCGGTTGAACTTCCGGGCGTAGTCTGGAGTACCCGATTGCGCAACACACCCAGTCCTTGTACCTCCAGCTCGACGACATCGCCGTTATCCAGAAACCGGCCGATTTCCAGCCCACAACCATTACCTACGGTGCCGCTGCCCAAGAATTCGCCGACATGCAGCGTCTCAGAGGCCGAGACGTGCTCTATCATGGCGTCGAACCGGTGCTGCATAGCGCTGGAGTGGCCGCTGCCACGCTCCTCACCATTGACACGTACCACCATCTCCAGCGCGTAAGGATCAGGCAATTCATCGGGTGTGACGATCCATGGTCCAATTGCGTTGCCCTTGTCGAAGTCCTTCCCTTTGGCAGGCCCAAGCAGGCCGGGCATCTCCCGGAGCTGAGCGTCGCGTGCACTGAAATCGTTATAAATGCTGTAGCCGAAAATGTGCTGTGAAGCCCGACTGCGAGGGATGTCGCGACCGGAGACGCCGATGAATACCCCAAATTCGAGCTCATAGTCCATCAGGTTCGAATAAGGGGGCCACTGAACATCGGTGTCAGTGCCGATCACCGAGAAGCGATTACCCTTGTAGTACAGCGGCTGCTCGTACCACACTCTGGGCAACGGACCTGCTTTTGGGCCGCCTGAATTGCCGGTCAGATTAAGACGTGATACCGTTTCTCCGCATTGCAGCAGATGCTTTTCAAAGACCGAGAAGTCTCGCAATTGCGTTGGCACTGGCACCGGAGCTTGCAGGCGAACCGAGGACACGGGATACATGGCTTCGACAACCTGGTGCTCGAAAACTTTGCGCGCCATGTCAAGGCCCCGCTCGCCTGCGTGCATCAGAGCCAGCATGTCCAAAAAGCCTGTATATGAGGCGCCATACATGTGACCAAATGCTTTGGCGAGATCAATGACCTGTTTGGTATCCGAGCTCAATACGCCAATTCGGCTACCATCCGCGCCTTCAAATGTAACCAGCTTCATACAGTCTCTCCGGCTTTGAGTTGCTGGCCAACAGCCCATGCGGCCTTGCCAAACATCATGGCGTCATTGCTGACCATGACGAACTTGAAGCCACGTTCGGCGGCCTTCAGCGCCGCTACGGCATCCTGTGCCGCGGCACCACACGGCAAGCTCCGCTTAGCACATCCCGCAAGCAAACGCTCGACTAGAGACTGCAACTCCGGATGACTAGCCGGCAGACCGGTGGTCAACTGAAGGTCGCCCATACCTAGGAACGCGGCGTTCAGGCCAGGCACGTCAAGCACCCCCTCGACATCCTCAAGCACCTGACGGTCTTCGAGTTGCACGCAGCGCAGAACCTCCTCACTGCCAGTGCGCAAATAGTCGCTCAAAGGCATCATCCCCCAGCGACCTGCGCGCGAAGTTATGCCCAGGCCTCGTTGTCCCACCGGGCTGAATACCATGCGACCGATCGCGCTCTCGGCTTCCGCGCGATTGCGCACACGCGGCACCATCAAACCGTCAGCGCCGCTGTCGAGAAGCCTCTGGTAGTCGTTGGTGTTCTGGTCAGGGATGCGCACCAAGGCCGAAATACCAAGACCTTGAGAGTGGGTTATCAGCCGGTACACGGACTCAAGGCTCAGAGGCGCGTGCTCGGTATCGATGGCGACGAAGTCAAAGCCGGCACGCGCCAGCAGTTCCAGGGTCTCCAGCGTCGGCAACTTGACCCAAGTGCCGAACAAGCAGCGCTCGGCATTCTTCAGACGGTGAACAAAACTCTCGTGACTCATGAGCGATCTTTTGTAAGAATGGGCTTTCGATGCCCCCAGGCCAGACCATCGCGCTTGAACTTGTCAGCTTCCCAGGTCGATTCGTTGATGAAACGCGTGCCGCAGGCCAATTCGAAGTCGAAACCCTCCGGAGTGGGAACGTAGATTGAAACTACGCCGTCAAGAGGGTGCGATCCAAGATCCCGGCTGAGCGTGATGCCTGCGTTGAGCAATCGATCGCGCACTACGCCGAGATGGTCCAGACTGGCGATATCTGCCATCACATGCACTGTGCCAGTTGGGTGTTGCGACATCTGGGCAAAGGCATAACTGTGATGACGCGGATTGCACCTCAAAAAGTAAACGCGTGTGTGTCCCTCCATCCAGGCTGCATCGCTGAGCCTGAAGCCCATGGCATCCAGGTAAAACTTCAGCGTAGCCGATGCATCGGCTACGTTCATAGTCACATGGCCATTGCCGTATTGACCCGACTCGAAGGATGTGCCAAGCGGGGAGCGAAACGGCTTGCGCAGCGCGGAGTTGGGACCCCAATAGACTTCGATGCGCAGGCCATCGGGACCAAGCACCGCGAACATGTCCTCCACCTTGCGGGCATTCTTCTCATCGCGCGACACCTCTATGAAGTGCCCGCCATTCGCATTCAGGCGTTTTCGTACTGACTCCATCGCAGAAGCGCTTGCGGCTTCCCAGCCTACCGTTTGCACGCCAGGCTCGCCCGACGTCACTAGCGCGAAGCGGTACTCTCGCTCCGCATCTGTGCGCAATTGCAACTCACCCGATGGTGCATCAGTCACTGTGTCGAAACCTACCAGGTCGGCAAAAGATTGCCACCACTCACGATCCTTAATGCCGAGCCGCATGTAGCCAAGCTGGAGAATTTCATTGTCGCGTTGGACCTCCATTGCAGTTCCCCAAATCATGTCGGATAGTCGGCTTCGTTGCAAACCCAGCCCGGTTTCTCAACAAAATCGGGGCGCGGCGGCGAAAAAATGTCAACCAATTGCACCCAGCCCTCGCCGACGTCCTGTGTGGTATGTAGCGACTGTGCCGGAATGACGATGAGCGATGGACTACTCACCGCGTGGTGCCCATCAACACGCCATTTCGTCATGTCAGTGGTCCAGGGATAGCGCAGGTGATGGATGAAGTTCCCCTGCAGCGCGAGGGATGCCTGGTCAAAATCATCATGCGCATGTGGAGTCATCTTACGAGTGTCGCGTCGGAAGTCGCGTGGCACAAAGGCATTAATCAGCATGTTGGTCGAGCGAAAGGGACGAGCCGGACTGTCTGGCTTCTTATATTGATCCAGTGGGTAATGCCGCAGCCGAAATCCGCCGGGAGGCGCAGGTGGCGCCTCGTCAGCCTCATTCGCGGGGTGGTCCGTAGCATTGCCCGCCGCAGCCATCAAGTCGACTGCCCGGTGTGAGAAGATTCGCGTGACATATCCATCGTCATGAAGGGTCACGCAACTGGCCCCGGGCGGTACGATTGTAAGCGCGTCCCCCTCACCATCGATAGTCACAGTATCGTTACCTGCCTGTACGGTGGCTTGGACCCCTTTGGGGACGAGCAACATGTATTCGTCTGGGTTGTCGCTGCGATCGAGACGAGAGTTCGCAACAACACTCGAAATGGCCACCACGAACGTACGGCCGCGTGTCAGCCACGTGGCGCTGCCATCTGGACTGGTAAGGTGAGCAGGGCTGTCATACGGGGTGCAAAGGCTGGCGTTTGGGATTTGCATGTTCATGGTTGTAGATTTCAATCGGGTTTGAAGCCAGAGGCTCTGATAATTGGCTCCCATTGCCTCATTTCTGCTTCTAACAAGAGAGCAACATCTGAGGCACTGCGATAGGTTGGCTGTACATTGAGGCGTGTCATCATCGCTTGCTGTACATCCGGCATCTCCAACACCTTCTTGACAGCGTTTTGCATGCGTTCGATTTTTGCCCTCGGTGTTTTGGCCGGAGCCCAAATGCCTTGCCATCCTTCGCTGACCATCAGCTTGTAGCCTTGCTCGTTGACAGTTGGGATGTCCGGAATAAGAGGAGAACGCTTGGCACTGAAAATCCCAATCACACGAATGCTGCCCGCCCGGTGGAACTTCAACATGTCATCCATCAGACCAACGGCGGCCGGTAATTGCCCCCCCACAAGATCAGTCACCATTGCAGTTGCACCTTTGTATGGCACGGCATTCATATCAACGCCGATGCTCTCTCCCAGAGCCTCGCCAAGGAAATGAGTTTGCCCCCCTAGACCAGTGGTGCCGAACGTGGCCTGCGCCGGATGCGTCTTCAGCCATTTTATGAATTCAGGCAAGGTTCTGATACCTAACGAGCTCGGAACAGCCAATCCCAGTGGGTAAGAGGTGATTCCAACTACCGGTGCAAAGTCATGCTTATAGTTCCACTTGATCTGCTTACCAAACACCAGAGTCTGGAACGTAAGAACCGCGTTATTTGCCACCATGAACGTATCGCCGTCGGGATTTGCCGAGACCAAGGCATTTGCTGCAATTCGTCCACCTGCGCCAGCCCTGTTTTCCACAATCACGGTCTGGCCCAGCACGTCACGCAATTTTTCCGCGACCAGACGAGCCACCATATCGGTGCCACCACCCGCTGAGAACCCCACAAGAAAGCGGATAACGCTCTTGTCAGCCGCCGGCAGTGGCTCCGCGTGTGCCACTTGCGCCATCACGAGCGCTAGTCCTGACAGCAGAATATGGCGGCGTGTGATTATTTTCATTGATTGTCTCCTCAGACTAATGTGGGGTCAGTTCTGACTGGCTAGGATGCCTAGAAGGCTGCGGTCATCTAGCAACGACTGCCAGTTTCTACCCTGCGGAAACACGCCACCGAATGAGACGATGTTTTTGTATTGAAGGTCTGGATTCCGCGCCAATCGGGGCTCTTGGCCGGCCATGAACTCCTTGACTGACTTGAGAATTTGCTGACGTAGACGTACCACCGCCATGTCGGACGAACACAAGTTTTCCTTGGTGCGATCCAGCCGTGGGCCCTGGCTCAAGAAAATCGCAAAATCCTCCGTTGCAAAATGCTGGGGGAAGCCAGAGAAAAAGCCGCGCTTCATCACGCTGCGGTTCTGCCCCCAATTATTATTTTCGTCACCAGGCGGAAGCGGGGGGAAGTTCATGACGTCCGGAGAAATCGTAAACTGCGTGATCCCCAGCGGGGCGTGCAGGTTGAAATGCACGAACCAAGCGCGGTGTGTGTTGTCGTCCACCGGAACTGACAAAAACACGGTCGAGGGTCCATATTGCTCTGGTGCGGTGATGATCCCGTACCAGGGCATCACGAAATTGTTGACACGAGCATACTGGTTGCCGTCAGGCAGGGTTCGCACTGCGGCGTAGCGGAAACCGTAGGGACTGTCCTCGAACTCGAACCTCGGCTTGGAACTCTTGCTGAGGTTGGCCCGTTCGTTGTTGCCGCTGACCAGTGCCACGAAACTCTGATGCAGTGCGCCCGCATGGGTGGTATCCATCGTGGCCTCCACGCCTTGCGCCCAGTTGGACGGCACCAGAGTCGAAGTCACAAAGCGATGAGACTCAGGCAGGTAGGTGAACGGGAAATCCGGGAACACCGGTGCCTCGCCCTGCCCAAACCAACCCCAAACCATGCCGCCTGCTTCACGAGCTTGATAAGACGGTGATTTGATCGATTTACAAAACGCCTTCTCATCACCACCATGGTTAGGAGCTTCGACCAGCCGGTTGCCATCCACGCTGAACTTCCAGCCGTGAAAGATGCAACGCAACCCATCGTGTTCATTCATTGCCAAAGCCATGGATGCCCCACGATGCGGACACATCTCATCCACGATGCCGACCGTCCCATTGCCTGCGCGATATGTCACATACTGGGTCCCCATCAGTTTGGTCCGAAGCGGTGCTCCGCCGGCTTCAAGTGCAGCGGAGGGAACAACGGGAATCCAGTAATGCTGCCGAAGCATCTCCCCGAGCGGAGCGCCGTTATCGGTGCAAGTTAGGAGGTCGTTGTCTTCCTTGGAAATGGCCATTTCTGTTCTCTCTGTTTCAGCGGTTACGACAATTTTTCGGCAATTGCTGTAGTACTTCAATCGGCATGGATCCTCTTTCCGCCTGCCGGAATTTCAGACTCCGCGATGGGTTCCACTGTGCGGAATTTTGACGCGAAGTGCTGGTCAAGGTCCACACGTGCCCTCACACTGTCAACCGTTATTTAGACTCGTGAGACTTCCAATGTCCTTAAAAATCGGTGAGACCCCTGGCCGTCCGTACCGGATCGCCGAAGCCGACATGACGCCGGCTCAAGCCGACCTGGTAAACCGCATCCGGACGGGCCCCCGCAAGGATTTGCCCGTAAACATGGAAATCTGGCTACATAGCCCTGAGTTTGCTGAGGTCGCCAATCGCTTTGCCGAATATGTAGGTCATTTGGCGCCGATGACACGACGTGTCAAGGAGATCACCATCCTGGTTGTTGCGGCCTATTGGAATTCCGCTTTCGAATGGTTTTGGCATGAACGGCTAGGAAGTGACTTGGGGCTTACGTCCGAGCAACTGGCCATGCTGAAGGTGCGACAATCTACGCGCTTCGACAATGAGATCGAACAAGCCGCGTATGATTTGGCGGTTGGACTGATGGAGAAACGAAACGTAGATGACGAGTTACATCAACGTGCCGTACAGGTGTTGGGCCACCAGGGCGTTTCCGATCTTGTCGGTCTTATCGGGCTTTACACGATGGTCGCGTTCTCGCTCGATTTTTACCGTGTACCGGTGCCAGACATGTCTTGACATTGAGCGTACAAAGGCCATGTGGGTGCCGACGGAAGTCGTGGCGCCTCAGTTCGTTTGCTGAAATTCTCCGAAATTTCGGTTGCTGTAGTTCGCCGAGATTTCGGTCGCCGTTTCACGCAGAACAGGAAGGAATTGTTCTATGGTGCGCCCGGTCATGAGGCGACCGAAGGTGGTCATACCTAAAGCGGCGATCGCCACGCCGCTCAGGCAGATCGGTACTGCCAATGTTGCTGAATCGCTAGCCTCGTTGGGTTGGCGCACGGCATATCCCTGGGCCGCCACTTCGGCAATTTTGGACTCGAGCAATGCCTGCGTCGTGCCACCGTAAATGGGGTTCATGGTCTGCAATAGGTCCAGCACAATGCTCCTTTCCTGCTTACTGCAATGGGCGAGGTACGCTAGCCCCATTGCCGAACTTTCTAGGCTCAAACTATGTCCGATGGTCGTAGCATGCACGGCGACCGGACTGTAGGGCATGGTACTGAATCCGATGACTAGCATAGTGCGATCCCTAACACCAATCGCGAGTGGCCATTTAATTTCCCTGGTCACCCTGATGGCGATGGATGCTCCGGCAGAGACAACCTCAGCCTGCTCGGTGTAACCGCCACCTAATTCTCGGACCTTCTTGGTCAGCGCGTAATGTCCCCTGGCAATATCGGCTTGAACATATCCCTCTGACTGGAGGGTCGACAGGATTCGGAACAATGTGGTTTTCGGGAGCGCCAGCCTTTGGTGCAATTCATGCAGAGTCCAACGTTGCGCGGTGTTCATCAATCGAAGCACAGACAAGGCGCGCGCGACAGCGCGAATCTGGTTTTCTTCCATAATAGAGCGTGTTATGCGCCTTTTTTCACGACTGTTGCCATAGTGAACTGAAGAGCCGCAGACCGTATCCGACTGACGTGTCGGACGAAGAGCGGAGCTTTACTGCTCCCTATTTTACCCTGGCGGTTTCCCCCCGCGTCAGAATAGATGTCGCCCATATAGAATCTGAACCTTGGGGGCGATAAGAGATGGAAGTGGCTCGATACGGACAAGTGTTTAAGGACCGTGCAGTAGCGCGGTTGTTGCCGCCGGAGAGTGTGGCGGTAGAAGTGGTTTCAAGGGAACTGGGTGTGGCAGTGGCCACGCTGGAGCGGTGGCGTGCGGATGCGCTGTCCATGCCCGCTCGCGAGCGGGCATGGACAGCGCCTGCCCGGCTGGAGGCAGTAATCGCCACGGCGGCCATGGACGAGACTGCGCGCAGTGCTTGGTGTCGCGAGCACGGTGTGTACCTCCAACAGCTTGAACAGTGGCGCCAAGCCTCCACGCAGGCGCTGGCTGACCGGAGGAGGTGCGCGCCAGTCCGAAGCAGACCCAGCATGATCGCCGTCGCATCAAGGAGCTCGAACGCGAGTTGCGGCGCAAGGAGAAGGCGTTGGCAGAGACTGCTGCGTTGCTGGTACTTTCAAAAAAAGTCGCGGCGATCTTCAACAAKGGCGAGGACGAATGATCGGCCTCGAAGATCGCCAGACTCTGGCCCGCGACATCGAAGTGGCACACGCTGCTGGGGCAAGGCTGCACGCGGCCTGCGAGACCGCTGGCATCAGCGTGCGCACGCTGCAGCGTTGGACGGACGGCCAAGGTCTCATATCGGGTGACGGCAGGCCCCAGGCGGTGCGGCCAATGCCCGCTCATGCCCTCACCGAGGCTGAGTGCGAGCAGATCCTGCGCGTGGCCAACGAGCCGCGCTTCGCCGATATGCCGCCGGCGCGCATCGTGCCCATGCTGGCCGACGAAGGCGTGTACCTGGCCAGCGAATCGAGCTTTGGCCGCGTGCTGCGCGCGCATGGCCAGAGCCGGCATCGAGGCCGCGCCAAGGCGCCTCGTCAAAGCCGCCCGCCCACCACGCACGTGGCTACCGTACCGCGCCAGCTATGGTGCTGGGACATGACGTACCTGCCTGCCGAGATCGCCGGCCGCTGGTTTTATCTGTACCTGATCCTGGACGTGTACAGCCGCAAGATCGTGGGCTTCGAGGTCCACGACCGCGACGACGCCGACCACGCGGCGCATCTGGTCAAGCGCACGGCGCTGGCCGAGGGCATCCACGCCATGGCGGCCAAGCCGGTGCTGCACGGGGACAACGGCGCCACACTCAAGGCCACCACGGTGCTGGCGATGTTGCACTGGTTGGGTGTCAAGCCCTCGTATTCGCGTCCACGCGTGAGCGACGATAACGCCTTTGTGGAGAGTCTGTTTCGCACGGCCAAGTACCGCCCGGAGTTCCCGTCCAGCGGCTTCGCCGATCTGAGCAAGGCGCGCGCCTGGGCGGCGCACTTCGTGCACTGGTACAACCACGAGCATCGGCACAGCGGCATCCGCTACGTGAGCCCGGCACAGCGCCACGCCGGGCACGACGATAGGATTCTCGCCGCTCGTCATACGCTCTATGCCGAGGCCCGCGAGCGCAACCCACGCCGCTGGTCACGCCACACGCGAAACTGGTCACCAATCGGCACGGTCACGCTCAACCCGGAGCGCGAGGTTGCCGTGCCCAGCGGTATCAAGCCAGGCGCCGAAAAACAGCGTTTGGCTGCATGAATGAGGCGACAACTGCCTTGACGCGCGCCGGTTTCAAGTCCCAAATGCAACACCCGCGTCAGTGAATTAAAGTTGGGGGGTGAGAAACTTGTTTGAGCATACGAGTGCGACAGCTTCAGGCGGTAGTCTTGACGGAGCAGGTCGACCAATTCATCGATTCGGCGTCCCGCTGTCAAACGTGCGGAAGACGACTCGGGATCAAGGACACGAAGTCATTAGTCTATCGTACAGCTTTCGGAAAGGAGAAGCTGCGAAGTCCTCGTTTTTACTCGTACTGCAGTGCATGCGGTTGGTCCGCAGGCACCAAGTGCACGCTTTCGCCGCTGGCACAGGCGTTGTCGGAACGCATACACCCCCAATGGGCTTGGCTGCAGTGCCGGTACGCCAGCGTGATGTCATATCGATTGGCACAGATCTTTCTGCGCGATGCATTCCCGGGCGGGCGGGAACTTCCGTGCTGGAGCGTCAAGCTGAATGTGGGGAATGTAGGGCAACGCATCGAGCAAGAGGCGAGGTGCGCGGCGATGGTGGCCGCGGCTGTGACTGCGCCACCTCGACGTCCGCCTTTGAGCGGTCCATCGGTCGCGCTGCAGATTGATGCGGGTTACGTCAAGGCGCCACGGCAGATCGACGGAACGCGATGGATTCCCGTGGTCGCTTCCAAGCTGATTTGGCCTAAAACGCCTCACACCCATGCGCATGCCTATGCGGTCGGGCACGACCCCACGCAAGGATTGCGTCAACAGGCGTTCTTGCAGTCCGTGGGGATCGGCCCGCAGGTCCCGGTAACGGTCATCTGTGATGGCGGCGACGATATCAATTTTGCGTGCAAGTTGCCTTCCGCGACGGCGCGAGGGGCGCACTGCATGGTGCAGGTCAGGGTCGCGGTTTTGAACGGGGAACTCTCACCCGACCGCATCTCCGCACTCGAGATCTCCGCCTCCCGTCACAGCCAATGCGTCGGACATGCATCGCCAGACCGGCATCGGCCAACGAACAGAATTAACCGTGACGTCCTCGCCGCAAGCCAGGGCGCCTAACGAAATCGGCCTCCCCAATTTTTGCACGCTCTCTTCTACGCCTGGTGCAAGGCAGCGTGCGGCGCCTGGGGCCCATTGTGTGGGTTTCGAGGCGCGGCCTTGACAGTGCATTCATTGGCGGTTTATGACCCGGATACGGCGATGATCTTGGTCTGGTGCCCTGTGAAAGATGTGCATGCCCAAGAGCGGGCCATCATGGAAACCCTGCTCGAGTCGGCCGAGCAGGCCCAGTTGTGGATCGCCGATCGCAACTTCAGCACCGGTGCGATCCTTGCCGGCTGGCAGTGTTGCGGTAACGCCTTCATCGTGCGGGAGCACGACCGCAATCCGGGCATGTATTCTTCCGCCCGATGCTGTGCGGGCACTACGGGCAGCCTGCATTACTTCTCGCCGAGGTCGATTGGGGGTATTATTGCATGCAATATTGCATATTACCTTTAATACCAAAGTAAAACCGTGGCAACTGCAGAACTACAAGGCATCGACATTCCTGCCCAGATAGCCCAGGAAATCCGCAAGCTGATCAATCGCGGACAGTTGCCGCCCGGGTTGCAGCTAAGGCAATCCGACCTTGCCGATCGCTTCGGCATCAGCCGCGTACCTGTGCGTGAAGCCCTCAAGCTGCTGGCGGCGGAGAGCATTATCGAGCACGATCCCAACCGCGGCTTCTTCGTCGCGCCGCTTTCCACCGATGAAGCCCGTCAGCTTTACCGGATACGGCATCTGCTGGAAGCGGAGTTGCTCTCGTCCGTCGAGTGGCCGGCATCCGCGCAGCTCAAGCAGTTTAAGGCGATGCTGGCCGAGTTGGACGAACTGCTCGCGGCCGGCAATCGAGCCGAGTGGATTGAACGCCATCGCGCGTTTCATGACGCGGTGTTCGACCTGTCGCCAAACAAGATCCTCAAGCGGGAGGCGTTGCGGCTAATGAGGCTGACCGACCGCTATCGTGCGCTGGCCGCCGACATTACCCTGCGCGACCAGCATCTGAAGGCGAACGTCGAGCAGAAACTGGTAAAAGCGCTAAGTACCAAGAACCGGGAAATGCTGCTGGAAGCCTATGATGAAGGTCGGCAGATGGTGGCCGCCGGTCTGATGCAGATCCTGGCGGCACGGGGCGTATAGGGCAGGGCGCTTGCGTGCCCCTCGTTCTCCTTGTCAGAAACGGTGCATCATGCCGACCTGCGCCACAGACCGGATTTTGCCGCTGGCGAGGATGTTGCCGATTTCTGCCGCGTAGGCGCCGTTGGTGCGTTGATAAACTCCGACCAGATAGACGGCGGTGCGTTTGGAGAAGGTGTACGTCAATTGGAGTGCGCCTTGGTTGATGACCACGTTCCTCAGTTGCGCGTTGCCATTCTCGTAGGTATAGGCGCCACCGAGGATCAGGTCCGGTGTCAGCTCATAACTCAAGCCCGCAGCGAGAGCGTAGATCTTTGCGCCCGTGAAGGTGTTGCGCGCCTGGCTGTACATGCCGGAGATGTCAAAGCCATACACCTTCGTACGGGCGCCGGCGAGGAGGTTGGCGATGCCGCTGTGCCCGCCCTGGACCGCGCCGAAGTTCTGCTCGGGGTAGACCACCGCCGTACGCGTTTCTCCCCGGTGATATCCGACCGCCGCGCTCTTGCCCGAGTTGTTCGGGACGTCTCCCGCCACTTCGCCGAAGCTGTACATCAGCCCGGCGGAGAACCCAGAAATCTCGTCACTGGTCAGCTTGATTGCGTTGGACATCCGCTTGCCACCGACGCGATCCCAATTGATGGCCGACAAGCCGGTAGGCACGCTATTGGCGTTCGTGATCGGTGCATACGGCGAACCGGAAATGCCTGCGCCGATTTCCGCCGGCCCCTTCAGCCCGAGCAGGTCTGCGCCGAAGCTACCCGTGCAAAAGTTGAGCATGCCGCCCGCGATACCGGTCGCGGGGTCGATGGCGCCGATCAGGAAGTAGTCGAACGCGAAATCGTTCTGCTGCCCAAGGCGGAAGCCGCCGAGCCCGACCTTGCGCAAGCCGACCCAGGCCGAATTCTCGAACAGAGCCCCGCGCGACTGGAGATCGAGCGATCCCGTACCGAGCGAAATCGTCGAATCAAGGCTGAACGATGCCTGCAGGCCGCAGCCCAAGGTCTTCCGTGCCGCGCAAGTAGAGCTTTGATGGATAAATGGCGGAATCCTCCATGCGGACCTGGGAATGCCCGCCGTTGTCCCGATAAAGCGCGACCCCCTCATCGAGCAGGCCGCCGATGGTGGTGCTGCCTTGCGCGTGCGTTTGCGTGGTGGCGGCAATCAATGCGATGCCGAATGACAAGCGGCGAAGTGCCGGTGTCAGCGTAGCCCTTTGATAGACCATATGTCGTCGTCGTTGTTGTAGTTGTTGCTTCCGCGCGGCAGGGAGGCGCGCGGAGAATATGGGCGGACAGGGGCTAGCCGGCCGGCTCGGGATCCCATGACGGAATCCACAACAGTTCCTGGACCGCGGCAGCTTCGGTCGACGAGAATTCGCCGTAGCTGCCATGCGCATACAGCAGCGGCCGGCTGCGGTCGCCGCGCGGCCTTGCGGCTTCGATGGCGCCCAACAGGATGCCGTGGGTGCCGACGTCCACGGCGCTGGCCACGCGGCAGTCGAAGCTGACCAGCGCGTCCCGCAGCACCGGCGCGCCGGTGATTGCCCGCACCCACTCGCCGTCCGCGAATTTCTGCTCTGCCGCCATCGGGCTGGCGAAGCGGTTGGCGAGGTGGCGGCTCTCCAGCGCCAGCACGTTCACCGCGAAGATGCGCGACGCCTGGATGGCGCGGAACGAGGCGCTGTTGCGATTGACGCAGGCGAGCAGCGTGGGCGGATCGGCCGATACCGAGCAGACCGCCGTGGCGGTCAGGCCCGCCCGCGCGCCGTCGGGCGAGAGTGTGGTGATCAGGCAAACATGCCCCGCGAGGCAGCGCATGGCCGCCTTGAACTGGATCGCGTCGATGCTCATGACGATTCCTTCGGCGTGCGGGTGGGCAGGGTCATGCGGCCGGAACGAGATGCCGGGCGAAGTGCAACACGGTGCGGCCGTGCGCCTGCATGGCGGCAAGCGGCTGGTAGCTGGCGCGCTCCCAGCAGTTGAAGCCGTGGCTGGCGCCCGGGTAAACGAAGAACCTTGCCGAGTCGCGGTCGGCAAACGCGGCCTTGACGCGCTCGACCGCCGCCAGCGGGATCATCGGGTCGATTTCGCCATAGTGGAACAGCATCGGACAACGCACGGCCGCCGCCTTCTGCAACTGGTCCTGGATGCCACCGCCGTAGTAGCAGGCCGCGGCGTCCACCAGCCCGGCCGCGGCGGCGAGATAGGCCAGCCGGCCGCCGATGCAGAAGCCGAGCGCGCCGACGCCGCCCGTCACCTCAGGCCGCCTGCGCAGGGCGCCCACGGTGCCGTCCAGGTCGGCGACGATCTCGGCCATGTCCGCCCGGGTCAGTATGTCTCGCGCCCGCGCCGTGTCGTCGCCCACATAGGCGAACTCTTCGCGCGGCGCCTGGCGCCAGAACACGTCCGGCGCCAGCACGACGAAGCCGAGCTGGGCATACTGCTCGGCCACGGCGCGGATGTGGCGGTTGACGCCGAAGATCTCCTGGAACAGGACCAGCCCAGGGCCGGAGCCCGCCGGGGGCAGGGCGAGGTAGCCGTCGTACGCGCGGCCATCGGGGGCGGGAATGCTGATCCAGCTGGTGCGGATCGTCTTGTCTTCGTTCATGTTGTCTCCGTTCAGTTCCAGCCGAAGATGTTGAGCGTGGTTTCGCCGGCGCGGAGTCGCCGGCACTGGTCGGCCTCGGCGGCTTCGCGCGCATGGCCCGCATCCACCACCTTGCCGGCGCGTTCGCGCGGGATGCAGACCACCCCGTCGCCATCGCCCACGATCAGGTCGCCGGCGTGCACACTGACGTCGCCGAACACCGTCGGCGCATTGATCCATCCGCGCGCGCCGAAGTCCTTGCCGGTGCCGCGAATGCACAGGCCGCGCGCGAACACCGGGAAGCCGATCTCTTCGAGCAGCACGCCGTCGCGCACGCAGCCGTCGATAACGAGGCCGGCGAGCCCGCGCACCTGGCTGGCGGTGGACATCACTTCGCCCCAGTAGCCGTGCTCGAAGGCGCCGCTGACCGACACCACGAGCACGTCACCCGGCTGCGCGGCATAGATGGCCCGGTGCAGCCACAGGTTGTCGCCGCCGGGGGCGTGGACGGTGACGGCCGGGCCGCACAGCCGGAAGCCGGGTGCCACCGGCTTGATCGTGGAGGGCAGGGCGCCGACCTTGCCGCCGGCCTCATGCAGGGTGGCCGTCGGGATAGCGCGGGCGGCTTCGACGATTTCCGGGGCGGTGCGCGCAAACGCCAGTTGCGTGGTGTCGCGTGGTTCGATGCGGTCGATGGGGAGGCTCATGCGGGGGCTCCTTGGGTGCGCGTCTGGAGTTGGTGGTAGCGGAATTGCTTGCGCGCTTCGTCGAGGCGCATGCCGCCGGCGACCGCCTTGCGGATGGCGCTCTCGGCGGCTTCGATTGCTTCCGCCGCGGCGAGGATACGTTCCTCGTGCTCGCGCGGGATCGACACCAGGCCGTCCGCGTCGCCGCGCAGGATGTCGCCCGGCGCCACGCGCACGTCGCCGATGTTCACCGGCACATTGGTCGCCTCGACCTGGACGCGGTCCTTGCCGGTCCGCATCCAGTTGTCGCGCGAGAACACGGGGTAGCCGAGCGACAGGCACAGGTGGACGTCGCGGTTGATGCCGTCGATCACCGTGCCGGCAATGCCGCGGCGGTGGGCGATCTCGGTCATGATGTCGCCCCACACCGTGGCGTCGGTGCGGCCGCCGTTGTCGAGCACGATGACGTGACCCGGGGGCACGTCGTCGATGAAGTCGCCGACCGTGCCCGGCGGACTGGCGGCGGGACCGTAGAGGATGGTGAACGCGCGCCCGGCCATGCGGAACGCGGGGTCGCGCGGCTTGATTGCGCGGCACTGGCCGACGATGCCGAGGCGGTCCATGGCATCGCTGATCGTGGCGGTGTCGAGCTTTGCGGCGCGCGCGACGTTCTGGTCTTCGAGTTGTTCCGACATGGCTTATTCCTTCAGCATGAATTCGTAGTTGCCGCCCATGACCTGGCTCATCGGCGTGCCGGCCAGCACGGCCTTTGCCATCAGGGCCTCGCGCGCGACGATGCCTTCCGCCGCTTCCAGTACGCGGTCGATATTGGCTGCGGCGATGAAGATCACCGCGCTGCGGTCGGCCAGCACGTAGTCGCCCGGCTCGACCTCCACGTCCCACACCTTGACCGGCACATTGGTGCCTTTCTCGACGATGCGGCCGCGCGCGGTGCGGGCCGTGAGCGCGCTGGCGAAGACGGGGAAGTCCATCGCGCGCGCTTCGTCGATGTCGCGCACGGGCCCGTCGGCCACCACGCCGGCGATGCCCTTCACCTTTGCGCCGAGCGACAGCAGGCCGCCCCAGCTACCGGCCTCGACGCCGCTACGCTGCTCGACGACGATCACGTCGTCCGGCCCGCCGGCCTCGATGGCGGTGGTGCCGAGATGGCGCGGTTCGCCGGGCGGCGGGGCGCCGGTGCCCAGCTTGACGGTAATTGCGCGGCCGGCGATGCGGCCCTCGCCGGCTTCCTGCCGGACGCCGCTCACCGCGCCCGGCAGGCCGAGCTTGTCGAGGGTGTCGGATACCGCGCAGCAATCCAGCCGGCGCAGGCGGCGTACATATTCCTGAGGGGTCGTCATTGCGTAGTCTCCTTCTCGTTAGCGGGGCGCCAGCAGGCGAACCCCATGGCATTGCCGGTGCCGGCTTCGCTGCGGTAGCAGGGGACGTAGTCGACCACTTCCATCTCGAAGCCGAGTTCGTCCATGGCGCCGGCCACCGGAATCCAGTTCTTCACCTCGGACGTGCCGGCCTGGAAGATCGCCTCGCCGAGCCCTTCCACCGGCGCGAAGTCATGCGCGTGCATGCTGTCGAGGATCAGCTGGTCGACGCTTTCGTCGATGACGAAATGGGTCAGGCCGCCCGACGCGATGATCGCCACGCGGGCATCGCTGTCCCACGACCGGATGGCGCGGGACAGCGAGCGGCCGAGCGCATAGCAACGGCCGGCAGTCGGCTGGTTGGGCGGATAGAACGTATTGATCAGCACCGGAACGGTCGGGATCACCCGGTCCTTCATCAACTGCCGGAACACGAAGCCGAATGCGTGCGGCGTCTCGGTGGCCGACAGGCGCTTCATCGCCGTGATGTCGAAGCCGTCGGCCATCGCGCATTCGATCAGATGGCGGCCGAGCGCGGGCACGCCGGCGTAGCGCGCTTCGGGCGGCATGTAGCCGGGCATGGCGTGCGCCACGCCGGGCGGCAGCCGCGACAGCTTCTCGTCGCTGATCATGTTGTTGACGATGGTCTCGCCCCACATCACGCTGAAGGCCGGCACCAGCATGTCGTCGAAGATCTCCATCTGGTCGTTGCCGACGATCACGGCGACGTCCGGACGAGCTTCGGCAAGGATCTGCGCCAGGCGTTCGATGGCCTGCATGCAGCGGGCGTGGCGCGCTTCCCAGACTTCGGGCGTGAGTTGCGCGGCGAGGATCTCGGGCGCGCGATGCCGGACCAGTTCGTCGAAGGTCCAGGTGCGGCCCTGGTAGTGATGCAGGCTGCGCCGGTCATCGGGCAGGCGCGAGCCCCATGTGTGCGGCGGCGTGACCAGCATGGGCCCGTGCGAGGTGCCCATGCCGAGTACGATTTCTGCCATGGTTCGTCTCCTCTTTTCGTCTTGGTCTCTTAGCGGTACGCGGCCAGGTCGAGGTTGAAGAGCCGTTGCGCGTTGCCGAAGAAGATCATGTCCTTCTCTTCCGGCGACAGCCAGTCGAAGCCCTGGATGAACGGCTTGATGTCGTCGAAGGTGCGGCCGGTGGCGGGATTGACCTGCGAGCCCACGCCGGGGCACTCGGCGCCGAACAGGCAGCGGTCGGCACCGATGGTCTTGATCAGCAGGCGCAACGATTCCTCCGAATACAGCACGGTGTCGTAGTACAGGTTGCGCATGCCGGCGAGGAAGTCGCGGCCCGCGCGCGCGGCGCCGGACTGGAAGCGGCCAATCTGGTAGGGAATCGAGCCGCCGCCATGCGAGACCAGGATCTTCAGCGACGGGAAGTCCTTGAACACGTCGGAGTTCACGAGGCCGAAGACGGCGATGGTCTCTTCGTTGATGAAATGGACCGTGTACGGCGAGCGGGCCGAATGCGAGCCGGTGGCGTGGATATGCGCCGGGATGTCGAGCTCGCACAGCTTCTCGTAGAGCGGATACCAGTAGCGGTCGCCCAGCGGCGGCGCTTCGGTGCCGCTGTTCTCGAACGGATCGGGATTGAGCAGCACGCCGCGAAAGCCCAGCTCCCTCACGCAGCGTTCCAGTTCCGGCAGCACCACCTCGATGGGATCGCCGGCGACCTGCGGCAGTCCGCCCACGCCGATGAAGCGCGTCGGCAGCAGCTTCACCGTGCGGGCGATGATGTTGTTGGTTTCCTCGGTGAACCAGTGCACCAGCTTGCCCGGCTTGGCGCTGTGCATCATCTGGAACGGACGTGGCGACAGGAGCTGGACGGTCGTGCCCGCACGGTCGAGCAGGTCGATGTGGCCCGCCGGGCCCATCTCCTTGCGGTTGGCGTAGTGCAGGATTTCCTCGTCCGTCACCTCCGGCATTTTGCGGCCGTGCTCGCCGCGATGCGACTGGATGTGGGCCTTGTAGACCCAGAGTTCGGCGGGCGGGCTGACGTGGCCGTGGCAGTCAATGATCATGGGGTGTCTCCGGTTGGATGGAATTAGAGATCGAGGACCAGCCGCTCGCCCTTGCAGCCCGAGCAGCAGATCATCATGGTGTTGTTGGCCGCCTTCTCCGGGTCGGAGAGGATGGCGTCGCGGTGGTCGGGAACGCCTGACAGCACGCGCGTTTCGCAGGCGCCGCACACGCCTTCCTCGCACGAGTGAGCCACTTCGACGCCGGCCTCTTTAAGCACTTGCAGGATCGTCTTGCCGCCCGGCACCTGCAGCGACTTGCCGCTGCGGCTCAACTCGACCGTATAGCCGCCGTCCAGCGCGGCTTCCTGCTTTGCGGTGAAGTACTCGACGTGGACCTGTGCCGGCGGCAGTTGCGCGGTGGCGGCTTCGAAGGCCGCGAGCATCGGGCCGGGGCCGCAGCAATAGAAATGGGCGTCGGCCGGCTGGCTTGCCACCAGCGCCGCGATGTCGAGCACCCCGCCGGCTTCCGCGTCGATGTGCAGATGCAGGTTCTCGTAGCTCCGCAGTTCTTCCAGGAAAGCGACGTCGACGCGGTCGCGGCACGAGTAGACCAGCGTCATCGACCGGCCCAGCGCCTTCAGGCGCCTTGCCATGCAGAGGATCGGGGTGATGCCGATGCCGCCGCAGATCAGCACGGAATGGGCGGCCGCTTCGTCGAGCGGGAAGTTGTTGCGCGGCGGTTCCACGTCGATCACCACGCCGGGGCGCAACTGGTCGTGCATGAAGCTCGAACCGCCGCGGCTCTTCGGGTCGCGCTTCACGCCGACCTGGTAGCGCCGCTGCTCCCGTCCGCCTTCGAGCAGGGAGTACTGGCGCACCAGCCCGTTGGGAAGGTGCAGGCCGATGTGGGCGCCCGGCTCGCTGGGCGGCAGGGTGGTGCCGGCCGGCGCGGCAAAAGCGTAGAGCAGGGTGTCGCGGGCCAGGTATTGGATCGACTCCAGGCGCAGCTTCAGCAGGGCGCCCGTGGAGGGGGGCTGGTCGTTCATGTGTTGTCTCCAGTTACAGCAGTCACGGGATCGGCGAGGCGGGTGCCTGCCGGCGCCTGGCGTTCGAGGCCGTCGGTATGTGTCCGGCTGCTTCGTCATTGACGCGAAATTCTTTTTTGCATATTATTTCGACTAACAAGAAAAAAGTCAAAGCCTCTCGGTGGGGTCGATTGGAGGGACGGTTCCCCGGATCGGCACGAAGGGGGACATCACTGGTGGAAACAGGCGGCGGCATCGTGCAGCGCAGCAGCACCTTCCGCGTCACATGGATGGAGAAAAAATTGATCGCAGTCCTTTCTTGCAACGGCGGTACGGTCACGCACGGCAGCGGCCCCGCCACCCAGCTCTTCGTCGCCACCTTGCGTGGCATGCATGTCTTCGAGCGGACGGGGCAGGGCGCGCCATGGAAGCGCACCCGCTCGGCGCTGGAAGACCGCCACGTGAGCGCGCTGCTGTACGAGCCGCAGTCGGGCCTGCTCTTTGCCGGCGCGCATGGCAAGGGCGGCATGTGGTGCAGCCGCGACCTCGGATTCACCTGGGAGCCGCGCGGCAACGGCCTGAAGAGCGAGCACGTCTACACGCTGGCGGCCCAGCAACGTGAGGGCCGCGTGGCGCTGTACCTCGGCACCGAGCCGTCGGCGCTGTACCGCAGCGACGACCTGGGTGAGAACTGGGTAGAGATTTCGGCGATGCTGTCCGTGCCGGACCAGGACAAGTGGACCTTCCCGCCGCCGCCCCACGTGGCGCACGTCAAGAACGTGGCCTTCCACCCGGCGCAGCCAGACACGCTGTACGTGTGCATCGAGCAGGGCGCGTTGCTGAAGACCACGGACGACGGCGCGACCTGGACCGAGCCGCGCAGCTACGAATCCGAGCAGGACAAGTTCTATCACGACAACCACCGTGTGCTGATCCGCCCGTCGAACCCGGACCAGCTCTTCATGTGCGGCGGCGAAGGCCTGCACTACAGCGCGGATGCCGGCGAGACCTGGACTCACCTGCTGACGCGCGCGGACCGCATCGGCTATCCGGATGCGATGTTCATCGACCCGCGCGACGAGAACGTGCTCTACCTCGGCGGCCCCGGCAACGCGCCACGCGACTGGGGCGCCAAGCGCAGCGCAGCCGCGAGCGTGATGCGCAGCCGCGACGGAGGCGTGACATGGGAAGAGATCCGCGACGGGCTGCCTGCCGAGGTGATCGGCAACATCGAAGGCATGGGCCTCTATCACTGGGACGAACAGATCATGCTGCTGGCCGGCACCGCGACCGGCGAGGTTTATGCCAGCGAAGACGGTGGCGAACATTGGCAGACGGTCGCCGATGACCTGCCGCCGATCTCGAAGGGCGGCCACTACCGCTGGTTCCTTCGGGTCGATGAGCGCGAGAAGGTAGAGGACCGCATGCGCACCGGCACCTGACAGCCGCGCCAGCGGAACCATTCAGAAACGACGAGCCTTGCCACGCCGCGGCACTTCGGTGCGCGGTGCGGCGGCCTACGTCCTCACACAGGAGACAAGACGTGAGCACATCCCCCCTGGCAGCGCCCCCCGGCAGCGTGCCCGTACTAGCCAGCCACGATGCCGCCGTCGCCGCGGCACGTGCGCTGCACGACCGCATCCGCGCCCGCGCCGACCGCACGGAAAGCGAGCGCATCGTTTCCACAGAGACGATCCACGACCTGATGGACGCCGGCCTATTCGGCGTCGTGACGCCTCGCCTGTTCGGCGGCTCGGAACTGGGCTTCGCCACGCTGGTCGACGTGACCGCCGAGATTGCCTCGGCGTGCGGATCGACCGGCTGGGTCTACGGCGTGCTCGCCGGCCATAGCTGGATGCTGAACCTGTTCCCGCTGCAGGCGCAGCGCGAGGTGATGAGCGGCGACCGCGTGCTGACCGCCACCGTGTTCCGCCTCGGCGGCACCATCACCGAAGTGGAGGGCGGCTACAAGCTGGTCAACGGCGACGGCCGCTTCTGCTCCGGCATCGATCACGCGCAATGGGTCATCGTCGGCAACGCGGTGCAGCGCGAAGGCCAGCCGCCCGAACCGCGCTTCTTCGTGGTGCCGCGTGAAGACATTGAGATCGTCGACGACTGGTTCACCGCCGGCATGCGCGGCACCGGCAGCCGCTCGATCCGCATCACCGAGAGCTTCATTCCGGCACATCGCTCGGTGTCGGTCCGGGACATGATGTCGGGCATGGCCGACGAGACCGGATCGGTGCGCGCGCCGATCTATCGCATGCCGTTCCAGAACGTGACGCCGTTCTCGCTGGTGGGCGCGCCGTTGGGCATGGCGCGCGCCGCGGTGCGCTCGTTCAACGAAGGGCTGGCCGCGCGCCTGTCCACCTTCAGCAGCGAACAGGTGGCCGAGCAGTCCGCCACCTTCGCGCGGGTGGCGGAATCGGTCGCCGAGATCGACGCCGCGCTGGCCGTGGTGCGCGAGGATGCCCGCCGCGTGGACAGTGCCGAGGATCCCAGGTCGATCAGCGAGCTCGACTGGGCGCGCATCCCGCGCGACTGGGCGTACGCCGTGCAGAAGGCACGCTACGCGGTGAACGCGCTGTTCGAGGCGGCCGGCGGCTCGGGGATCTACAACACCTCCGAGCTGCAGCGCATCTGGCGCGACGTCAACTCCGCCGCCCAGCACTTCGCCTTTACGTGGGACAGCGCCATGACCGGCTACGGCCGCGCGGCCATCGGCCTCCCGCCGTCCAAGTTCGGCCCCAAGGGCCGCTGACCGAGCGACGAGTGGAGAGCGACATGCACGCCGACGACCTGACTTCCATCAACGACTACTCTGCCGCGACGCTGTCGTCCATTTGCGCGCGGATGGCGGTTTCCCACGAGGTAGAACACATGATCTACCGGGAATCCGAACTGGACGAGGTCTGGCGCCTGCTCGACGCCGACGTCGCCAATGCCGCGCGCGACGGCCGCAGCGCACAGCAGTTGCAGCGCCTGGAGGCCATGCGCTCCCTGGTGATCGAAGCACACGACCTGGTCGGCAACGACGGAGACACCGTTGCCGCCCGGGAACGCCTGGGCCGCACCATCGCGCTTCTCGACTGAAACCGGCGCGTACCGATATTTCCCCACAGAGAAAGACACACAGACTCAAAGGATAGGAGGACTTATGCTCACTCGCGAAGACAACAATGTGCTGACCCAGGTTGGCTGCGGCACCCCGATGGGCGAACTGATCCGGCGCTTCTGGATTCCCGCGCTGCTGGCGTCCGAGATCGCCGAGCCGGGCGGCAAGCCGGTGCGCGTGCGGCTGCTCGGCGAAGACCTGGTGGCCTTCCGCGACACCGACGGCAAGGTCGGCCTGCTCGACGAGCAATGCCCGCACCGCCGCGCGTCGCTGGCGCTGGGCGACAACTCCGACGGCGGCCTGCGCTGCCTCTACCACGGCTGGAAGTTCGCCACCGACGGCACCTGCCTCGACACGCCCACCGAGCCGTCGGGTTCCTCCTTCTGCTCGCGCATCCGCGCGCAGGCCTATCCGACCCGCGAAGTGGGCGGCGTGATTTGGACCTACATGGGCCCGGCCGCCGAGCAGCCGCAGTTCCCGGAGTTCGAGTGGCTGTCCTATCCGGCCGTCAACGCGGTGCCGTTCAAGGTGCTGGAAGACTGCAACTACGCGCAGGCGGTCGAAGGCACCATCGACTCGGCGCACGCCGGCGTCCTGCACCGCGAGCAGCCGTGGAACGCGCCCGCCAAGTACGACCATGAGCGCGACCTGCAGCCGAAGATCGAGGTCGAGTACACCAAGTACGGCCTGCGCTACGCCGGCGTGCGCAACTTCCGCGAGGAAGGCAAGCTGCACGCGCGCGTGACCGAGGTGGTGCTGCCGTTCTTCACGCTGATCCCGCCCGACGGCTTCGGCGTGCGCAAGAACCGCCGCATGGCCAACGCGTTCGTGCCGCGCGACGACGAGTCGACCTGGCACATCCAGTGGTTCTTCGACGACAGCCAGCCAGTGGACATCGCCTACAGGATCGAGGAGGGCGGCCACTGGGTCGACGAGAACTTCCGCAAGGTGCTCAATATCGACAACTGGTACCAGCAGGACCGCGAGTGGATGAAGACCGGCTCGATGTCGGGCATCAAGGGCATCCTGACGCAGGACCACGCGGTCAGCGAGACTCAGGGCCGCATCCTGGACCGCACCAAGGAGCACCTCGGCACGTCCGACGTCGCCGTGGTGGCCTGGCGCCGCCAGATGATCCGCACCGCGCGCGCGCTGGCCGAGCGGAACGAGGTGCCGAGCGTGCTGACCGCGCCGATCCCGTTCACGCAGATCCGCGCGGCCACGGTGATCTTCAGCAACGAGCGGACCTGGAAGCAGGAAGTCCCGCTCAACCCCGACGTGGCGCTGACGGCCTGACGTGGCGATGCTGATCGACAGTCACGCCCACGTGTCACCGGTGTGGTACGAGCCGGTCGAAACGCTGCTCGGCCAGATGGCGCGCCACGGCGTGGCGCGCGCGGTGCTGACGCAGATGATCGGGCAGGTGGACAACCGCTACCAGACGGACTGCGTCCACGCCCACCCCGGCCGGTTCGCCAGCGTGGTGTGGATCGACCCGGCGGCGCCCGATGCACCGGAAACGCTGACAAGGCTGGCGGACGAAGGCGCCGCCGGCGTGCGCCTGCGTCCCGGCGCGCGTTCGCCGGGCGCCGACCCGCTGGCCATCTGGAAGGCGGCCGAGGCGTGCGGACTGGCGGTCAGTTGCGTCGGCAACGCCGAAGCGTTCACGGCGCCGACCTTTGCCGAGCTGCTCGAAGCGGTGCCGGCGCTGCCGGTCGTGCTCGAACACCTCGGCGATACCAGCAAGCCGATGGAGACCGAATCGGATGGTGAGTTGCGCTACACGGTCCTGCGGCTGGCCCGCTTCGACAACGTCAGCCTCAAGGTGCCGGGCTTCGGCGAGCTGGCACCGCGCGACCCGTCCGCGCTGCGCGGGGGGTGGACATTCGGCGCCGCCGCCGCTGCCCTGCTCGAAGCCGCCATTGCTGCCTTCGGCGCGCAGCGCCTGATGTGGGGCAGCGATTTCCCGGTGGTGAGCAGCCGCGAAGGCTATGGCAACGCGCTGGCGCTGGTGCGCGAATGCCTGCTCGACCATCCCGCCCCGGTTCGCGAGGCCATCCTCGGCGGTACCGCGCGCCGTGTGTTCTGGAAGGAAACCTGACATGACAAGGAAAGTACTGGCGGCCGTCAAGACCGATGTCGAGACGACCGAACTGAAGGAATTCGACTACCCGCAAGTGCAGCCGGACTCCGGCATCCTCAAGGTGGAGGCGAGCGGCGTGGGCGGGAGCGATCCGGAGCTGTATCGCAAGCCGGGACACGCCCCCGTCATCATGGGGCACGAGAACGTCGGCACGATCGTCGAGCTCGGACCGATCGCGCAGCAGCGCTGGGGCGTCAAGGCTGGCGACCGCGTGGCGCTGCACGAGTACCTGCCGTGTTGGCACTGCGAATGGTGCATGAAGGGCGACTTCCGGCTCTGCATGGAGGTCGACTTCTTCAATGTGAAGGACCGGCTCAATACGCTGCGCTTCGGCATGTCGACCTGCGAGATCGCACCTCACCTGTGGGGCGGCTACGCGCAGTTCATGCACCTGCCTCTGAACACGGTGATGCATGTGATCCCGCCCGACATGCCCGCCGTCCACGCCACGCTGGCGGTGCCGTTCGGCAACGGCGTGCAATGGGCCTGCAATGACGGCGGCGCCGGGCCGGGCAAGACCGTGCTGGTGTTCGGCCCGGGGCAGCAGGGCCTGGGCTGCGTGCTCGCGGCGAAGGCGGCGGGTTCGCTCACCGTGATCCTCGCCGGCATGACCCGCGACCGCGCCCGCCTCGACCTGTCGCTGCGGCTAGGCGCCGATCATGCCATCGACGTGCAGAACCAGGATCTCCATGCCGAGGTCATGCGCCTGACGAAGGGACGCGGCGTTGACGTGGTGGTCGACACCACCGGCGACCCGACCGGCGAAGTGGCGCAATTGGCTATCGGCCTGGCCGCCAAGGGCGCGTACCTGAGCCTGAACGGCCTTGAGCAGAGCGTGCCGATCGGCGAGATCAAGAAGCGTTACCTGACGGTACGCGCCCCGCGCGGTCGCAGCTATCCGGCGGTGGAACTGGCCCTGCGCTACATCGCCTCGGGCAGGTACCCGCTCGACGAGGTGTGCTCCCACACCTTCGGGCTCGCGCAGACGCACGAGGCGATTCTTGCCACGGCGGGGCGCGGCGTGGAAGGCGCCATCCACGTCACGGTGGACCCATGGAAGTGAACTGCCAGCCCCTTGACGAGGGCAGAACCAACGACAGACAGAGGAGACATTCCCGATGATTGACAGTCATGCACACCTGATTTCCGCCGACGTGGAGCGGTATCCGCCGTCCCCGCTGAGTGGCGAGCTGGAACCCGGCGCGCTGGACAATCCGGTGACGGTGGAGCGCCTGCTCGCGCTGATGGACGAGCAGGGAGTCGAACGCGCGCTTGCCGTGCAGCGCGCGCATATCTACGGCTTCAACAACGCCTATGTCTGCGACGCGGCCGCCCGTTATCCGGACCGCCTGCGCGCGCTCGGGATGGTGGATGCGCTGGACCCGGGCATCCGCCGGCAGGTGCGTCACTGGGTCGGCGAGCGGGGCGCGGTGGGGATCCGCCTGACCGAGCCGTTCAAGGGCGCCGACCCGTCCTGGCTCGCGTCGCGCGAGGCGATGGCGGCGTGGGAGACGGTGTCCGAACTCGGCGGCTCGGTGCGGCTGCATTTCTATCGCTGGAACAGGCTTGCATGCCTGAAGGCACTGAAGCCGGTGCTCGTGGCATTCCCACAAACCACCGTGGTGCTGGACCACTTCTCCAATATCGCGGCCGAAGGCGGCGCACCGGATCATGGCGTCGACGCGTCGCTGCTGGAGATGGTCGACCATCCCAACGTCTACCTGCTCTACTCCATGATCAACCTGGGCAAGCTCGCCGCCCAGCAGATGTCGGCGGCGCCGATGGTCGAGCGAGTGGTGCGCGAGTTCGGCGCTGATCGTGTGATGTGGGGCTCGGACATCGCGCAGTCGAAGGGGACGTATGCGCAGATGGCCACCCTTGCCAGGGAGTCGGTGTCCCTGTTGTCGGAGACGGAGCAGCGCAAGGTGCTGCACGATACGGCGCGCGCGGTGTACTGGGGCGAGCGCTGAGATGGGTCGGCGTGAGGTGTTTGCACCGCCTGCGGCGCCAGCCCCACGCGCAACGGACCCTGACATTCCTTCGCGGCTCGCGGCCGAAATCCGCGAGCTGATCAACGAAGGCAAGCTGTCGCCCGGACAGCAATTGCGGCAGCAGGACCTGGCCAGGCGCTTCGGCATCAGCCGGGTGCCTGTGCGTGAAATGCTGAGCCTGCTGGTTGCCGAGGCCGCAGTCCAGCATGATCCCAATCGCGGATTCCACGTGGCGCCGCTGTCCAGCAGCGAGGCGCGTCAGCTCTATCGCATCCGCCACCTGCTGGAAACCGAATTGCTGTCGACAGTGCGATGGCCCAATGCCGATGAACTCGCCGACCTCCGCGCGCGGCTCACCGAACTCGATCGCCACCTGACGGAGCGGGCAGGCGCTGCCTGGGTGCGCGCACACCGCGCGTTCCATGGCGCCATCTTCTCCTTGTCTCCAGACTGGGCGCTCAGGCGTGAAGTGATGCGTCTGATGCGGCAGACGGATCGCTACCGGGCGATGGCCCCACCGGATATCGCCGGGTATCGCTTCCCGGCCGATCCGGAACACCACCTCGTAGAGACGCTTGCCGCCAAAGACCGCTTCGCGCTGCTAGAGGCCTATCGGCGCGATCGCAACGCCGTAGAGGAACGCCTGCTGGCGTCGCTGGCTGCGCGGGGCCTCTGAATTTACGCGTCCGCCGTCGCGGTGCCGTCAGCCGTTCACCGGCCCGCGGACGGTGTGTTCGCACGTCGGATTTCCAGCGCGGTGCTGCGAGGAACGGGGTTTACCCCGTGACCCCAAAGAAAAGATTGAACCCGGCTGCGTCGATGTATAAGATTGGAAATACTAAATTAAATAATATTTTGAGACGAGGCAGGTGGGTTGGAAGCGGTTCCCCCCAACACAGCAGCCCTGATGCCAGCGACACAAAAGCGTGCAAGCCCCAGGACTCAGCCCGCGACGCTGGCAGAGAAGAAAAACTAAACCACTAAAAGGAGACCACGTGGACAAGAGACTCGCCGCGGTAGCGGTAGCCGGGATGCTGTTGCCCCCTGCAGCATCGGCAGCCACCGTGACGCTTTACGGCGTCGTTGATTCGTTCGTCGGCTATTTCCGCAATTCGGAGAAGAGCGTCACCAGCCTGAATTCCGGTGGACTGGCCGGTTCCCGCTGGGGGATGCGCGGCATGGAGGATCTGTCTTCCGATCTCAAGGCTGTATTCGTTCTGGAAGGCGGCTTCAACGTCGATACCGGAACCAACGCCCAGGGTGGACGGTTGTTTGGCCGCCGCGCCACGGTTGGCATGCTCAGCAATACCTACGGCGAGATCGCTGCGGGCCGGCAACCGACACCTGGTTACGAGTTTGCCGCGACTTTCGATCCGGTACTGATGGCTCCCGGCTCGGTGGCCGCGTCGCTCACGGGCGAGTCGAGTAACCCGTGGATGTTCAATCCGCTCAATGATCCGGCGCGGGCGGATAACGCCATCCGGTACAACTCGCCGTCGTTCGGCGACGTGACCGCTTCGGCGGCGCATGTTTTCAGCGAAAACGTTGGCACACCGGTCAATCGCAACTACGACATCGTCTCGTTCCTATATTCAGGCAACCATCTGACGGCCGGCTACGGCTTCGCTCGCGCGACCGGCACGACCAATCTCACGCCCGACACCAGCCGTCAGATCGAGCACGCATTCGCCGCCTCGTATGAAACGCGATGGGCGACGCTGTACGGCACCTACCAACTGCGCTATCGATTGGGTGCTGCGCACGATTCAGCATGGCAGGTGGGTACGACAATTCCGGTCGGCGCATCAGGTAACCTGAAGCTCGGCTACGGCGCCCGCGATAGCGGCGTGGTGAACGGTCTGCCCTCAAACACCGCGACAGATGACGTCCGCGCATGGGCGGTCGGCTACACCTACCAAGCGTCGAAGCGTACGACGCTGTATGCCTTCTTCAAGCGACTGGATAACCGGGGATCGTCCAAACAAACGATCTTTCCTCCCGGCGGGCTGGGTGCACCGACGCAATTGCATGAAAGCGTCAACTCAGTGGGCGCGGGTATCTATCACCGCTTCTGACCACGCCCTCGGGTCGGCCATGGCTGTGGCCGCCTCCCAAGACCCGTGCGTTCCTGACAACGGCGAATTATCCGCAGAGGTTTACATATGCAATCGAAGTCGAAGCAGACCTACATCGTCTCCATCTGCGTGGGGATACTGATCACGCTGTCGTTCACGTACAGCCTTCATTTCAATCCGCGCTGGTACGGCGACAACGGCCCTGGTGTTGGCAAGCTGCCACGCGTCATCGTCCTGAACTATATGAAACAGGCCTACGATGAAGGCAAGGGCGTAGAAGCCGCGCGCGGCTATTTCTCGCCAACGATGGTCGACCACAACCCGGGCTCCACCGAGTTGCGCGATGGCCCGCCAATCCGGCACGAGATCAAGCGGGTCATCGCCGAAGGTCTCATGGTCGCCGTCTATCACCGTGTGGAAGCGGCGCGTGGCGAGCCAGCCATCGACGTGCTCGACGTGTTCAAGACGGGCGCCTACACCGGCCGGATCGCCGAAAGGCAGCGATTCATCCTCTCCGCACCGAGCGGTCATGCCGTGGCGGACGCCGCCCCTTCGACCGGGCCGGCGGCGGCACGGATCGCCATGAAGGACGGCGCGGCCGCGAACCGCCAATAGAGGCTCGTGTCCGCACAGAGCTGAATGTTTCGTCTGAATCTCCACGGGGAAAACAAATGATTGCGCAAACTAATGCGACGAATGGAAGGATTGACGCGGCCGTGATCGGCCGGCTGATCCTCACCTTGATGCGGCTCACGCTCGGGGCCTGGATGATCAACAGCGGCCTGAGCCACTGGCTGACCAACTGGGGCTATCCGCCGATCTTCCCGCAACCGCTGGGGAGCCTGCCGGCATCGAACGCGATGTTGGTCACACTGATCGAGACCGGCGTGTTCGACGTCGTCAAGGCATGCGAATTGCTGGCTGGACTGCTTCTCCTGCTCGACCTCTTCGTGCCGTTCGCGCTGGCGATGACGCTGCCGATCTCCTTCATGGTTATCTTCAATGCAATTGTCCTCAATCTACGGTATGGGATGATCTTCAGCACGTCCATGAGCGTGTGGTGCCTGTACCTGAACGTGATCCTGATCCTGGCCTACCTGCGTTACTACCTGCCGATGCTGACGTGCAGAGCATCGCTGGGAAGTCTCAAAGACTTTAAGCAGTTGCCGACTGTCTTCGCTTCTTGCCCGGAAGAGCGCCGCAGCGTGTGATCTTCGCGAAGGCGAGTGCCACGAATCCCCATTCCCCAAAACACAGTCTGGAGTAGAAAAATGTTCCTTCGCAATTGCTGGTACATGGTCGGATGGTCCACGGAGTTCACCGAGGACGCCATTGTTCCCTTTACCGTGATGGACGAACCGCTAGCCATCTATCGCAAGACCGACGGAAGCCTGGCCGCGCTGGAAGACCGTTGCTGCCATCGCCTCGCGCCGCTGTCTGTGGGGCGCAAAGAGGGCGACGAACTGCGCTGCATGTACCACGGCCTGAAGTTCGCGCCGGACGGGCGTTGCACGGAAGTGCCGGGCCAGGAGCGCATCTCGCCGCGCGTGTGCGTGCGGGCTTATCCCATTGTCGAGAAGCACGGTGCGGCATGGGTCTGGATGGGCGAGCCGGAGAAGGCCGACGTGACGCTGGTACCTCCCATCATCGGCCCAGACAACCCGGAGTGGGCGATGGTGTGCTCCACCTTTGACATGGACGCCAACGCCGAACTGGTCTCCGACAACCTGCTCGACCTTTCCCACGCCCCCTTCGTGCACGAGGCGACCTTCGGCGCCAGCGACCCGATCGCGCTCAAGATGATGAAGGAGAGCGAGAGCCGGCGCGGTGTCACCCAGCTCGATCGCGGCGTGCGCGCGGAGCGCTGGCAGGTGGGGCGCCAGTCCAATCCATACTTCGGGGCGCGCCCCTCGGACGACAAGGTGGTCAGCACGTTCCTGGTGCCGGGGGTCTTCATCCTCACCATCCACTCCTACGAACCGGGCGTGCTCGACCGCAACACGGGTAGCGATGTGGCCGAGACGCCGATCTTCGCGCGTTGCACCAATCAGATGATCACCCCCATCAGCCAGAACAAGTCGAGGTTCTTCTTCAACTTCGGGCCGTGGGCAGCTGCCGGCGATCTCAAGGAACACTGCTTCGGCATCGCGGATGCCGCCTTCCAGGAAGACAAGGCGATCATCCAGGCCCAGCAGGACATGATCCACCGCTCGCCCGGGCGCAAGATGGTGCTGCTGCCGATGGACCAGCCGATCGTCCGCTACAACGAGATCTACGCTCGCCTGCTGACCGAAGAGCAGCCGGTTGCTGAGCCCGCCTGACGGTTTCCACCTGCAAAGTTTCGAGACGAGAAGATGGAACAGAAAGAGCATGCAGTGAACTGGTCGCCGCCCGCCTGGGACGATGAGGCCGATATGGTGGTGGTCGGATACGGCGGCGCCGGCGCGACCTTCGCCTTCGCGGCCGCCGAAGCTGGCGCCGACGTGCTGGTACTGGAGAAAGGCGAGCGTGGCGGTGGCAATTCGGTTTGCGTCGCGGGCGGGCTGATCATGACCTCGACGGATGAGGCCAGCACGTTCGACTACATGAACTGGTTGTGCGCTGGCCAGACCGATGAGGCCGTACTGCGCGCCTTCGTTGCCGGTCTGAAGGACATCCCCGCCTTCCAGCACAAGCTGGAACTGCCGCTGAAGGACAATCCAAGGCCCTTCAGCGCGCCGGGATTCTTCCCCGAGTTTACGGGCGCACCCGGTGCCGCCAGCATCCACGGCATGAGCGTGGTGGCCGCCCCCGGGGGCGCGGGGCTGTACAACGCCATCGCCGCCGTTGCGGAAAAGCATGGCGCCCGCGTGCGGTGCAACACCAGGGTGACGCAGCTCGTGCAACACCCGGTGTCGCGCGCCATTCTCGGTGTGACCGCGCGCACCATCGACGGACGCACCATCACGGTCAAAGCACGTAAGGCGACAGTACTCGCGAGCGGCGGCTTTGAGTTCGACGAGCAGATGTGCCGGCAATACCTCACGCCGTGTCCGATTCATTTCCTCGGCAGCCCGAACCTGACTGGCGACGGCATTCGCATGGCGCAAGAGGTGGGCGCTCAGCTCTGGCACATGAACGCCGTGGCCGGGCCGCTCAACTGGGGCATCAAGGTGGAAGGCGGGCGCGTCTACGTGACGTACGATCTCAACAAGGTGGCGGGCTTCGGCTACAACTCGGGCGCGTTCAAGGACGGCGGTAGTCTGATCTGGGTGAATCGCCACGGGCGCCGCTTCCACAACGAAACCACGGATACCGCAGACGTGCGCCACGGGCTGGGCAACCGCGCCACCTGGCTTGCCACCAATCCCGACATGCCCGAGTTCGTCAACGTCCCCGCCTTCCACATCTTCGACGAGAAGGTCCGGGCCGGCGGCGCCGCCATGACGACGCTCAACTCGCGCACGCCACCGTGGAGTCAGGACAACCTCGTCGAACTGGAGAAGGGCTGGATCATCCAGGCCGACACATTGGAAGAGCTGGCGCTGAAGTGCCGGTGGGATGCGGAACCGGGCGCGTGGCCCGCCGGGCACCTCGACCCCGAGGCGTTGAAGGCCACGGTGGCCCGCTACAACGAGCAATGCTGCGCTGGCGAGGACACCGACTTCGGGCGCGAGAGCTTCCTGGTTCCGCTGGACAAGGGACCGTACTACGCCATCGGTCCGATGCTGCCGACTTTCCTCAACACGCATGGTGGCCCCCGGCACGATGCGCGCCAGCGCGTGTTGGACCTGCGCGAGGCCCCCATCCCGCACCTGTACGCCATCGGCGAGTGCGGCTCCCTGTGGGGGCCCTACTACAACTCGATGGGCGACATCGCGGAGTTCATCGTGTCCGGCCGGACTGCCGCGCGTTCGGCCCTCGAAGAAGCCGCCTGGGACCGCTGAAGCCTGAATAACGAGAGCTCGAGAGAGCCGTCAACCGGAGACAACCATGTTGGAAAGCCCCACCACAATCCAGTCGCCGCCACGTATGGCCGCTGCCGCTGCAGTACCTGTGAGTTCGTCAGTGGCCCCTGGCGGCTGGGTCGTACTGTTCGTGCTGGCCACTGTCTATGTCGTATCCTTCATCGACCGTGGCGCCATTTCCCTGGTCGTCGGGCCCATCAAGCAGGATCTGGGCGCCACCGACCTCGAGATCAGTTGGCTGCTCGGGCTGTCGTTCATGCTGTTGTACAGCGTGCTCGGCGTTCCCGCGGGATATTTGGTGGACCTGTACCGCCGCAAGTACCTGCTGAGCGGCGCCATCCTGATGTGGTCGGGCGTGCAGATGCTGTGCGGCCTGAGCAATACCTACTGGCACCTGTTCATTGCCCGCATCGGGCTCGGGGTGGGCGAAGCGATGCTCCCGCCCGCGGCCTCGTCGATGATCCGCGATGCCTTCCCACCGGAGCGGCGCGGGCTCGCATTTGGCATCTACAACATGGGGCCGATGCTGGGGAGCGGCCTGGCGATGGTCCTCGGCAGCTTCCTGCTAACGTTCGCTGCCAGCGGCAAGCTGTCGGGGTTGCCGCTGCTGGGCGGGCTCAAGCCCTGGCAGTTTGTGCTGATCGTGCCGGGATTGATCGGCTTGCCGCTCGCGGCGGTGATGCTGCTGTTGCGCGAACCGCCGCGGCGCGACGCGCCGGCCGACGCCGATCGCGTGACCTATCCGGACGCCCTGCGCTACGCGTGGCAGCACCGCAGCGTCTATGGGCCGCTCTGGATCGCCATCTGCCTCTATGGCATCGCCATCGGCAGCCAGATGGCATGGCTGCCGGAGATCATCAACCGCTCGATGGGTATCAGCCGTCCCGTAATCGGCCAGACGCTGGGCACGATCAGCCTGCTGGCCTCGCCGTTGGGCCTGCTGTTCTGGGGCAGCGTGGCCGACAGGCTGCAGAAGCGCGGGTGGACCGACGCGCCGGTACGGGTGGCGATCGGATCGACTGCCGTGGCAGGACTCATCACCGCATGCTTCCCGCTGATCCACAGCGCCCAGCTCGGCGCCATTGCCTACGGTGCGCAGACCTTCTTCTTCGTCATCTTTGCCGTGGCGGGCGGGGCCACGATGGCCAATTTCACGCCGGGCAACATGATGGGCAAGCTGACCGCGCTGTACTACCTGATTACAAACCTTTTAGGCCTGGCGCTGGGGCCGACCGTGTGCGCACTCGTGGCCTGGCTGTTCTTCGACGGTCCCAATGCGCTCGGCCAGGCGTTCGTGGCCTGCTATGTGATCTCGGTCGCGTTGGCTGTCTGCTTGCTGGTTCGCGTCTCCAGATCCCTGCGCGCAGCCGGGCGCCGCGCTGTCCACTAACCTTCAACGAGTCAATACCATGAAAATCACAAGAGTAGAGTGCATTCCGGTATCGATGCCGCTGAAGAAGCCGCTGCGATTGCCGAATGTCACTATCACCAGGCTCGATACCCTGCTGCTGCGGTTGCATACCGATACGGGGCTGGTGGGCATCGCGGAATCGGGGGATACGTCCTCCTGGTACCGCGGCGAAAGCCAGGCCTCGATGGTCAGCATGATCTGCGACATCTTTGCCCCGCGAATACTCCTCGGCGAGGACCCCTGCAACATCGAGAAGATCGTCGGCGCGATGGACACGCTGGCGCGCGACAACAACCAGGCCAAGGGGCTGGTCGACTGCGCCCTGCACGACCTGAAGGGCAAGGCACTGGGCGTACCGGTCTACCAGTTGCTGGGCGGCCGCACGCGCGAGTCCGCGCCGCTTGGCTGGGTACTCTCCGCAGGTGAGCCGGAAAAGGTGGCGCAGGCAGCGTTGGCGGCCAGGGAAGCGGGTTTCATTGCCCTCAAGCTGAAGGTCGGGCGCGGCACCTTCGACAACGATGTAGCGACCGCCGCCGCCGTGCGCGAGGCGCTTGGCGACGGAGCGCGCATTTGCCTCGATGCAAATGGCTCGTGGAACTATGAGCAGGCATTGCGCACGATTCGCCGGCTGGATGCGTATCACCTCGATTTTGTCGAGCAACCGTTGCCGCATTGGGATATCGAGGGCCTGGCGCGGCTGCGCCAGCGCATCGAAACTCCCTTGTACGCCGATGAGGCTGCACAGGAGTTGCATCACCTGAAGGAGATCGCGGAGCGGCGTGCCGCCGACGGGGTCATCCTGAAGGTGCAGAAGGTCGGCGGCCTGCTCAAGGCCCAGCGCTTCCTGGCCGTGGCGCAGATGCTCGACCTGCCGGTGCTGTGCAGCACCCTGATCGGTTCCGGGGTGGAGGCCTGCCCGACCGCGCATCTGTGGGTGTCGAACCAGTGGGCCTGCCAGTTCATCAGCGAGAGTACCGGACCGCTGGCGGTGCACGGCGTCTGGAACAGCGAAGACATTCCGCATGGCGAAGACCTTGCCATGCACGGCGCGCGTTTTCATCGCGGCCGCGTATCTCCCGGCGACGGCCCGGGCTTTGGCGTGGAACTGAACGAGGCACTACTGTCGCGGATCCGCACCGAGGGCCGTCCGGCGCGGGTGGTTGACCTGTAGGGCACATGGACCCCGCAAGGATTTTCATTCGTCTTAAACAAGGAGACATGACATGAACAGAGCCAATCAATCCCCGTGGAAGTACGTGATCCTATGGTTGCGGATCTATTTTGGCGCCCACCTGTTTTACTCGGGCATCCGCTTCATCCTGACTTCCTATATCCCGGAGATCCCCGGGCCGGGCGGGGTGTACGTGGAGGCTGCGAAGGGCATCTACATCTTCCAAATCATCAAGTACATGGAATGTATCTTCGGACTCATGCTGCTGGCCAATCGCGGTGTATTGCTCGCGCTGATGCTGGAGATGCCTGCGACCGTCAATATCTTTTGGCTGAATACCTTCATCGTTGCCACGCCGCGCCAGCTGTTTACGGGCCCGCAAGAGCTGTTCATGAACGGCGCTCTGCTGCTGGCCTATGGGGGCTACTACGCATCGGTACTGCAAGCGAAGGTCGAGCCGATGTGGCTTTGGGACGGATGGAAGAAATTGGTGCGTGCGCGCGATAGCGGAACCGCGGCGTCGACGGGCGTGCAACGGGTGGATGCCTGAACCAGGAGACAGCAATGAAGAAAGAAATGTGGATTGGCGTGTGGATGTGCGTGCTCCTTTCCGTGGCAGCGTGCATCGGCTCGACAGGGCTCGGCTATGCGGACTATCGCCCGCTGCGGAACTTCGATTATTTCGCCCTGGCGTTCTCATGGGTCTTCCTGATCGTGACGCTCGTCAAGGACAGGCACGGCAGCAAATCATGAGTCGCGTTGCGGCGTAGCGACCTCGATATTTGATGCTCGATTTGAGCGGCGGCGGGCCCTTGCCGCCGCTCTCTTTTTCGCTTCGCGCCCGGAGCGGCGCAAACATTTGTATTTCCCCATGCGATTACCTCACAGCCTTCGCGCATTGTCTTATCCCAGCTTCAGGCTGTTCATGGCCGGGCAGGGCGCTGCGCAAGTGGGCAACTGGCAGCAGTTAATCGCCACTTCATGGCTTGCCTATGCGCTTTCCGGTTCGACGCTCGTCTTGGGCCTAACGGCATTCGCCTTGCAGATTCCTTTCTTGCTGATGGCGCCGGTGACGGGTCCGCTGCTTGACCGCCTCGATACCCGACGCGTGCTTCTGGCCGCCAATACCGTCGCGTGCGTGCAGTCCCTGGTGATGCTGGCACTCGTGGCCACCGGCACGCTACGGCCGTGGCATATCGTGCTGGCGAACCTGATGCTCGGCATTGTCAACGCGTTCGATTCGCCAGCGCGGCAATCCCTGCTGTCGCAGATGGTCGACAGGAAGGAAGATCTCGCGAACGCGATCGCGCTCAATTCCAGCATGATGGCGGGTGCCCGCTTCGTCGGCCCGACGATAGCCGGTGCAATCATCGCGACCTTTGGCCAAGTGTGGGCATTTGCGGCCAACGCCATCCTGCGCTTCGCGGTCATTTCTGCCCTGCGGGGCATGCGCCTCGTCCGCACGACGCGCAAGGCCCAGCCGGAGCCGTGGCTGCGGCAGTTCGTGGGCGGACTCCGGTACGCGCATCGGTTCGCGCCGTGCCGGAACAGCCTGTGGCTGCTCGCCACGATGAGCTTTACCATCCAGACTCATGCGGCCATGATGCCGTGGTTCGCGCGAGAGCGATTCCACGGAGACTCGCGCACCATGGGCATGCTGCTCGGCGCGGCGGGCCTGGGCGCGTTGGCAGGAATGATCTATCTGGCGATGCGCCGCGGGGTAAGCTGGCTCCTGGGCCTGATCGGCGTCGCCTCGGCCTTGGCGGCGCTCGCCACCATCGGCTTCGCCATGGCGCCGGCAGTATGGATGGCGTTTGCGATGCTGTTCATGCTCGGCATGGGCACGATGCTGGCGGCCGCCTCGGTCAATACCCTGATCCAGCTTGCCGCGCCGGACGGATTCCGGGGGAGAGTGGCTTCCCTGTACGTGGTGGCGTTCCTTGGCATCTCGCCGGTCGGTGCCTTGTTCTGGGGCTGGGCCGCGCAACATGTAGGGACCCCGACGGCCCTGACGATGTGTGGCGTCGTGCTGCTGGCTGCCACTGCGGCCTACCTGGCGAACGTTGCCGTCATGCAAGAGCAGGTCCGGCGGGTGTACAGTCGCATGAACCTGTCATGAGCGCAGGCATCTTCGTCCATCTTGTTCGGTACTGAATCCTCTTCGCCATAAGCCAAATCGTGAACACTCTCGAACTGAAAGGCGTCGATCTGCCGGCCCAGATCGCCGGGCAGGTCCGCAAACTGATAAATCGGGGCGCGCTGGCGCCGGGCCTGCAATTGCGCCAGTCGGATCTGGCGGACCAGTTCGGCATCAGCCGCGTGCCCGTGCGCGAGGCGCTCAAGCTGCTTGCCGCGGAAGGCATCATCGAACACGATCCCAATCGTGGCTTCTTCGTCGCGCCGTTATCCACTGATGAAGCGTGCCAGTATTACCGCTACCGGTTTCTGCTGGAGCGGGAATTGCTGAAGACGATCGGCTGGCCGGATGCCGCGCAGATGAAGGCGCTGAGGTCCATGCTGGAAAGGCTCGACACCTACCTCGATACCGGGCAGCGCGCAGAGTGGATCGATCAGTACCAGGACTTCTACGCCTTCCTTTTCGACCTGTCGCCAGACAAGATTCTTCGGCGCGAGGCGATTCGCCTGATCAGGCTCACCGATCGGTATCGGGCCCTAGCCTCGGAGGTGCGGCTGCCGGGCCAGCATCTCACCGCCCATCTGGAGCATACGCTGGTGTCAGCGATGGCCCGGCGCGACCGCGAGCAGTTGATCCACGGCTTCGAGCGCGAGCGCGAGAGGATTCTGACATCCATGCTTGCGACGATCAGGGCGCGCGGTTTGTAGGAAGCCACCTTCGCGCGGACGATCTCAGAATAGCGTGGTGATGCCGAGCCGATAGACGGACTGAGGGCTGCTCGACGACGGTGCGAGGGTAATGAGAGTCGGCGTAGCGATTGTGGAATCGCCGGCCACTGTAAGAGGGGGACCAAGGGGTAGCAAGTATGGTTCCGATTGGTTCGCATGCCACGCATGAGGGAGACCCCGTGCTCTCGCCTGGGGACGACCAGCCCGCCGGCAGTGCTCGGACTGCGAGCGCTCGTGGAACAGCATCTCGCGCGCCGGGAGCGGAGGCTGCCGGCGGAGCGTTCGCTGGTCACGATGCTTGGTTTCAGCCGAGGCATCGTGCGGCGTGTGCTGGACATCCTCGAGCAGGATGGGTTGGTGGTGCGGCATGTCGGGCGAGGAACCTTCATCGCTAGCGGCGCCGACTGCGGGTTGCCGCTTCTCCGGGCACTTGTGGGGCGCTCGACGCGGCGGCGGATCTGAGCGCCCGCGAGATGCTTGTGGTGCGCCTGACGCTGCAGCCCGCGATCTGCGCAATGGCCGAGCGCGCGGCAAGCCCCGCGGACATGGAGCGGATGGCGTAATTACTGCGCCACCGGGAAGCCGCCTCTCGCGTGGATGACTATGAACATTGGGACATGGCGCTACATCTCTCGATCGCTCGCGCGGTGGGCAGCGCTGCTGACGGAGATGGTCGAGATGCTAAACCGGAAGCGGCGCACCGCGCCGTGGCGCCGCTTCCGGCTAGCGTCACTATCCGACGAGAACCGGCGCGTGTCGGATGCACAGCATGAGGCGATCGTGGACGCGACCCGACGTCGGCAGCCCGACGAAGCAGCAGCCGCTCGCACACCTGACCACCGTGATGCGTCATTACCCAGCGGAGCCCGGCTAATCACACCCGAGCGGCCTGCCTTTCCTCTCCCGCGACTTGCCGCCTTCCCGTTAACTGTTGCGTCAGCATTCATAAATGAATAATATATAGCCTACAATATAGCCAAGGCGAGCATAGATCTGCTGCCCAACGGCAGGAGCTGGGAGGCAAAAATGAAGGGGGGCACGGCCATACATCGCATGGCGCGGACCATGGCACTAGTGCTTTGCTGCACCACGGTTCCCGTCGCAGCCTACGCACAGCCGATGATCCCCACGGCAAAGATCCGCATCAATACGGCTGGTCTGTTTGCGGAGAGGGGGCTGTTCCTGGCCTACGACAACGGCTATTTCAAGGAAGAGGGCCTCGACGTCGAACTGGTATCAACCGCCAGCGCGAACTCGAGTTCGCGCTGGCACAGCTGGGCCCGGGGCGAACTGGATCTGGGATCGATGTCGCTCAGCGCGGGGCTGTATGGAGGAATGCATGGAGAACTCGACATATGGTTCAGGGTCAACCGAGTCCCCGGCTGACGCGAGAAAGGACGCGGAGAAGGAGTTTGAGATCGCGACGAGGGCCGCCAGAAATAAGCTGAAGCGGGAGAATGAGCGTGCGGATTCCGAGTTCTACAAAGCACTCAGAAACGCGGCACCGGTGGATTTGCAAGCGATAACGAGTGCACAGGCGAATTTTGCGCAGGCGTTGGCGAATGCCAGTGAAAACTATCACCGAGCGCTCGCGAACGCTGAACGGGTGCGCCTCGGTGCCACTTCAATCACAGAGGCGCCGATCGATAGTGGGGTATCGCCTGCTACCCTGGATCCATTGAGTGACGTCGTAAGACGCCTCGCACTGCAGCACGCGGCGGCATTCAAGTCTTGACTCTCTCCCGCCCCTCGTCTCGTTGCCAGCGTCGCTTCGAGCGCAGCGGGTGAGACTTCGGTACAAAATCCTCGAGCCGCCGCATGGTGAACAGGCTTTCGGTGAAGGTGTCGGCGCCGCCGCGCATGAAACGTCGAAGGGTGTGGAGTTCTCAGATCAACGCTTCAGCCACTCGAAGCGCTGACTTCGGTTGGAGGTATTCAGCGGCCTGCTAGACTAGGCAAGCGCCTATCCCCGACAGCATGGGTCCGTTGGGAATGCAGGCCTGATCACCAACCGCCGCCCGCTGCGCATCGATGTCGCCGGTGCAGAAGGCCGCATGGATCTTCTCAAACTGCAGGTATCCCTCGCATTGCTGGGTGTCTGGCTTCTTCATTTCGCGCCTGATCGGGGCGAATACTTGGCACGGTCGTGCTTGGCAAGGTCTTGCTGCTTGAAGCGCCCGATTCTGTAGGCTTCCGACCGATTACCGCGTTTGGCAGTGCAGTGCTGATCTCGTCTGCATTTGTTCCGGAAGTTGCGTGAGTGTTGTTTGGTGCACTTCCGAGGTGGTAATACATGTACGGGCATCAATATGCCGTTCTTGCTGCCTTGCCCACTTCTCAGCATCCTTCTTGAGGTGGAACGTTTTTACCTGCTGGGGATATCGAGTCCGCTTGATGATTGCCTGCCAGCGGTCATTGTGTTGTCGTATGGTTGCCATCACGGCTCCGAGGGGGACAGCAGGGTGACAAGCCAAACAAATAATGAAGGAAACCCCGAAACCCAACCCCGCAATTGACAAAACGGCCGATCCACTCTAGCGGGGGAGCTGCGCCTTCGCAATGCAGAGGTCGGGAGTTCGATCCTCCTTCGGACCAGAAATTCAATGTGAAAATGCCTTGCAACACGTTGTGTTTCCAAGGTTTTTTCGTTTTTGTTTGGGCGCGGCCGGGCCACCGGGGCCATGTCGCCTGCAAGCTTTATTGAATCGTTACTTGCTCGTGGTGCCGGTTTGTTTTTCGATTTCCTGTAGACGCTTCTGCACATGCGGCTCCCAGAAACTGGATCCGGCACAATCGTACTCAGCAAACACGGTATTCTCCGGGGCCTTTTTCAGCAATTGGTACGATGATCTGGGTTCAAGATAGTTTTCGGAATCATCCATCACCATCTTTATCTCGATCGCCTTGCCATATTGGGGGTGATTGATCAACGTCCAGCGTTCGATCACCCTGGCCTTCTCGCTGCGTTTCAACAGCACGTAACTGCCTCGATCACTGAGCCCGACTGTTTCAATGACCAGTGTCTTGCCTTCCCATTTTGCGGTGGAGTAACCTTCTTGGGAAGGTACGTAGTCGGCTGGCATTTTTCGGCCGTCCATGAATATGCGACGAACTGCGGAATGCGCTTCGAATAACATGAACAAACGATTATTTTCCTGCAAGATCTCGACAGGAAACGGGGCGCGGGTAGCGACTAACCACGGCATGCCATTTGGATAACAGAACAGGCCTGGGTCACTTACCTTTGCATCAAAATTCTCTTTGAGAAATGCCAGCTCCGCTTTTGCCCTTGGCGTGTAGGGCGGATTGTTCATGTCTGGTCGAACGACAAGTTTTTGTTCGGCTGGCATCCAGATGCCTGAGAAATCTGGGACCTGAGCCATGGCACTAGCAGTCAGCATCATGCCAACGAAAAATCCTGCCAATACTCGATTGAATAAAAATTGAAAATGAAAAATTTTCATTCTTTTGTCTCCGTACCTGAACCTGGTTCTACATAAATTTGTGCCATCTCGCCAACCAGGATCAGTCAAGAACCTTGGTTTCATCCGGGCGCCCATATACGGTGCCGTCTTTTATCTTGATTTCAAGTATGTACATGTTCTTCGTACCTGACTTGTTCGGAAAACCGGTTATGGTGACTTCCTCGCCGACCTTTATGCGGGTGAAATCCCAGCCGCGGCGACGTAGGAGAACACCGGCACTCCCCTCGATTTGCCATTCTTCCAGGGCGCCTTTCCCATTTGGCACACTGAGAATGAACTCGGAGTGTGGATTTCGAATGGAAATACTTTTCAGAACACCACGCAAAGTGACCTTGTTTTCCGTGTCATAACTCGCCGGAGAATGGTGAGCGAAACTTGCAGCGGAAATAAAAACGAAAGTAAAAAACAATGCTATTTCTTTAAGCATTCCGCCCTCTTATTGGTGGTGGAGTAATTAATTTCGTCTGCGAGAAATCGAATGAAGATTGGGTATCTCCCAAGCCAAAAGATACTTTGCGTCATGTTGTTGGGGTGCCACATGCCGGGCCATCCTGGTCGGATTCATGTTATTGTCGAGCGACCCGATGAGATTGAATCAGTCTTTCCCGCCGATATAGCCGAGCAGTTTCCCCATGGTGATGATGCTAATCCAAAGCGTCAAAGAGAAAATTGCCGCTATTTTTGCTGACCGCGGAGTATCTACCCAGGTATCCCACTTTGCTTTTCCCGGTGCGATTCGGGCATGGAAAAACGCCGCATTCAAGCCTGCAATCAAAATCAGCGTCAACTTCAGACCCATGACGGGGTTATGACTGAACACGTCAATGAAGCCTATTGCCATTGTCGGTCCGGTAAGGACCATCAGCGCGAAGCCACTCCATGCCCACGGGAGGAAGTGTTTCTCACACTGGGTCAATGAAAGATTGCGGCCGACTCCAAGCAGGCGCAGGTCAAACATCGACACAGAGCCGGCCAATATGCACATGCCGAAGACATGGATAACCTGCAGGATGGGATAAACCCAGTTCGATTCCCGTACGACGGTGGCAAATCCCGTCGCATGAATCCATTGAACAAGTGACATCATGATTCTTCTCCTATCGCGGTTGGCATGCCCCGGCCAAGACCACCGCGCTTTACGTTTTCTTCTCAGACAGCATTGACTCCATCCACTAGGGATGGTGTGGGCATACCCACGCTGGCTTCACCGCTCTTGCTCACACCGCTTTTTTCCGGTTCCAATTACAACTCTGAGCAGGAGGCTGATCATTAGAAAAAATTGGGGTATGCGATCAGACGCCCCAGACCGACAACACAAATCCACAGCACCATCGATATGGCGGCGAAACATTTAGCAGAGAGTGGCGTCGTGACATTGATATCCCACTCGGCAACGCAGGAATAGACGCGCAAATGAAACAATGCAGCATTTAATCCAGCCACGGAGAGCAGGCAAATTTTTGTGATAAAGACCGGATTGCGTAGAAATTGTGCGCCATCTGAAATAAAAAGACTCACGCCGGAAAAAACAATCAGCAGGAAGCCAATCCATGTCCAGCGCAACAAATAGCCGGATGTCATCTTGACAGAGAGTTTTTGTGTCAATCCCAACAGGCGAAGATCAACGAGAGTTACTGATCCGACAAGGATCATGATGCCTACGAGATGAATCACTTCAAAGATCGGGTAACCCCACGCTGATTGCCCTATCAACGCGCCGTAATAAGAATTTTTTAACAGTTCGAGCAATTCCATTATGTCTCTCAGACTATTGTGATCAAGCTTCCGGCTTATGCCTGAGCTTCGATTCGTCGGGCTTCTTTCAGCCGTGAGTTGATGCCTGCCACGCCATTTCACGTGGGTGTCCGTGTCCGGCGCTTCGAGGGTTGCTCCAGAGAGGTGGCCCCTTTTTTACTAGCCGACCAAGGTGACCGGCAGACTCGTGCACCAGCATAGTCGCCAAATAGTATTTAATCTAGTATTCTAAAGGATATATTTTAAGAAGGAGCAATGCAAGGGGAGAAGCAAAATGCGGGTAAACCCTTTTGAGTGTGAGATTGGAAACTCCGCACTTGGCCCGCGGGCGATCCRGGAACAAGTCAGGGCCTTGCCCAGGCGCGCGCGACGCAGGTGCGCCGAAACGCGTTACCCCTGATAGGGGGGAGCGCGAGCCAACGAGGCCGCTGTGCGCTCACGAGAAGGGTAAGAGACCAGTGCTTCCACCTTGAAACGATTGAAGCGACGAAGCATCGTCCCCACGAAGGAGGATCGTGGAGACGATGAATCAAGTGTCGACAGTTGAGCGGCCGCGCCGGCGGGAGTACAGCGCCGAGTTCAAGGCGATGGTTCGGCATGGAACGGCAATGAGTTTGCTTCAGGCGGGAGTTGACCCCTGCGAGATTGCCTTGTGGCTCGGACACGAGAGCCCGGCGGTTCGCTGGAAGTGTCTGGCCGGTCAGCGCGCCGCAGTCGTGATGACCTGGTGCAATCAGCCAAGCTGAACGGCCACGATCCGTTGGCCTACGTCAACGATGTGCTGACATGCCTGCCCGCCCACATGAACAGCTGCATCGACGATCTGCTCCCCCACAAGTGGCATCTCGCGTCCTGAGCGCATCCTGTCTCCCACAACTGTCGTCGACCGGCAGGGTGGGACGGCAGGCCGCTTACCGAGAAGGAGCGCGGCAAGGGTATACGCCGGGCGCCTCATCCTTGCCTTCATCCCATTTAATAAAATAATATTATAAATTCAAAAGAATAGTTTATGCTGCGACCAGCACCCGGATGGGCGATGAAGATTCAGCGAAGGCGGGATGACGGGCGTTCACGCTTGTTACCCCTTTGCAAGAAGTCAGTAGAGCGCATCGTAGTGCCATAACGAGGAGATAGGAGTGCGTAAGAATTTTGCCGTATTGGGTGTTCTTATCTTCTTGACGTCGTTAGGGTATAGGCGAAAGCTCGGAAGACTGGCTTGTTGCATAGCATTATCTGTACTGGCAACCACTGCGGCCGGAGATCCTCTCCCCGCCGCGAAGCTGGAGTCGAGAATTATCCATATCGCTGATTACCGTGGATATCTCGAGACCGACCACCCGGTGCGCCGTGGCATGAACAAGTTTTCAGAACTGGTGGCCGCCCGAAGTGATGGCCGCATACTCGTGCAAGCCCCTGCGAAACCCGTGCCGGGCTCTCCATCAAGCCAGATCGCGTCTTTGCAGGCGGGAGATGGCAGAACGCCAGAGTTGATGCTGCAAGCTACGATCGGACTGGCCGACGTGGAAAAGGGCTTTGGTCTGATCGACCTTCCGTTCACGATCAGCAATGAAAAACAGGCCAGTGCGTTGCTCGATGGCCCTTTCGGCGCCACCCTGTTGGATCGTCTGGCAAGCCGTAATCTGATCGGACTCGCATGGTGGGAGAACGGCTTCCGACAGGTGACGACTTCTACTGGGCCCATCCTGCATGCGGACGACTTCATAGGCTTGAAGATTCGTGTCATACCTTCGCCATTGTTCGTTGAAAGCTTCAAGGAAATCGGGGCGAATCCCATTCCTTTGCCATTTTCTGAACTGCGTGCTGCGTTGAAATCCAAGAGCGTCGCAGCGCAGGATAATTTTTATTCCCAGATAGTGACGGGTAAACTGTATGAGGTCCAGACATACCTGAGCGCCACCCACCACTCTTACGGTGCCATGACATTGATTGCGAGCAAGCGCTTCTGGGACACGCTGTCGCCGGCTGACCAGGCACTGTTGCGTGACGCCGCGGGAGAGGCTGGCCAGTACCAGCGGCGCCTGATTCGCGATGAGGAAGCCAAGATGCGTGCGGACCTTGAATCCAAAGGAATGCGTATGAATGAGCTGGATCCGGCTGAGCTCAAAAAGTTGAGCGAGCGAGCCCGCCCGGTGCTTGCGCGCATTGCCAGTGACAATGACGCTTCCCTTATGAACTTGTATAAGGTCGAACTCGATAAGATTCGTACGCTCCACTGAGCTAGTTTTACCTCGGCGCCCCGTTCATGAAGCCGTTAAAAAGCCTGGGATGTTCTTTGCCAAGTGTTGAGGATCGTTAATTCCGCTAGCCGTGACCGCTATATCCGCTAGCAATCACATGCCTGTAAATCATTGATCTATATGTAGAAACGCCCGTTTAGTGGCGTTTTTTTTCCGTTCTGCAAGAGCAACGCCATTTTCCGTCCATGTCCAACGATTCCGCTAAGGAAGTGCTGATCAATGAGGTTTGCGCTTGATGTTGCACAAGCCAATGACCTGGGTTTCCGCAATGCGAGAGAGATCGGCCGATTCAAGCCGGTTTTCTCTCGTTTCGCGCCTTTCCTGGCGCGCTTTGCGCGCTCAGGACGGACTGCTCCCCCGCAGCGCAAACAACTGTTTTTTGGCCAGCACCAGATTCGCCAGACCAAACAGGGTGAACAACTGCGCTGTGTTCTTGACCAGGCCCTTGTAGCGAACCTTGCGATGACCAAACAGATTTTTTATGACGTGGAATTGATGCTCGACCCGCGCCCGAATCTGGGCCTTGGCTCGCTCAACGCCGATCAGCAAGTCCTTGACGGCGCCGTCACGCATCGCCTTGATCTTGCCGCGCTTGACGGCCACCTGCCACTTCACGGACTTGCCTTGCATCTCGTCGCGCTTCTCCACGCCTGTCGTGAAGCACGCAAGAAACCGGAGGGTAGAAACAGACAGTTCAACAATCGGGCACGTTCTATGACGCAGGGATTACATTAGAAAGTCCTTCGATTCGCCTGTCGGGCGGGTACCATCGCCTGAAATTGCTGATGTCCTCGCCGTTGAGAACGGCACATCTGACCTTCAGTAGCCCATTTTGGCCACTCCCCAACAGCTGTTGGCCAAGTTGCAGGTCGCTGCGGCGCGGCATTGCGCTCGACGAGCGGCCTTCCCTGGTAGCCTCCCCAGGTTTTGCACGCTTTCCTTCACGCCTGCAGAGGACCTTTCCGCTGACCGGATTGGTGGGTCATCAATTGGAGGTGAAGGCGGATCGCGACGCAGGTCTGAGCTGCTCCGGTAGCTCCACTTCATCAACCTCAGCCACGCCTTGCGGACGGCTATGGGCCAATGGCGCCGGCGCACTCGGCAGCGGCGTCCTTGACTTCCCTTATGAAGACTTCCAGCGGCGGTGTAATGACCTCGCCGTCCCGGCGGAACAGCAGCGTGCTGAAGGCGGGCAGGTTCCAGTCGCCGTGCAGGACCTGCATCGAACCGTTCCTGATTTCCGCATCGAACCAGATGGACGAGCTCAGGGCGACGTAGTCGTCCTGGTGAACCAGATGGCGGATCACGGCCGGGGACTGGGTCTCGATTCGGTGTGCATTCAGCGAGCAGTCGAGCCGCTCCAGTTCGATCCCAAGCGCGCGCTCAAGCAGGCTCCCCGTCAGGGCCGGCATGACGAGTTTCTCCTGGCTCATGATGTCGCGCAGGCTCAGGTTGCCTTGCCGCACGAGGGGATGGTCGGCGCGTACGCAGAAATGGAAGTGCTCCTGGACCAGAAGTTCGCTATGGAACTCCGAGAACAAGCCGTCCGGTTGCTCGATTCCCAATACCAGGTCCAGCTCGCCGTTTCGAAGTTTCAGCAGGAGGTCGTGCGTGCGCCCTTCCAGCAGGTGGAGGTTGATCTTGCCGTGGTTCTTGCGGATGCTGCTGACCGCCTTGGGCAGGATATGATTCATGGAAAGCGAGCCTGCCCCGCAATGGATCTCGCGGCCGTTCGAGTCCTTGATGGACTGAATCATCGCCAGCGCCTTGTTGAGTTCGGCTTCGGCAACCACGATGTGTTCGAGCAGTGCCTTGCCGCACACCGTCGGAGTAACGCCACGTACGGAGCGGTGCAGCAACTGGACGCCAAGGACGTCCTCGAGCCGCATCACGCTGCGTGTGAGCGCCGGCTGCGTGATGGCCAGCACCGAGGCGGCTGCGCTTATGCTGCCGTACTCGACGACGGTGGCAAGATGTTCCAGGTTGGTCATGTAGCGCGCAAGTTTCGAGCGCATCGCCTTATCTCCATTTCTGTCTTGATGGGACACATTCTCCGATGTGTCCCGTAGCCCCTCTACTTTAGCCGCTCACGCGTCACGGCTGGCGGCAATGCCGGCCGGGGCCAGCTGATATGACTCCCCGTGTCAATCGAGATTGGTTTGATTCAGTTTCGCAGTTCCATGTTGTTCCTCACCCAATTTCCTGAGGGCGACGTAGCAGTAAGTCTCGACGGTGGATCACGCTGATATCCGCGGGTTGGCTACCGCATTACAGAGGTCCGTCCAATGAGCCTGCCGCTATCTAGCGCCGCAAGTCGGATGAAATCCATTGCTTAGCTCGCGCGCGGGTTGCTCGTGTGCCGGGCTACGCCGCCTTCAGGAAACTGGGATCTACAGTTGTCAAGTCTGTTGCTAGGGCCGCGCGGGGTTAGGTTGCCCGCGCCTCGTTCGGTAGGGCAAGCGACATCGCGAGCCGGCCGATATCCCAGATGAACCCGCTCAGTTCGCGGGCTACCGCGACCACCGCAATGTTCGGGATCTTGCCGCGAGCGGCAAGTCTCCGATAGCGCCGGCAGAGTCGAACCTGAGCGTCCCAGGACCGGTCAACGATGGCCTTTGGGATGCCTTCATGACGGCGTTGGATCTGAGGGCTCAGTCGTGCCGGGTGCCGGTAACTCCAGGAGGCTTCGATTAGCAGCTTTCTTGCATAGCTATTGCCGGTCTTGGTGATGCTGCCCTGTCGCCGCTTCTCACCGGACGAGTGTTCGGCGGGCGTCACGCCGAGCCAGGCCATCAGTTGGCGCGGATGGACAAAGCGCGAGAGATCGCCCAGTTCGGCGAGCATGCCCACCGCCGTAGTGAAGTCCACACCGCGCATGGCCTGCAATCCCAGTACGGC
>NZ_JBFTQG010000043.1:0-58951 GCF_056398885.1 Cupriavidus sp. 01T418
GAGCTGTGCCGCACTTGCCGAAAACACGGCCAGCGCCAGCGACAGCATGACCATGAGGATCTGGCATCCGGAGATCAGTCTGGAACGAGTGCGAGTTGGCATATCTGTCTCAGTGTCGTGCGCTTGCGATTTGCTGGCCGGCGCACGGGACATTGCACCTGCGCGCCAGCAGTGTTTCTAGGGTCGGAAAACTTCCTGGATCAGAACCTTGGTGTTGGGGTTGGCACCATAGCCGATCGCCGAAATGCGGTACACATAGTTAATCGGGCCGGCCTTGATACTTCCAGGACTGCTGTCGGCGATCGGTTCGATCAGGTAGTGCGGCTGCGCGGCTACGCCACTCAGGGGCGGCGCGCCGGTGATCGCCCCCAGGATGACGGAGTGATCAGAGTCCTCGATATACTGGTTCCATACAGGCTGACCTGTTGTGGCCGCCGTGCAGAATCCCTTGAATCCGGTGTAGTCGCAAGTCGGTGTGGCACCCGTGGCACCGGCGATGCCACGCGTCGTGGTGATATCTATCCGGGCATCGCGCAACGCGGCCTCCGCAGCCTGCAAAGCGATATTCTGGTCGCGCGAGTTGCGGGCCATGCGTTCGCCGGAGGTGCTCAGCAGGCTGGATGACACGCCGACCAGCGTCAATATGACGAGGAAGAGCAGCACCACTACCAACGAGGCACCTGCCTGCCTGGATGCCGGTGCCTGCTTCATCCCGTTACAACCTTTCGAGGCTCGCAGCGTCATCTGCCTGATCTCAGTTCAATCGATTGCGCAAGGCCACGTAGTAGGTAAAGTGCTTGCGCAGACGACCGTCCGCAGGCACCACCGATACGCTGCCGGTATCATTGTTGGGAGCGATGTTGCCGGGCGCATATTCGGTGCCGAAGTGATTCACGGTTGCCGAGGCTGCTGTCACATTCGAACGGTTGGTGCCACGTATCACGACCGAGATCTGGGCAACCCTGACGTTCGCCATATTTGCCACGCCCGCTGGGACGTAGCGGTCTATGGAGAGGTCACCATCGGTATCCTCTCCGAACAACACCTGAAATTGTTCCACGCCTGGAAACAGGGGCACGGCATTGCCGTTGACGCTGCACTGCAGCCAGGGTTCGCCAGTGGTCACGTTTGTCACCACGGAATAGGTCTCAAAGACCAGCGTCCCATTCTGGGCCGCGGTGCCCGTGCAATCGACAATCGAGCCGTCGGCCGTTGCCGCGCCCGGCGTGGACGAACCGTAGAAACGAAAGGACAGCGTATCGCTGCTGTTCGTGCCCAGGTCATTGACCGCATCGATGATATTGGTGGCGGCGTCGAAGCGGTTCAGGGTGACATAGTCGGTATAGCCTGCCTGGCGCGCATCGCGCTGAAGCAATTGTCCGATGGCGCGCGCGCTCTCCTGAATCAGGGACAAATCGGACTGGGTGTCGTAGGACCTCAGCTGGCCGAGGTAGAGCGACGCGATAGCAATGATCAGTAGCATGCTGATGATCATCGAGACCATCAGTTCGACCAGCGTGAAGCCAGCGGAAACGCGCACTCTGCCTGGCCGGGTTGGGTTCATGGCACTAGTGTCGTCACGAAGAGGGACAGCGGGGGAGTAGCGGAAGTGCTTGTGGTACCGCTATGCGTCAGATCGTCCTGCCACCAGATCTTGACAACGTAGGGCGCGCCGGGCGCATTGTCGCACTGGGGATTCGCGGGTGTCCCACCGCCGGGGGTCGAGTCGATGCAGACGGTGCCATAGCCGCCGGGCAGGGCAGAGCCCACTTCGTCGAGCCAGACCTTGTAGCTTGTGGCCGCCATCTGCTGCGGGGTGCAGCCCGCGGCGCTGTAGCACGCCGCCGTTGGCGTCGCGCCGGGAAGATTGTAGTATCCGGCGATTTGAGCGGTTGCATTGCTCCTGACCTGGTCCGCAAGGTTGTACGCCAGCATGGTGGCAATGTTGCGCATGGAGGCGCTTCTGCCGTCGACCAGGGTCTGGGCCTGCAGTCGTGCCAGTGCCAGCACCCCGATCGACATGATCACGATCGCGATCAGGGCCTCGATCAGCGTGAAGCCAGCCAGGCGTCTGGCTGGCTGGGACGGGCGGCGAAGGTGAAGTGCGCGGCGTGCCATGGTTCAGGGGCAGGCAACGGATTGGACAATGGGGCGCCCGCTACCGGATAGCGACAGGGCAGTGCCGCTGACAGTGGTGGCGGCGGTGCAGAGCTTCCAGTTTGCGAATGCGTCCGGCGGACCGTAGCTATTGAAGCGGATGATGCCCGGGTTGGCGAAGCCGCTGGCTGTGTATGTGATGTACGTGCTGGGCGTGTCGCTGACGCGCAGCAGCTCTTTAGTCGCATCGATAAAGACAATGCGGCGGTCGCTCCAGTTGCTGGTGCAGGTGGAGCCGTCGGACGTCGGGCAGACTGTTACCCGCGTGTTGCGCCGGGCGGCTTCGCTGCGGGCCAGCTCAATATCGGCAACCAGTGCGCTCGATTCGGTTCGCAGCCGGGAGCGTTGCAGGAACGTGGAAAAGTTGGGAATCGCGGCAGCGGCCAGTATCCCCAAAATGCTCAGGGTGACCAATAGTTCGATCAGGGTAAGGCCATTCGCGAAGCGTGCGGGCCGAATGCTGGCAATGCGAGAGGTCAGGCGAGGAGGCTCAGCGGAGAAGCGGGCAATCTTGCACGATGATACTTGTGGGAATTGCCGGTCAACGCAGCACGGCCCGAGGCAGGCCGAGGGCGTGAGCTTGCTCTTGGTGCTGCGTGCACAGACGGTGCACGCGAACGCCGCCGGCGCGCCAAGCATGGCGTAGCCGGCTGCCCCCCGGCAGCTAGACTGACCCATTCTGACCCTCGTCCGAAAAATGCTTCGTTATTTTTTCTGTTTGCTCTGACCGGGCTTGTTCATTTTGTTGGAGTATCAGCCCCGGACGTCGGCGAAATCAATTTAATTACGTTTTGGCAATTTTTGCTACCCCTTTCGCGGGGTGGACGTTGAAAACTCATCCAGCATGTCGCGGAATTCCGACACGTCCTCGAAGCTCCGGTACACCGAAGCAAACCGGATATAAGCAATCTTGTCGAGCCTGCGCAGCTCGCGCATGACCAGTTCCCCGACCTGACTGCTTGGGATTTCCTTCTCTCCCAGCGCCAGTAGTTTTTCTTCGATACGGGTGATGGCGGCGTCAATCGCTTCGGCCGAGACCGGGCGCTTGCGCAACGCCAGGCGCATGGAGTCCTTCAGCTTGTCGCGGGTGTAGTCCGCGCGGGAGCCGTTTTTCTTGACGATGGCGGGGAAGAACAGTTCGATCCGCTCATAGGTGGTGAAGCGGCGGTCGCAGGATTCGCAGCGGCGGCGGCGGCGGACGGTATCGCCTTCCTCGGACATGCGCGTGTCCAGGACCTGGGTATTGGAATGGGCGCAAAAGGGGCATTTCATGCCTGACCACCTCGAAGTTTGAACCGGGGCGCGGGGCTGCGCATGCAGCGTCTTGTCATTCTGTGTCGCGCCGGGCTGGGTTGGCAAGGCTCGCCAGCGGCGCTCGCGCGCCGCGGCGGGTTGCCGGGCCACCCGCGCGTGGGCGGGTGGCGCAGGGGGGATCAGCCGATCAGCCGTAGACCGGGAAACGCTTGGTCAGGGCCGCCACTTGCTCGCGCACGGCGGCGATCCTGGCTTCGTCGTGCGGATTTTCCAGCACGTCGGCAACCAGGTTGGCCACCAGGCGGGCTTCTTCTTCCTTGAAGCCGCGCGTGGTCATGGCCGGGGAGCCCAGGCGGATGCCCGAGGTGACGAACGGCTTTTCCGGATCGTTGGGGATGGCGTTCTTGTTGACCGTGATGTGGGCCTCGCCCAGGACCTTCTCGGCTTCCTTGCCGGTGATCTTCTTGGCGCGCAGGTCGACCAGCATCACGTGGCTCTCGGTGCGGCCGGAGACGATGCGCAGGCCGCGCTCGATCAGGGTTTCGGCCATCACGCGGGCGTTCTTGACCACTTGCTGCTGGTAGGTCTTGAATTCGGGCGACAGGGCTTCCTTGAACGCCACCGCCTTGCCGGCGATCACGTGCATCAGCGGGCCGCCCTGGATGCCGGGGAAGATGGCCGAGTTGATGGCCTTCTCGTGCTCGGCCTTCATCAGGATCACGCCACCGCGCGGGCCGCGCAGGCTCTTGTGGGTGGTGGTGGTGACGAAGTCGGCGTGCGGCACCGGGTTGGGGTACTCGCCGGCGGCGATCAGGCCGGCGTAGTGGGCCATGTCGACCATGAACAGCGCGCCGACCGCCTTGGCAACCTTGGCGATGCGTTCGAAATCGATGCGCAGGGCGAAGGCCGAGGCGCCGGCGATGATCAGCTTGGGCTTCTTTTCATGGGCCAGCTTTTCCAGCGCGTCGTAGTCGATGTCTTCGTTGGCGTCCAGGCCGTAGCTCACCACGTTGAACCACTTGCCGCTCATGTTGAGCGCCATGCCGTGGGTCAGGTGGCCGCCTTCGGCCAGGCTCATGCCCATGATGGTGTCGCCCGGCTTCAGGGCGGCGAAGAACACGCCCTGGTTGGCCTGCGAACCAGAGTTGGGCTGCACGTTGGCGGCTTCGGCGCCGAACAGCTGCTTGACGCGGTCGATGGCCAACTGCTCGACCACGTCGACGTATTCGCAGCCACCGTAGTAGCGCTTGCCGGGATAGCCCTCGGCGTACTTGTTGGTCAGTTGCGAACCCTGGGCGGCCATCACGGCCGGCGAGGTGTAGTTCTCCGAGGCGATCAGTTCGATGTGCTCTTCCTGGCGCCGGTCTTCCTTCTGGATAGCGGCAAAAAGCTCGGGGTCGATCTGGTCGATCGTATAGCGGCTGCGTTCGAACATGGCGAAAACTCGTCTGAAAAAAGGGGGATCCGAATCGGCTTCGGGGTAGGGCGCGCGGGGAAGGCACATGCGACCGGCACCGGCAGCCATGGCTGATCCGGCGCAGGGCGCACCCTGCTTCCCATTCGCTGCCCAGGCGAGCGGCAGGCGCTTGATACATCGCGCCAGAGAAACTTGCGCTTCCTCGTGGTAGTGCCCACTGACTTCGCCAGTCGCGCAAGATGGAATGGTTGGCGGCAGTTTAACGCGAGGCGCTGGCCTGCTGCAAGACGGTCGAGGCAGGGCTTTAACCCGGAAGTCAACGGCTAGTCTGTCAGCCAATGTAATTGTTGTAATGTCAGGCAAGGGTTAACACCGGGTTTGGCCTGCAGTCCGCTACAATCGCGGCCATGAGCAACAATGTGTGGGCCTTGCGGGTGTACTGGGAAGACACCGACGCGGGCGGCGTAGTCTTCTACGCCAATTACCTGAAATTCTTCGAGCGTGCCCGGACCGAGTGGCTGCGCTCGCTTGGCGTCGAACAGCAAGCGCTGGCCGACGAGGCCGGCGTCGTCTTCATCGTCAGAAGCACGGCGGTGGACTACAATGCCCCCGCCCGTCTGGATGACTTGCTTGAGATCCGGACCCGGATTGAACGGGTCGGCCCAGCGTCTGTCCAATTCGCCCAAGAAGCCTGGCGTGGCGAGCAATTGCTGGCTACCGGCGCCATCCGGGTCGGATGTGTCGATCGCAGCACGTTTCGCCCGGCGCCCATTCCCGCTCCCGTCCTAGCAACCATCAAGACCGCTCGATGAATCCCGTGACCGTCACGCAAGACCTGTCGATTATTTCGCTGGTGCTGCACGCCAGTGTGCTGGCGCAGGCCGTCATGGCCCTGCTGCTGGTGATGTCCCTGTTCTCGTGGACTTATATCTTCCGCAAGCATTTCTCGCTGCGCTCGGCGCGCACCCAGACCGAGGGCTTCGAGCGCGACTTCTGGGCCGGCGGCGACCTGCAGGCCCTGTACCAGAGTGCGGCCAACAACCGCCACAGCACGGGCGCGCTGGAACGGATCTTCGAGTCCGGCATGGGCGAATACCTGAAGGCGCGTGAACGCAGCAACGAAGCCGGCGCACTGCTTGACGCGGCGCGGCGCGCCATGCGCGCGGCCTACCAGCGCGAGATGGATGTGATGGAATCGCACCTCCCGTTCCTGGCTTCGGTGGGCTCGGTCAGCCCGTATATCGGCTTGTTCGGCACGGTGTGGGGGATCATGAACGCCTTCCGTGGTTTGTCCAACGTGCAGCAAGCGACGCTTGCCGCGGTTGCCCCGGGCATTGCCGAGGCGCTGGTCGCCACCGCCATCGGCCTGTTTGCCGCGATTCCCGCCGTGATCGCGTACAACCGCTACGCTACCGAGGTGGATCGCCTGGCGATCCGCTTCGAGAGCTTCATGGAAGAATTCCTGAATATCCTGCAACGGCAGACCCGCTAAAGCGTAGCGCGCCGAAACCACCAACGTCATCGGTCAAGGAGAACCCTGCAATGGCAGCGATACAGCGCCGCGGCGGCTCGCGCCGCCGGGCCAGCGCCGACATCAACGTCGTGCCTTACATCGACGTGATGCTGGTGTTACTAGTCATCTTCATGGTGGCGGCACCGATCGTGAACCCTGCCGTGGTCGACCTGCCGAGCGTGGCCAATGCCGCGCAGCAGCAGAAGGCGCCGCCCATTGTGGTGACCGTGCACGAGGATGGCGGGCTGACCGCGCGCGGCAAGGATAATGCCGGCAATGCCTTCGAGCGCAAGCTCGACAAGCAGGGCCTGATCGATTTCGTGCACCAGCGCCAGAACGAGAATCCCGACCAGCCGGTGGTGATCGCCGCCGACCGCTCGGTCAGGTACGAGGCCGTGCTCGACGTGATGTCGGTGCTCAAGGCCGACGGCGTGAAGCGCGTCGGCCTGATGGTCAAGCCCAAGTAAGCGCCGCCGCCCGTCATGAAGACCGCCGCCTATCCTTATCAGCCGGCCCCGGAGCGGGGAACCCTGCGTTCCTTCCTGCTCGCGGTTTTCATGCATCTGCTGCTGGGCATCGTGCTGTATTTCGGCGTGCACTGGCAGAGCAGCACGCCCGTCGGCGCCGAAGCCGAGCTTTGGGACGAGATCCCCGCCACCATCGCGCCGACGCCGCCTCCCGCTGCGCGGCCCGCGCCCGCCCCCGAGCCGGTGGTGCAATCGCGCCCGGCGCCGCCCGCGCCCGCGGTGAAGTCCCGTGCCGAGGAAGACGCCGAGATTGCCCTGCAGCAGCAGAAGCGCCGCCAGGCCGAGGCCGCTGCCCGCGAGGAGGCACGCAAGCAGGCCGACCTGCGCGCGCGCCAGGAAGCCGAGCGGCAAGAGGCGGCTCGCAAGGAAGCCCAGCACAAGGAAGACCTGCGCCGCGAAGAGCAGAAGAAGGACGAACTCAAGAAGGAAGCCCAGCGCAAGGAAGACGCGCGCAAGCAGGCCGCCATCCAGCACGAGCAGCAGCGCAAGGAACAGGCCGAGCGCGAGCGCAGGGACGCCGATGCCAAGGCCCGTGCCGAGGCCGATGCCAAGGCGCGGGCCGAGGCGGAAGCAAAGGCGAAGGCCAACGCCGAGGCCAAGGCGGCAGCCACCGCCAAAGCCAACGCCGAAGCCAAGGCCGCAGCCACCACCAAAGCCAACGCCGAAGCCAAGGCTGCCGCCAACGCCAAAGCCAGGGCGGATGCCGATGCCAAGGCCAGGCGCGACGCCGCGGCCAGTGCCCAGCACCACAGCGAACTGGCACGCCTGCAGGCCCTGGCCGGTGGTTCGGGCGCTGCCGGTGGCGCTGGCGGGGTCGGCAGCAGCGCAGGCAGCGGTGCTGGCTCGGGCGGCAAGGCATCGCCCGGCTACCCGGATCGCGTGCGGCGCCGCGTCAAGCCGAATATCGTGTTCACCGAAGACGTGCCTGGCAATCCGGCCGCAGTGGTGTCGGTCCAACTCGCGCCGGATGGCTCCCTGATGTCCTCCCGGCTGGCCAGGTCCAGCGGCAATGCCGCCTGGGACAACGCGGTGTTGCGCGCCGTCGAGCGCTCGGACCCGCTGCCCCGCGACGAGAATGGCAAGGCGCCGGCCAGCTTCACTATCACTTTCACGCCGAAGGGCTAAGGGCGACGGGATACGGGTGACGGCGATGACGCGGAAAATGACAAAATGCAACAGATTGCAACCTACGTCGATCCACGGTAGTCCCAGGGCTAGGATGACAGGTTGCCTGACGCAGCCGGCAAATGTGCCTGGTGCACGCGATACGGGCATGCGACATGCCTTCCGTATGCCTGCCCGTACCACGGCTCCAGTTTGCCGGCCGCGCTCGATGAATATTGATCTCGACTGAGGAGCAGCATGCGAAAGCTTTGGGCCCCCCTTTGGCTAGCCGCACGGCGCCACAACATCCGCGCGCACGCCGTGCTTGCCTGGCTGGCAGTGGCGCTGGCCTGTTCGGCCGGCAGCGCACAGGCGCAACTGAACGTTGAAATCACCGGCGTGGGCGCGAGCCAGTTCCCGATCGCCACCGCCAACTTCCAGGGCGAAGCACAGGCTCCGCAAAATATCACCGCCATCATCCGCAGCGACCTGCAGCGCAGCGGGCGCTTTCGCAATGTCGATCCGGCCGGCGCCACCGTGGCCGAGTCCGCCAATGCCGACCTCGGCAGCTGGAAATCGCGCGGCGCCGACGCCTTCGTGGCCGGCAGCGTGACGCCCACCGGCAACGGCCAGTACGACGTGCGCTTCCGCCTCTACGACACCGTCAAGGGTCAGAGCCTTGGCGGCCTGGCTTTCACGGTTGGGGCTAACCAGCTGCGCGTCACCGGCCACAAGATCGCCGACTACATCTTCGAGAAGCTGCTGGGCGAGCGTGGCGTGTTTGCCACCCGCCTGTCCTATGTCTCGCGCGTGGGCGGACGCTTCCAGTTGCTGATCTCGGACTCCGACGGCCAGAACTCGCAGGTCGCGCTGACCAGCAACGAGCCCATCATCTCGCCTTCGTGGTCGCCCGACGGCACCAAGGTTGCCTACGTGTCCTTCGAGGCCAGGAAGCCCGTGGTCTACGTGCATGACCTGGCGACCGGCCGTCGCACGCTTGTGTCCAACCAGAAGGGCAACAACAGCGCGCCCTCCTGGTCGCCCGACGGCCAACGCCTGGCGGTGGCACTGTCGCGCGACGGCAATACCCAGATCTATCAGGTCAACGCCGATGGCTCCGGTCTCAAGCGCCTCACGCGCAGCAGCGCCATCGATACCGAGCCGCAATATGCGCCGGACGGCCACAACATCTACTTCACCAGCGATCGCGGCGGCGCGCCGCAGATCTACCGCATGCCGGCCAGCGGGGAAGAGGGCGGTGCAGCCCAGCGCGTGACCTTCAAGGGCAGCTACAACGTGAGCCCGCGCATTTCCCCGGACGGCAAGCAGCTGGCCTATATCACCCGCAGCGGTGGCTTCAAGCTGCAGTTGATGGACCTCGGCAACGGCGATGTCACCTCGCTGACCGACACCGCGAACGACGAGGCACCCAGCTTCGCCGCCAACGGCAAGTACATTCTTTATGCCACCCGGGTGGGAGGTCGCGCGGTGCTGGCGGCAGTGTCCACTGACGGGCGTACCCGGCAGGTTTTGTCGCTCCAGTCCGGCGAGGTTCGCGAGCCGTCCTGGGGCCCATTCATGCAATAAACGAGGAGTTCCTAGCCATGACCCAAACGATGATCAAAACCCTTGCCGTTGCCGCCCTGCTGACCCTCGGCGCTTGCAGCTCCGGCGTCAAGCTGGACAACACCGGCGCCGGTACCAAGGGGGGTACGCCTTCGGCCGACGCTCGCAACGTGGCGCCGGTCGACGTCTCGCGCGATCCGCTGAACGATCCGAACAGCCCGCTGGCCAAGCGCAGCGTGTACTTCGACTTCGACAGCTACAGCGTCAAGCCCGACTATCAGGGCATGCTGTCGGAGCACGCCAAGTATCTGGGCGGCAACAAGGGCCGCCGCATCCTGATCCAGGGCAACACCGACGAGCGCGGTACCAGCGAGTACAACCTGGCACTGGGCCAGAAGCGTGCCGAGGCTGTACGCCGCTCCATGTCCTCGCTGGGCGTGCCGGAAAGCCAGATGGAAGCCGTCAGCCTGGGCAAGGAAAAGCCCAAGGCGACCGGCCACGACGAAGCCTCGTGGGCGGAAAACCGCCGCGCGGATATCACGTACTAATCTGCGGATAGTCACCCCATGAAAGCACGCGTCTCCAAATTGGTGTTGCTCACCGCGATGTCTTGCGCCAGCCTGCTGCCGTTGGCACAGGCGCGGGCCGGCGTGTTCGACGATGACGAGGCGCGCAAAGCCATCGTGAACATGCGGGACCAGTTCAACGGATTCCAGGCAACGGCGTCGCAGCGCATCGACCAGAACAGCCGCGCGCAGCTCGAGATGCAGAACCAGCTCGAGGGYCTGCGCCAGGAAGTGGCGCGGCTGCGCGGCCAGAACGAGATGCTGCAGAATGAGGTGACCACGCTGCAGAAGCAGCAGAAGGACTACTACGCCGACCTCGATGCGCGCCTGAAGAAGTTCGAGCCGCAGCAGGTTACCGTGGATGGCCGGGAAGGGCTGTCGCAGCCCGGCGAGAAGACGGAGTACGATGCCGCGCTCAAGCAGTTCCAGACCGGGGACTTCAAGGGCGCCGGCAGCGTCTTCTCTGCCTTCATCAAGAAGTACCCGCAAAGCCCGTATGTCCCGCTGGCGCAGTACTGGCTAGGCAACTCGCTGTATGCGCAGCGGGATTACCGCGGTTCGACCTCGGTGCTGCAGAACATGGTGCAGGCCTATCCGGATCACCCCAAGGTGCCGGATGCGCTGATCGCCATCGCCAACAACCAGATCGAATCGGGGCAAAAGCCCGCGGCCCGCAGGACCCTGGAGCAGGTGGTAGCCAAATACCCCGGTACCGAGGGCGCGCAGGCAGCGAGCAATCGCCTCAAGACGCTGAAGTAAGCGCCGCGCCGGCACCTGAGCCGGTGGCAGACTGAAAGACGAAGGCCCGCTTGCGCGGGCCTTTTGTCGTGGGCGCGCTAAAATACACGATTCGCCTCGAATTTTTGCGTGGTGCCGCCAGGCGCYGCGCCCTGCCATCATGAAAAAACGCGCTATCGTCCTGCTTTCCGGCGGCCTCGACTCCGCCACCGTCCTTGCCATGGCCAACGCGCAGGGCTTCGAGACCTACGCGCTGTCGATGCGCTATGGCCAGCGCCACTCCTCGGAACTGGAAGCCGCCAAGCGCGTGGCCGCCGCCCTCGGCGCGGTGCGCCACGAAATCATCGACCTCGACCTGCGCCGCTTCGGCGGCTCGGCCCTGACCGACGACAGCCTGGATGTGCCCACCGACGGCGCGGTCGGCGGGATTCCCATCACCTACGTGCCGGCCCGCAATACCATCATGCTCTCGCTGGCGCTGGGCTGGGCCGAGGCCGTTGGCGGCCGCGACCTGTTCTTCGGCGCCAACGCGGTCGATTACTCCGGCTATCCGGATTGCCGGCCCGAATACGTGTCCGCCTACGAGACGCTCGCCAACCTGGCCACCAAGGCCGGCGTGGAAGGCGAGCGCATCCGCGTGCATGCGCCCATCATCGACATGACCAAGGGCGAGATCATCCGCGCCGGCGTCAGGCTCGGGGTGGACTACGGCATGACGGTGTCGTGCTACAAGGCAGACGACGACGGCCGTGCCTGTGGCGTTTGCGATTCCTGCCGCATCCGCCGCGCGGGTTTCGAGGCCGCCGGCGTGCCCGATCCCACCCGTTACCAGGACACCGCCTGAGGGTGGCCGCAACGAGCGCGCGCCTGTTCGCTTGTTGCGTTGCGCGCTCGCCCTTGACACCGCACTCACCCGTTCCGTTTCCCCCGCCGGACACCCATGCCCGATATCGATATTGCCGCACTCAGCCATACCATCCTGGCGAGTACCTTCGTCCTGACCTTTCTGTTTGGGGTGGTGCTCCAGCGGACACATTTCTGCACCATGGGCGCGGTTTCCGACGTCGTCAACATGGGCGACTGGAGCCGCATGCGCATGTGGGCGCTGGCCATCGGCGTGGCCATGATCGGCACCGCCGCGCTGGCCGCGGGCGGCTACATCGATCCCACCAAGACCATCTACGCCGCCAGCAAGCTCAGCTGGCTATCCGCCCTGGTGGGCGGGCTGATGTTCGGCTTCGGCATGGTGCTGGCCTCGGGCTGCGGCAGCAAGACGCTGGTGCGCATCGGCGCGGGCAACCTGAAATCGCTGGTGGTGTTCATGTTCCTCGGGCTGTCCGCCTACATGACGCTGCGCGGCCTGTTTGGCGTGATCCGCGTGAATACGGTCGATGCGGTGGCGCTCACGCTGCCCACCACCCAGGACCTGCCCTCCGTGCTGGCGCATGCCAGCGGCATGGCGCGCGGCACGCTTCAAGTCGGCATCGCGCTGGTGCTGGGCGGTGCGCTGGTGACCTGGGCGCTGGCGGGACGCGGCTTCCGTACCTTCGATAACCTCTTGGGCGGCCTGGCAGTGGGGCTCATCATCGTGGCGATGTGGTACGTCTCGGGTCACCTTGGCTATGTGGCCGAAGATCCCAACACGCTCGAGGAACTGTTCGTCGGCACCAACAGCGGCCGCATGGAGAGCCTGAGCTTCGTCGCGCCGTATGCCTACACGCTCGACTGGCTGATGATGTTCAGCGACAAGAGCAAGGTGCTGACCATCGGCATCGTCAGCGTGCTTGGCGTGGTGGCCGGCGCCGCCGCCTATGCGCTGGTGACCCGCACCTTCCGCTGGGAAGGCTTCGGCGGTGCCGAGGACGTCGGCAACCATCTGGTGGGCGGCATCCTGATGGGCGTGGGCGGCGTGACCGCCCTCGGCTGCACCATCGGCCAGGGCCTGTCAGGCGTATCCACGCTGGCGATCGGCTCATTTATCGCGCTGGCCGGCATCCTGGCCGGCTCGTTGCTGGGCTTCCGCTATCAGATATGGCGGCTTGAGCGCATGATCTAGCACGAACTTCCGGCGGGTTAAGGTTGACTTTGCGGCCAAGATCTTCCTATAATCGCGGCTTCAGTTTTTCCGGGTCGTTAGCTCAGTCGGTAGAGCAGCGGACTTTTAATCCGTTGGTCGCGTGTTCGAGTCACGCACGACCCACCAGCATTGCGAAAAGGCGTAGCGGGCGACCGCTACGCCTTTTTGTTTTGGTGACCTGGTCAGAAAAACAGCCGGCAGGGAACAATCCAGCAGCGATCAGCCCTGCATTGCCAGATGCCTGGCAAGAAACGCTTCCATCGCCTCGTAGAAGTCGAAGCGGTTTTCCTCGTTGTGGAAGCCGTGGCCCTCGTTTTCCTTGAGCAGGTACTCCACATCCACACCGCGCGCGCGCAGTGCCTCGACAATCTGGTCGCTCTCGGCCTGCTTGACGCGCGGATCGTTGGCGCCTTGCGCAACCAGCAGCGGCGTGCGGATCCGGTCCGCGAAGAACACCGGCGAGGCATCGTGCATGGCCTGGCGGTCGGTTTCGTCGTTGGGGTTGCCGATCATCTCGTACAGCATGTCGAGCATCGGCGTCCAGTACGCAGGGATGGTCTCCAGCAGCGTGAACAGGTTCGACACGCCGACGTAGTCGATGGCCGCGGCGTAGCGGTCCGGCGTGAACGCGACGCCGGCAAGCGTCGCATAGCCGCCATAGCTGCCGCCAAAGATCGCGATGCGCTTCGGGTCCACGGTGCCCTGCGCGACGAGCCAGTCGACGCCGTCGTCGATATCGTGCTGCATCGTCTTGCCCCACTGCTTGAAGCTCGCCTCCCAGAACTTGCGGCCGTAGCCGGTCGAGCCGCGGAAGTTGATCTGCAGCACCGCGTAGCCGCGGTTCGCCAGCAGTTGCACCTCGGGGTTGAAGCCCCAGTCGTCGCGCGTCCAGGGGCCGCCGTGGGGGTTGACCACGAGCGGCAGGCCCCGGGGCGCGGCCTCTCCGGCGGCGGCGACCGGCAGCGTCAGGTAGCCGTGGATCCGCAGGCCGTCGCGCGAGGTGAACTGGATCGGCTGCATGGCGGCCATATCGGCTTCATCGAGCCACGGCAGTACCTTGCCAAGCGTGACCAGCTTGCGCGTGCCGCTGTCGTACAGGTAGCGCGTGCCCGCGGTCTTGTCGCTCGACGCGGAGACGATCATGCGGGTTTCGTCGCGCGTGAGGCTGGTGATGTGGTGCTCGTAGCCCGGCAGCTGCCGTTCCAGCTCGGCATGGATCTGCTCGGCGTGCGCGTCGAAGAAATGCCGGTGCGTCTTCCAGTCGGTGTACCAGGCGGCGCTCAGCACGCGGCGGTGGCGCGAGTAGCTCAGGCCGCCGGCATCGACTGCATCGTGCTCGAAGACCAGCCGGCCTTCCTGCGCCGTCTGCGGATCGAATTCGAAGATGGCCAGCTTGTCGCGGCCGCGGTTCGATTGCACATACAGCTGCTTGTTGTCGAAGGTGAAGAACAGCGGCGCGACCGTCTCGCGGAAATCGGTGGTCAGGATCGGGCGGAACGCCTGGTCCTCGGCGTCGCGATAGAGCAGGGTGGTATTCACGCCGTCGCTGGCGGTCGCCACGCGCAGGCGGCCCGCATGATCTGTGCCCCAGCTCATCACATTGCCGGGGTTCTCGGCGATCTGCACCGATTCGCCGGTCACCACGTCGACGCGCAGCACATCGAACACCTGCGGGTCGCGCTTGTTGTGCGACAGCAGGATATGCCGCTCGTCGTCCTCGAGGTCGTCGACGATCTCCGCCCGCACGCCCGGGTAGGGCGTCAGGTCGACCGGATCGCCGCCATCGATTGGCACCGACAGCACGTGGAAATTCTCGTCGCCGCCAAAATCTTTCGCATAGAGGATGTGCGCGTTGCCTTTCCAGGTGTGAAAGGGCAGGTCGCGCTCGGTTTCGCGGGTCAGCGGGCGGGCCTCGCCCAGCAGGTTGCCGTCAGCATCGATGGCTTGCACGAAGATGTTCTGGCGCCCCTCGTGCCTGGCGAGAAACGACAGGTGACGGCCATCCGGCGAAATCGAGAACTGGGAACGCTCCGGCTTGCGGAACAGTTCACGCACGCTGTAGTGCTTTGCCTTCGCGGGTGCCTGCGCACCGGATGTCTGTTGGTCTTGACGCAATGTTCACTCCTTGGTGGATTCGGGGCCGGCAACGGCGGCTACGCCCGGTGCCGGCGCGGGCGGCGCTGGATCCTTGTCCTGGGCGGCCTCCCGGCGCTCGATTTCATCGCGCGTCGAGGTGGAGAGGTCCCAGCTGGCGATAAACAGCGCGGCGATCAGCGGGCCGATGACGAAGCCATTGATCCCGAACAGCGCCATGCCGCCCAGCGTGGAGATCAGCACCACCCAGTCGGGCATGCGGGTGTCCTTGCCGACCAGGATGGGGCGCAGCACGTTATCCACCGTGCCGATCACCAGCACGCAGAAGCCGATCAGGATCGAGCCGTTGCCTATAGCGCCGGTCAGCAGGAAATAGATCGCTACCGGTCCCCAGACCAGGGCCGCGCCCACGGCCGGCAGCAGCGACAGGAAGGCCATCAGCACGCCCCAGAGCAGCGCGCCCTGGATGCCGAGTATCCAGAAGATCAGGCCGCCCAGTGCGCCCTGCACCGCGGCTACCACGATATTGCCTTTGACGGTAGCACGGGCCACGGTGGTGAACTTGCGCAGCAGGTGTTGCTTTTGGGGCTCGCTCAAAGGGATGGCCCGCATGATCAGCCGCGAAATCTGCGGACCATCGCGCAGCAGGAAGAACAGCAGGTACAGCATCACGCCGAAGCTGACCATGAACTGAAAGGTGTTCTGCCCGATGCTGAGCGCCTGCGTGGCGATGATCTGGCTGGCCTGGGCGGCGCTTTTGGTGAGTTTCTGCTGCAGGTCGCTGAGTTCGGTGAGCCCGAAGCGATCCAGCACCCGTCCCACCGAAGGCGGCAGCGCGTGCACGGCCTTCTGGAAGAAGGCGCCGAAGTTCAGCTGCCCCGACCTGATCTGCTGGTAGACCGTGCTGCCCTCCTGTATCAGGGAGCCGGTGACGAAGATCAGCGGCAGCACCACGATCAGCATGCACAGCGTCAGCGTGGCCAGCGACGCCAGGTTGCGCCGGCCGCCCATGCGGCGGGTCAGCCAGTTGTTGAGCGGCGTGAAGATGATGGCCAGGATGGTGCCCCAGAACACCGCGCCAAAGAAGGGCCAGAGGACAAGGCAAAAGGCGATCGAGACTACCGCCAGGAGCAGGTAGAACGCTTTCTGTTGCATATCCGCGCGTTGGGTCATTGCGCTTTCACCTCTGCATCAGGTTGCCTGTGCGCCGCGCGCCGAGGCGCATCGCGCACGCCGCGGGGCGGCGTGCTCCCGGAGCGCAAGGCCGGTGTGCCGGATGGCCTTGCCTGGGAGGATTGCGGGGCTAGCGTCCCAGCGGGTCGCGCAATCCGGTATCGGTATCGGTGGCGGGCGGAGTTTGCCGGGCGGCTGCCGCGCTGCCTTTCTGCCAGGTTTGATAAGCCCAGTAAACGGCCCCGGCCAGCATGCCGACCTTGGAGGCCTTCCAGGTCCAGCGCAGCACCGGCGTCTTGCGCAGCAACGGCAGCGCCAGGGATACGGCCGCGCTGAGCAGCGGGTAGTCCTTGGCCAGCCCCAGCAGCTTGAGCCAGGAGTTGGGCCTGATCAAGCGCGGCAGCCAGGCGCTGAACCGGCCGAGCCGGACCGCGTTGTCCCGCAAGTGGTGGAGTGCCTGGGCGCAGTCGTAGCGTTCCAGCGCGGCGCGCGTGATCAGCAGTTCCTTGCGCACGGCGAGGGGCAGGCGCACCTCGCCTGAGAAACGCACGGGGCGCCGATGCTCCCGGTGGGGGGTGCCGGCCACGTGTTGCGCGGGCTCGCTGGGTGTATTCGGGTTGCTCATCGGCGCAGGATCTCCCGGTCTTTATCGATCTCGGCCAGCGTGGCCTCGAACAGGGGCGGGGCATTGCGCGCCAGGTGGCGGGCGATCAGCAGGCAGGCCGCGCAGGCGGCCAGGTAGAACGCGATCAGCACGCAGAGGGCCTGCCAGCGGTAAGTGTCCCAGAACAGGATGGCGATCAGTACGGTCAGCGTGAGCATGGCCAGGCCAAAGAACACCAGGCCGAAACAGGCCAGCAAGGCCATCTTCATCAGCCGCGTGCGCTCTTCCGCGAGTTCCACGCTGGCAAGTTCGAGGCGCGTCTGCACCATCGCCGCCAATGATCCTGCAAGGCTGCGCAAGGCATCCATAAACTTGGGGGAAGAGGTGGGGTCGCTCATGCAATTCCGGCGAAGGCGTGCAGCGGCAAGGCGCTGCACCATCTGCAGACGGGTAGCCTCGCCACCGGTCTCGGACCACGGGCGGGACTATGCCCGGCACCGCCTCGCGAGCTACGGCGGGCTGGGTGCGGGGCCTTATGGTTCATACGCCAGGCTGGTGGCCTTGCGAATTACTTGCGGTTCAGCAGCAGGCCGATCAGCAGGCCAACACCGGCAGCCACGCCGACGGCGCGCCAGGGGTGGTCGTGTACGTAGTCGTCGGTGGCGCGTGCGGCCGCCTTGCTCTTGGTGACTACTGCGTCTTGCAGGTCCTGGGCCTTTTCCTTGGCTTGTTTCAGCAGGCCCATGCCGCGTTCGCGCAGTTCGGCAGCTTTCTCGCCGGTGGTCGAGGCCGCTTGCTTAAGCAGTTCTTCGGCATCGGACAAAACGGTCTTGACATCGCTCATCAGTTTCTCCTGTTTGCGGGCGGTGGTTTCGGATTGTGACATTTTGCCTTCCTCGCACGTTGTCGGGCAGCTTCTCGCCCTCTTTACTAGCATATGCGGGGAACCGCCGTGGTTTCAACACCACGAGTCCGACACCCTGTGTAGGACGGTGACGCAGGACAAAGGTCTTAATGCACAAAGGTGATTTTGTAGTGACTTTATATTCGTTTTGGTTGGATCGCAATCTCGCTGCACTGGTTCAACCCGAATTTGCGCTCTTGAGGACATAACTATGACCCTGAGTCCTGGCGACATCGCACCGGATTTCGAGTCGACAGCCATGGCGTGGCCACGCCGGGCAACTGGCAGGACGGCGGACGATGTGGTGGTTGTGCGCTCGCTGAAGGACGAGGCAGTGACAGGGCGGAAGTTTTCGAAGGGGTATACAGCCGTGCGGCCTTGCCTGCGGCTGACGCCGCAACCCTGCAAGTAAGCGACAGGCCGGCCGGGGACGCCGGCCGGCCTGTGCTGTAAAACGATGGTCGCGCCCGTCGTCTCCCCTTGGTCGTGTGCCTGGCCCGGCTTCGCAGCCGGATTTTTTATTTCTACGGGAGAACGGGCGGCTCCGGCGGGCGGACTTTAGAAGAACGCCTGGATGCCGGTCTGGGCACGGCCCAGGATCAGCGCGTGGATGTCATGGGTGCCTTCGTAGGTGTTGACCACTTCGAGGTTGACCACGTGACGGATCACGCCGTACTCGTCCGAGATGCCGTTGCCGCCGAGCATGTCGCGCGCGACGCGGGCGATGTCGAGCGACTTGCCGCAGGAGTTGCGCTTCATGATCGAGGTGATTTCCACTGCGGCGGTGCCCTCGTCCTTCATGCGGCCCAGGCGCAGGCAGCCTTGCAGGGCCAGCGTGATCTCGGTCTGCATGTCGGCCAGCTTTTTCTGCACCAGTTGGGTGGCTGCCAGCGGGCGGCCGAACTGCTTGCGGTCCAGCGTGTACTGGCGCGCGGTGTGCCAGCAGAATTCGGCGGCGCCCAGTGCGCCCCAGGCGATGCCGTAGCGGGCCGAGTTCAGGCAGGTGAAGGGACCCTTCAGGCCGGACACGCCCGGCATCAGGTTCTCTTCCGGCACGAACACCTGGTCCATGACGATTTCACCGGTGATCGAGGTGCGCAGGCCGACCTTGCCATGGATGGCGGGAGCCGACAGGCCCTTCCAGCCCTTTTCCAGGATAAAGCCGCGAATGGCTTCCTTGCCGTCGTCGCCGACCAGCTTGCCCCACACCACGAACACATCGGCGATCGGCGAATTGGTGATCCACATCTTGGCGCCGGTGAGCTCATAGCCGCCCGCCACCTTCTTGGCGCGCGTGACCATGGAGCCCGGGTCCGAGCCATGGTCGGGTTCGGTCAGGCCGAAGCAGCCGATCCATTCGCCGGTGGCCAGCTTGGGCAGGTATTTCTGTTTTTGCGCTTCGCTGCCGAATTCGTAGATCGGCACCATCACCAGCGACGACTGCACGCTCATCATCGAGCGGTAGCCCGAATCCACACGCTCCACTTCACGCGCGACCAGGCCGTATGCCACGTAGTTCAGGCCGGGGCCGCCGTATTGCTCGGGAATGGTGGGGCCGAGCAGGCCGAGCTCACCCATCTCGCGGAAGATCTCGATGTCGGTCTTCTCGTTGCGGAACGATTGCAGCACGCGGGGGGCGAGCTTGTCCTGGCAGTAGGCCTGGGCAGCGTCGCGAATCGCGCGCTCGTCGGCGCTCAGTTGCTGGTCCAGCAACAGCGGGTCAGTCCAGTTGAATTCGGCATTGGCAGCCATGTTACGTCTCCTTCGATAGTGCAGTTCGTAGTGCAGTTCGGCATGGGCGGCCGCGCGGGCCGGCCCGGGATCGATCAGTTATCGGCGCATTCCGCGGTCTGCCAAGCACTCTTGCAGTTCCGCATTGCGGAACTCTGTTCCGATGATGTAGTATATCGCAATGCGCGATCCGTGCAATAGGCACGCGCCTTCATCCCACCCGCGGAGACTTCTTTTGGCCACTGAATCGCAAGCCACGCCCGCAACAGATGCCGCCGGCGCCACACCGCGCGAAAGCGACCCCAATTTCGTCACCGCGCTGGCGCGTGGTCTTGAGTTGCTGCGGTGTTTCCGCACCGGCGAAGCGATGCTGGGCAACCAGGATTTCGTGCGCCGTAGCGGCTTCCCCAAGGCCACCGTGAGCCGGCTGGCCGGTACGCTGGTGCAACTGGGCTATCTGCGCTACGACGATAGCCTGGGCAAGTACGCGCTGGACGCCGGCGTGCTGGCGCTGGGTTATTCCTAYCTGTCCGCATCCAATGTGGTCGCGCTGGCGCGCCCGCATATGCTGGCGTTTGCCCAGGCGTATGGGGTGTCCGTGTCGCTGGGCAAGCGCGAGCGGCTGGAGGTGATCTATCTCGAATCGATCCGCAATGATGCGGGCGTGATGCTCGGGCTGGGTGTGGGGTCGCGCCTGTCGCTGGTGTCGAGTTCGATGGGGCGCGCCTACCTGGCTGCCTTGCCGGCGGTCAAGCGCGAGCGGCTGCTGGCGGAGTTTGCCCAGGCCTATCCCGAACAATGGAAAACCCAGGAGGCGGGCATGCGCACCGCGGTGGCGGAGGCTTCGACCCTGGGTTACGCGGCGTCATTCCGCGACTGGCACCCGGCGATACACGCGTGCGCGGTAGCGTTCCGGCCGGTGGGAGAGAAGGAGTTGCACATGCTGAGTTGCAGCGCATCCTATGGTTCGGTCGAGGAGGCGGTATTCCACGACAAGCTGGCGCCGGCATTGCGCGCGCTGGCGGCGCGGATGTCGGATCCGGCGCAGTGAAGTGCGCAAGGCGGTACCGGCCCGGCCGCTACCGCCTTGCGCTGGCTTACAGATCCGTGCGCAGTTTCCACAATTCCGGGAACAGCACCACGTCGAGCATCTTGCGCAGGTAGCTGACCCCCTCGGTGCCGCCTGTGCCGCGCTTGAAGCCGATCACGCGCTCCACGGTCGTGACATGGCGGAAGCGCCACTGGCGGAACGCATCCTCCAGGTCGACGAACTTCTCGCCCAGTTCATACAGTTCCCAGTGCGCTTCGGGCTGGCGATAGACCTCGAGCCACGCGGCTTCCACCGAGGCATTCTCGCCGGCCGGCCGGGTCCAGTCGCGCTCGATGCAGGCCGCATCGATGGCAAAGCCGCGCCGCGCCATCAGCCGGATCGCCTCGTCATACAGCGATGGCGTCTTCAATGCTTCTTCCACCAGCGCCAGGTGTTCGGGCTGGTGCGCGTGCGGGCCCAGCATGGCCGCGTTCTTGTTGCCGAGGATGAACTCGATCTCGCGGTACTGGAAGGACTGGAAGCCGGACGACATCCCCAGGTACGGTCGCATCGCCGAGTATTCTGGCGGTGTCATGGTGGCCAGGACATTCCACGCCTGCACCAGTTGCTCCATGATGCGCGAGACCCGCGTCAGCATCTTGAAGGCCGGCGGCAGCTGGTCCTGGCGCACGCATTCGCGCGCGGCGCGCAATTCGTGCAGCGCCAGCTTCATCCATAGCTCGCTGGTCTGGTGCTGCACGATAAACAGCATCTCATTGTGCTCGGGCGAGAGCGGATGCTGGGCGTTCAGAATCTTGTCCAGGCCCAGGTAATCGCCGTAGCTCATGTCCTTGGCGAAATCCATCTGGGCGTCGTGCCAGCTGGCGTCGCCGCCGCTGGTTGCATTTGCGTCCAGGCCCGCGCCCGACATCGGGCATCCCTTGTTGCTATTCATGTTGCATGCTCCTGCTCAGGTCACCAGGCCACGGGTCTGGTGGCGTTCGGCCTTGTGGCTCCCGCTGTCCAGCACGTCGCGCAGGATCTCCACCGCATCCCATGCCTCGGTGAAGCTCGTGTACAGCGGGGTGAAGCCGAAGCGCGCGATGCGCGGCTCGCGGTAATCGCCGATCACGCCGCGCTCGATCAGGGCCTGCACCAGCGCGAAGCCATCGGGATGGGCAAAGCTGACATGGCTGCCGCGGCGCGCATGGGCGCGCGGCGTCACCAGTTCGAGCGGGTGATGGCCGCAGCGTTCTTCCACCAGTGCGATAAAGAGGTCGGTCAGCAGCAGCGACTTGGCGCGCAGCGCCGTCATGTCGGTCTGGGCAAAGATGTCGAGACCGCATTCGATCATGGCCAGCGAGGTGATCGGCTGGGTGCCGCACAGGAAGCGGGAGACGCCTTCGCGCGGCCGATAGCCGGGTTCCATCGCGAACGGCGCGGCGTGACCCCACCAGCCGGACAGCGGCTGCCAGAAGGCGTCGCGCAACGCGGGCGCGACCCACAGGAAGGCGGGCGAGCCGGGGCCGCCGTTCAGGTATTTGTAGGTGCAACCGACCGCGTAGTCGGCCTTCGACGCATTCAGCGCCACCGGTACCGCGCCGGCCGAGTGCGCCAGGTCCCATACCGTGAGCACGCCGCGAGCGTGCGCCATCTCGGTCACGCCCGCCATGTCCAGCATCTCGCCCGTCTTGTAGTTGACGTGGGTCAGCATCAGCACGGCGGTGTCGGCGTCGACCGCCGCTTCGATTTCCTCGGGCGCATTCACCAGGCGCAGCGAGTAGCCCTGCTGCAGCAGGTCGGCCAGCCCCTGGGCGATGTAGAGGTCGGTGGGGAAGTTGCTGGCTTCCGACACGATGACCTTGCGCCTCGGGTCGCGCGCCTGCTGCACGCGCAGCGCGGCCGCCAGCACCTTGAACAGGTTGATCGACGTGGTGTCGGTGACGACGATTTCATCCTTGCCCGCGCCCACCAGCGGTGCCAGCATATTGCCCAGGCGTTGCGGCAGTTCGAACCATCCGGCCGTGTTCCAGCTGCGGATCAGGCCGGTGCCCCATTCCTCGGTCACCACGTCGGCGGCGCGCGCCGCGGCGCTGCGCGGGCGGGCGCCCAGCGAGTTGCCGTCGAGGTAGATCACGCCCTCGGGCAGTGCGAATTGTTCGCGCAGTTTGCGCAGCGGATCCTGCTGGTCAAGGGCGAGGCATTGCTCGCGGGTCAGTGCGGTCATGGGTGAGAGGTTTCCTGGGGGGCGATTCGGTTGGGCTCAGGTCAGGCTGCGCAGCACGGCGCGCACCGGGCTTGCATCGAGTCCGGCAAAGCGCAGGGGCAGCGCGATCAGTTCGTAATCGGCTTCGGGCACGGCGTCGAGCACGAGTCCTTCGAGGATGGCGAGGCGGTGCCGGCGCACCGCGCGGTGCGCGTCCATGGTCTTGGATTCCTGCGGGTCCAGCGAAGGCGTATCGATGCCGACCAGGGTCACGCCGTGCGCGGCGAGCAATGCGATCGTTTCCGGCGCGACCGCGCAGAAATGCGGGTCCCACTGCGCCACCGGGGCCTGGCGGTAAGTGCGCAGCAGCACGCGCGGCGGTACGCCTGCCAGCGCATGGTCGATGTGGCGGGGTTCGACCACCGGGGTGGCGCCGATGCAGTGGATCACCCGGCAAGGGCCGAGATAGGGCGTCAGGGCCACTTCGCCGATCGGCTGGCCGTCCGCGGCGTAATGCAGCGGTGCATCGGCGTGGGCGCCGGTGTGCGGCGACAGCGTGATGCGGCCGACATTGACCGGGCAGTGTTCGTCTATCTGCCAGGCGGCTTGTTGCTGGAAAGGTGTATCACCCGGCCATACGGGCGTGCCAGGCGAGAGCGGCGGGCTGATGTCCCACAGCTGGCGCTCGATGTCGGGGGTGCGGTGGTTTGTCATGAGTGGCTGACGCCGGGAGGCGGCGTTCCAGTGCTCTGCGTGGAGCGGATGACGGCATGATAGTCAATATTCCGGGCAAGAGGCTTGCTAATTGGCTGGGTCTTTCCCACAAATTTCGCATAGAATTTCAGTCGAGAAGAAAATTATGGAAGAATCTGCGAAATGAACCTCGACCCCATCGATTTGCGCATCCTGAGCTGCCTGCAGGAGAACGGGCGCATCAGCAACCAGGACCTGGCCGACCGCGTGGCGCTGTCGCCCTCGGCCTGCCTGCGGCGGGTCCGGCTGCTTGAGGAAAGTGGCGTGATCGGCGGCTACCGCGCGTGGTTCGACGCCGAGCGGCTCGGCCTTGAACTGGAGGCGATCGTGCAGGTGTCGATGCGCCCGGAGACGCAGGGATGGCACGACACCTTCAACGCGGCGGTGCAGTCCTGGCCCGAAGTGGTATCGGCCTACATCATCACCGGCGACAGCAATTACATCCTGAAAGTGCAGGCGCGCAACCTCAAGCACTACTCGGATTTCATCGTCAACCGGCTCTATCGCACGCCCGGCGTGATGGATATCCGTTCGAACATCGTGCTGCAGAAGATCAAGACCGATGGCTCGCCGCTGGCGGTGATCAAGGGCGAGCCGCTGGGCTGAGGCCGGGTCAGCGCGGTGCGTGCAGCGCGATCAGGCGGCGCAAGATGTCCTTGAGCTGGTCGGCTTGCACGGTGCCGAAGTCGTTCACCACCTGCTGTTCGTGCGCGGCGGCCTGGTCGAGCAGCGCGTGGGCGCGGGCACGGCCGCGCGCGGTGATCGACACCAGCGCATGGCGGCGGTCCCGGGCGCCGTTGCGACGCATGACGAGGCCGTCGGCGGCCATGCGGTCGACCAGTTTGGTCAGCGTGGGCTGCTTGGTGAGCGTGATATCGGCCAGCGCGCCGATGGTGCAGTCCGGCCGGTCTGTCAGCGTGGCCAGCACGCGCCATTCGGCCACGGAAAAGCCCGCTGCTTCCACCTGCCGGTGGAAATCGCCCGACACAAGGTGGCTGGCCCGCGCCAGCAGATAGGGCAGGTAGCCGTCAACAAAGGCAACCGAGGCGGCCGAGGCGGGTTTGGGCGAATCGGTCATGGCGGTACGCCGGGACGTCAGTCCGTCAGCGGCCTGGTGGTGGCAAAGCGGCCGTCGTGGAACACCAGCGGATTGCCGGCGTCGTCGTGCGCGCCGCAACGCTCCACCTCACCCACGAAGATGACGTGGTCGCCCTCGTCGTAGCGGCTGCGGTTGTGGCATTCGAACCAGGCCAGCGCACTGGCCAGGATCGGCAGGCCGTTCTCGGAGAGGCGGTAGTCGACACCGGCAAAGCGGTCGCCCTTGAGCGTGGCGAAGCGCTGGCACAGGTCCAGCTGGGATGCCGACAGCACATTGATGATGTAGTGCGAACCGTCGCGGAACATCGGCAGGCTGTTGGCGCGCGTGGCCATGCTCCACAACACCAGCGGCGGATCGAGCGAGACCGAGTTGAACGAGCTGGCGGTAATGCCCACGAAGGGCGCGCCCGGCGGCGAGCCGGAACCCGCACGGGTGGTGATGACCGTCACGCCGGTGGCGAACTGGGATAGTGCACGCCGGAAGTGCTGCGTATCGAAATCGGGAGAGGCGGCCTTGCGGGAGGCCTCAGGCATGCCCATCTTGCGGGCTCCACTGGAATTCATGAAATTTCATATATTATTTGCGCCCGCGACAAGACGCACAAGTACAAGCTAATGCGTCCGGCAGGCGCAATCGGTGGGCTGGCCCACCAAGCGCTTCCGGGACCATGCCAAGACACACGGCAGGATCGCTCCTGGAGGCGACAAAGGCGCATCGAGCAAATCGAGCTCCGCTGGCTGGCGGCTTTTCGGCGCACCCTTGAACTGTGCGCCCTGACCGCCCAGGAAGTCGTTGGGATTGTAACGGAGTCCCAATCCCGACTTGCCAATGTGGGGTTGGCGGAACTGGCGGTGCAATCGCCCGGCAAAGCGCTGCCACCTGGTGATCGATTGCATCGTGGAAGGACTGCTGCATGCGTCCGAACCGCCGCTGATGCTGAAAGGTTCGCACGGTATCTTCCCGGCCATACTTCGGCGGCAGGCCGGTTGCCGAACGAGTATGCTAACTAATGTCATAAGTCATAAGCCGGAGAGATCGCGATGGATAACGAGCGGGAAATTGCCACCCTGGGGGGAGGTTGCTTCTGGTGCCTGGAAGCGGTGTACCAGCAAGTCAAGGGCGTGCGTGCCGTTGAGTCGGGTTACACCGGCGGCCACGTGAACCATCCGACTTACGAGCAGGTGTGCGGCGGCGACACGGGACACGCCGAAGTGGTGCGCGTGAATTTTGACCCGACGGTGATCAAGTATCGCGAGATACTCGAGATCTTCTTCGCTATCCACGACCCCACCACGCTGAACCGGCAGGGCAATGACGTGGGCACGCAGTACCGCTCGGCCATCTTCACCCACACCGAGCCGCAACGTGCCATGGCCGAGTACGTGATGCGCGAGGTGGCCGCGCAGAAGCTCTACGATGCGCCGCTGGTCACGCAGATCGAACCCGCGCAGCCGTACTGGCGCGCCGAGGAAAGCCACCAGAACTACTACCAGAATCACCCTAGCCAGGGCTACTGCTCCTTCGTGATCTCCCCCAAGCTGGCCAAGTTCCGGCAGAAGTTCGCTCACCACCTGAATCGCTGAGGCACGGGCCGGCGGCTGGCTAGAGCCGGTCGGCGATGGCCTCGGCCAGACGCAGGCAGGTCAGCGGCGCGCTGCCTTCGGCCTTGTTGCTGACGATCACATAGGCCGGTTGGCCCGAGTGCAACGTGCGTACGACCTGGGCGGCGATCATCGCGCGGGTATCCGGGTCCTCGTCGATCAGCCGGTCGAACGGCGCATAGCGCGATTCGGCCTGCTGGTAGGCGAAGCCGGCATGCAGCATCCAGCGCAACACCAGTGGGCCGGGCTCGCCTTCGTCCATCAGTGCTTGCGCCGGCAATTGCCGTTGCGTGGGTGGCATGCGTTCGCGCGCCGACAGGCAAAAGCGCACGCCGCGTGCGCGCAGCAGCTTGATGAAGCGAGGTGTGAGCAGGCTGGCGTCGCGCAGTTCCACCGCGTAACGGGCGTGCGGCGTGGCGACGGGATCGAGCGGGGGCAGGGCGCCAAGGAATGCGTCGAGCCGCGCCAGGAAGCTGGCACTGTCCGCGGCCATCGCGCCCAGCGGCGAGAGCTGGAACAGCAAAGGCCCGCACTTGGCGCCAAGGCCCGCCGTGGCGGGGGCCACGAAATCCCGCTCGGCGATCCCGGCATCCAGGAAGCCGGCATTGGCGAGCCGCCCCGCACCTTCGGACGTGCGCAGCCACGGATCGCAGACGCTTGCGGGCGCCTTGACCAGGAAGCGGAAATGCGCCGGCACCTGGGCCGCATAGGCCACATAGTCGGCCAGCGGGATCGGCGCGTAGAAGCCGCGATCGATGCCGGCGGCGCGCAGCAGCGGATGCTGGGAGTAGGCGTCCAGGCCTTTGCGCGAGAGCAGGCTGTCGCTGTATTCCCCCTGGTAGACCAGTCCGTTCCAGCCGCCATAGGACCATGACGACGTGCCCAGATGCAGRCCGGGCGGCAGGCGTTCCGCCAGTGCCAGCAGGGCCGGGTCCGGCGGCGGCGCCTGCACGCTCTTGCCGCGCGCGGGTTTGGTGGCTGTGGTTGCGGTAATGCCGGGAGCGGGCGGTGCCGGTTGTTCCGGCAGGCCGCCGAACAGGTCTTCAGTCAAGCGGATTCAATCGAGCGCTTTGTCATAGATGTAGCGGCGCGACCAGGGCAGGCTCTGCGACGAGAGGCTGGCCCTGTGGCAGACCACCTGGTAGATCGACATCTGGTCGGTGTCGAAGGCATGCCCGCAGCCTGCCAGGTAGACGCGCCAGATGCGGTATTTCTTCTCGCCCACCATGGCGCGGATGGTCTCGCCCCGGGCCTCGAAGTTGTCCGCCCAGTGGCGCAGCGTGCGCGCGTAATGGCGGCGCATCAGCTCGACATCGGTGGCCTCCAGGCCGCCGCGCTGCAGCGTGTTGAGCACCATGCCGATGTGCGGCAGCTCGCCCTGCGGGAAGACGTAGCGATCCATGAACTCGGAACCGTCCATGGGCGTGGAGCCGCTGTCGGGATCGGGCGATGTAATGCCATGGTTCATGGCGAAGCCGTCTTCGGCCAGCAATTCACGCATGCGGCCGAAGTAGGCGGGCAGGTTGCTCTTGCCCACATGCTCGAACATGCCGACGCTGGTGATGCGGTCGAACTTGCCGGCTATGTCCCGGTAATCCTGCAAGCGGATCTCGATGCGGTCCGCAAGCCCTGCCTGCCTGACGCGCTCGGTGGCCAGGTCGAACTGGTTCTGCGACAGCGTGATGCCCACGCAGCGCGCGCCGAATTTTTCCGCCGCGCGCATCACCAGTGCGCCCCAGCCGCAGCCGATGTCGAGCAGGGTCTGGCCTGGCTGCAGCCGGATCTTGGTCAGGATGTGGTCGATCTTCTTGCGCTGGGCGGTGGCGAGGTCCTCGTTGCCATGCTCGAAATAGCCGCAGGAATAGACCATGCCCGGATCGAGCCAGAGCCGGTAGAACTCGTTGGAGACGTCGTAGTGATATTGGATGGAGGCCTTGTCGGCCGCCTTGGTGTGCGTGAAGTGCCGTGCCACCCGCGCCAGCGCGCCGCCGGCCTGCGCACTGGCGGCTGCCGAAAAGCGGTAGGCCACGGCAATGATGTCGCTCAGCTTGCCGTCCAGGTCGATCTTTTCCTGCACATAGGCTTCGCCGAGATTATCCAGGCTGGGGGTGAGCAGCAGGGACATCGCGCCCGCCTCGCGTACCGTGAGCGTCACCGCCGGCTGCTCGAAGCGGCCGAGCGGATACTCGTTGCCGTTCCACAGGCGCAGCTTGACGGGGAGATTGGCCCGCTCGCGCAGATCGGCGATCCAGTGGTCCAGTTGCTTGTCCAGTGCTTGCTTGAAAAACATGCGGCCTCCCTCCTGATGGTTGCGGCACACTCCTCGAACTCACAGCGGGCAGGTGCAGCCTGCTCGTGACGGCCGCCTCCTTGCAAAGGCGACCTCCATGCACTTTACGATAATTCCCAATTTTGTGCAGTGTGCGACCTTGATAGCCGGCACTGCGTTCATTCAGGGCGACAAGCGCACGATCTGCCAGGCGCCATCCGCCTGCAGCCGGTAGGCGATCCGGTCGTGCAGGCGCGACGGCCGCCCCTGCCAGAACTCGATCCGGGTCGGCACCACGCGATAGCCGCCCCAATGCGCCGGGCGTGGCGGGTTGTCGCCGAATTTGGCGCGGAAATCCGCTTCGCGCTGCTCCAGCACCGTGCGATCCGCTACCTCGCGGCTCTGCTCCGAGGCCCACGCGCCCAGGCGCGAACCGAGCGGCCGCGACGCATAGTAATCGTCGCTCTCGGCGTCGGTAACTTTTTCAACGCGTCCTTCCACGCGCACCTGGCGCTCCAGTTGCACCCAGTGAAACAGCAGCGCCGCGCGCGGGTTGGCGGCAAGGTCCAGGCCTTTGCGGCTTTCGTAGTTGGTGAAGAAGGTGAAGCCCGTTGCATCCATGCCCTTGAGTAGCACGATGCGTGCCGAGGGCTGGCCATCGGCGTCGACGGTGGCCAGTGTCATGGCGTTGGGCTCGGGCAGCTTGGCGTGTATGGCTTCATCGAACCAGCGCTGGAACTGGCTGATGGGATCGGGCGCCACATCGGATTCAGACAGCGATCCGAGTACGTAGGTGCGGCGGAGTTCGGCTAGTTGTGTCATGTCGGATCAGGTATCGAGTCAGCAGGCCGCGCGCGGGCAGGCGCCCTGCGCGTGCGGCCCGTCTGATTTGAGTATAGCGAAAGCGAAGCAAGCCGCATTTGCGTGTGCGCAAGTCACCGCCAGTGCCAGTGCCATGAGCGCACAAGAGAGATAGCGCGCGGCAATTGAATTGCGGCAATGCCCGACGCCAGGATGCCGAGCGAGCGTAACGGTAGATGCCTTGAGCGAGAGCGCGAACAACGCCACCACGCGGCAGGCATTGAGGGCCATGCGGCGTCATGCCGGGGCGGGAGCGGGGAGGGAATCGGGAAAAACAAGTGCGGCCGAGGCCGCACCCAATGGACGCCAGCTGCGAAATCAATCCGCCGCCGGACACCCGTTTCGTGCCATGTATTGAGAACTTCGTTATAAATGGCCGTTTAATTATGCGAGCGGCGTCGTCGATATACAACGACGGTCTGTGCTTACGCGCCAAAGTGTTGCGAAATCGCGTCATCGACGACGAGATGTCTCGCAGGCAGGCAACGGGCAGGTGACCAGCGCGTCGCGGCTCAGCCGCCCTGGTACATGGAGGTCCCCGGTGCCGAGCGCCGAGGCTCGCTCGGGCGCGTCGGCGCGGCTGGCTGAGACGGCGTCATGGCCGCAGGCGCTGCCTGTGCGGTGGGAGAGGGCGCGGGGCCGGCGCTCTGGCCGTTCTTGCCGGTAGCCGGATCGCGGTAGGGCTGCCCGGGCGGCGGCGCGGTGGGACGCTTGCGGATTTCCGCCAGCAGCCTGCCGCACTGACTGCTCTCGTCGGCTGTGGAAAGCTCGGTCAGCGGCAGGATGGCCGCGCCGATCGGTGCGGCCAGCGCCAACGCCGCCACGCCGCCGGCACGCAAGGCCAGCACGCCGATGTCCGGGCTGACCGATGGTTTCTTCAGCGTGCCGCCCACATAGAGCGGTGAGCGCAGCGAAAAGATGCGCAGGCCCTTTGACTCGGGCCGGATGGTGAGCGCAAGCCGCTCGCTGGCAAAGTCGACGGCGCCGCTGGTGTCGACCAACGCATCCTGGGTGTCGAGGACAAAGGTGCGCGCGCGCGCCACTCCCTTGGTGAACGTGAAGTCGCCGACGCCGCAGTTGATCTGCACCAGCTTGTCGCCGAACAGCTTGCGCACCACCACGCTGCCCACATTCAGGCCCATTGCCTCCAGCAGGAACTTGCTGACCGTGCCGTTTTCCACCAGCAGCCTGGCTTCGCCATTGGACGTACCCAGCAGCGCGGCGACCGAGTTGCCGGTAGCGCTCAGCCTGGCGCTGCCGTTGAGCTCGCCGACGCTCGCGTGCATCGTTTCGAATTTCGGGAACAGCTGCTTGAGCTTGAGGTGGCGCGCTTTCACGTCGACGGTGGCGGCCAGCGGCTCGCGCTTGCCGTCGAGCTGCAGCGACGACGTCAGGTTGCCGCCCGCCACGCCGAAATTGAGCGGGTCCAGCGTGAGCACGCCATCCTTGAGCTTGAGGTGGGTTTGGAGGTCGGTGATCGGCAGGTCGACGCTGCGGATGATGTGCTTGCCCGTGAATTTCACGTCGGCATCGATGCTGTCCCAGCGCTGCGTGCGGAATGGTGCCACGGGCAAGGCCTTGTCGGCGGGCTGGCGCACCGTGCTGTCCGAGGCTGCTTTCCCGGGCTTGGCGTCGGCGCCGATCAGCGGGGCCAGGTCTTCGAAGCGCAACTGGTTCGATTCCAGCTCGCCGGACAGCAGGGCGCGAGGCTGGCGCTGGGTGTAGGTGAGCGAGCCGTTCAGGTCGCTGCCGCCGACGCGGCCGGTGAACTTGTCGTAGCGGTACACCGACGCGCCGCTGCGCAGGGTGGCAACCAGCCGGCCACGGGTTTCGTATGGCGGGGTGCTCGGCAGCACGATGCCGGTCAGCGCATAAAGCTTGGCCATATTGTCGCCCGACAGTTGCAGGTGCATGTCGAGCGCGCCGAGGTGGGCGGGGTTGGTCAGCGTGCCTTCCACCGTCGCGCGCGTGCTGCCGACCCGCACATCGGCCTGCACGGGAAAGGGCACGTCGGCATCGCGCAGGCTCAATACGGTACCGGCCTTGCCGGTGGCATTGATAGTGGCCTCCCGGTAGCGGCCCGTGGCCTTCCAGCGGATACCGTAGCGCGGGCCGCCCGCCGCCGGGCCGGTGGAACCGGCGGCCCCCGTTCCGGCCGCGCCGGATGCCGGGGGCGCGATCAATGCGCCGTCGCGGGACTTCTCATAGAGGGCCGCGTCGCCGATCGTGTCCAGACGCGCCTGCAACTCCACCTTCATGGCCTGGTCGTTCAGGGCAAGGTCGCCGCGCGCCAGCGCCACTTCGCCGATGTCGAGCCGCCATTGCGACGGCGTCTTGCTGGCGGAGGTGGCGAAGGTCCAGTTGTTGCGCTGATCCGCCAGCCGCTCCAGCCATACCGCGGGGCTGTCGACAACAATGGCGGGAACGGAGATCCGGTGGGAAAGCAGGGGCAGGGGGCGCAGCACGAAGATCAGTTCGCGCACGGTGGCGAAGTTCGGTTCATGGGCCCAGTCGGGATTGCCAATCGTGATGTCGCGCGCGGAAAGGCGCGGCCAGGGCACCCAGGTATGCCAGCCGGTCTCGCCCTCGGCGCTGCGCCAGGTTACGGTCAGGTCGCCGTTGACGGCGAAAGGCCGGCCGATGGCCTCGGAGACTCTCTGGTTAAGCCACGGCTTGAGGCGGTTCCAGTCGAATATCAGGACAATCACGACGAGCACCGCGATGAGCACCAGCGGTGTCAGTACACTCCAGAGAACGGCCTTGCGGCGCACGGGCATGGGGTCGGGATCCTGATCGACGCGGGCAGCCGCGCGCTGTCTGCGAGACAATGCGGCGGTCGAACCACGTGTGGGTATTGTATAGTTGCGCGCCCCGCAATGCTGTCGGCGCCCGGCTGACAGGGTGCCGCAACGCACGTTTTACCAGCAGTGTCCTTCAAATCAGCAAGCTTCGAGCAAGAAATGAGCAACCACGTCCCGGAAACCGCCCTCCAGCAGGAACTGGCGCAACTGCCGCCGGCCCTTACCCACGAGAGCCCGGAGGATGACGACTATCACCGACGTTTCGGCGGTGTGGCGCGCCTGTACGGCACCGAGGGCCTGGCGCGGCTGGAGGCGGCGAACGTTTGCGTGGTCGGCATCGGCGGGGTGGGCAGCTGGGCGGCCGAGGCACTGGCGCGCAACGCGGTCGGCCGCGTCACGCTGATCGATCTGGACCATATCGCGCTGTCCAATACCAACCGCCAGATCCACGCGCTCGGCGATGCCTATGGCCGTGCCAAGGTGCAGGCGATGGCCGAGCGCATGGTGCAGATCAACCCGCGCTGCCGGGTGACGGAAGTGGACGACTTCGTAACCCCGGAAAACCTCGTCGAACTGCTCGACGGACACGACTACATCATCGATGCGATCGACTCGGTCAAGGTCAAGATCGCCATGCTGGGCTGGGCGCGCCGCGTGGGCCGGCGCATCATCACCTGTGGCGGCGCCGGCGGCCAGCTCGACCCGACCCGTATCCGCGTGGTGGATTTCTCCCGCACCGTCCAGGATCCGCTGCTGGCCAAGGTGCGCTCCAGCCTGCGCAAGGACTGGGGCTGGCCGCGTAATCCCAAGCGGAAGTTCGGCATCGACGCGGTCTACTCCGACGAGCCCCTGCGCTATCCCGAGCCCGAACAGCAGTCCTGCGAAATCGACGAGGCCCCGGAGGCCGCGGCAACCGGGCTGACCGAGCCAACCGCGCCGCCGGCCGGTCCGCAGGGGCTGGCCTGTGCCGGCTTTGGCTCCTCGGTGGCGGTGACTGCGGTGTTCGGGATGGTGGCGGCTTCCAGCGTGCTGGCCGCGCTCACGGCGCCGGACTGAGGTCCTGGCTGTCCCGGCTGTCTCGCCTCAATCCTCAGGCCGCAAGCAGCGCCAGCAGGGCGGCCAGTTCGGCCTCGCCCGGCGCGGTGTTGTCGAAGTAGGCCAGTTCGGGGTGCTGCTCGGGTGCGGGCATGAAGCGCCGCGTGCGGTAGTCATCCCAGTGCGCCAGTTTGTAGGCGTCGTTGGGGTTGCCGCGCCGGACGATTCGGGCATGGGCCTCGTCTTCCGGCAGGTGCACCCACAGTGTGCGCACCCGGGTGCCGACGGGCACGCGCAGCCACTCGGGATCGTGCAGCAGATGGTCGCGCACCTCGCGCGATAGCGGACCCACCACGATCGCGCTGATGCCCAGCGCCAGATTCTCGCGTGCGGTATCGAGCAGGCCGTGGTATTCCGCATCCCGCAGGTACTTGAGATAGGTCGGGCTGTCACGGTCGTTCGGGTCGCCGGTCAAGGCGCCCATCGCCGCGGCGCTGTAGCTGCCATAAAGCGTGTCCTTGTCGAGCAGGCAGAACGGCTCGCCGGTGGCCTGCATCAGCGGGCCGATCAGGCGGTGGGCCAGGGTGGTCTTGCCGGTGCCGGCATGGCCGCAGAAGAAGAGCAGTCGGGGCATGGGAAGCCAGGGGTCAGCCTGGTGCGATGAAAGAGCCAGTTCCGAGCATACGCCGGCAACTCTGGCGGCGCCGCGCTTTGTCCTGGAGTTTGTCGTGGATCCGGCCGAGCCCCTGCGGATTCGGTATCCTTGCGTTTTGCGCGATTTCGTCTTTCCGATATGACCGATTCCTCCATGCCGGGCACCGCCGCCCTGGCCCCCGACCTGTTGCTGGGCGAGCCCGTGACCGACGCCACCCACGCCGAATTCGTCCAGTTGCTGGATGCCGCCACGCGCGCGGACGATGCCCGCTTCCTGGCGGCGCTGGACGAGTGGATCGATCACACCCGCCATCATTTCGGGCAGGAGGAAGCGTGGATGGAGGCGATGGCCTTCGGCCCGCAGCATTGCCATCGCGGCGAGCACGAGCAAGTGCTGGCGGTGGCTGGCGCCGTACGCGAGAAGGCGGCCGCGGGCGACCTGACGCTCGGCCGGCGCCTGCTGGCGGAATTGCCGGGCTGGTTCGACCAGCATGTGAAGGGGATGGACGCGATGATGGTCAGCCACATGCGCGACAACGGCTTCACCCTGATCGAAGCGCCGTCGGAGCAGGCAGTCTAGTCTGCCTTGGCTGCCGCGCGGTCGAGCACGACAAAGTGCTTGCGCACCGCTTCGAGCACCTCGAACAGGCCGGTGAAGCCTGCCGGAATCACGCAGGCGTCGCCGGGGCCGAATTCGCGGGCATTGCCCGCGTCGTCGCTGATGCGCAGGCGTCCGCTGATGACGTGGAAGAACTCTTCCTTGCCGGCCGGAAAGGCAATGCGCCAGGCGCCTGGTTCGCAAGCCCATATGCCGCAATCGAAGTCACCCTGGCTGGCGGTGTAGTGCGTCCAGGTGGTGCGGTCCGGGTTGCCGGCGACCAGCCGGTCGGGGCGCGGGCGGTCGTGGCTGGGCAGTGGTTCGGCGTCGGTCTGGAAATCGATCAGGCGGGGCGGGGAAGCGGTCACGGCGGAACAGGATCGGGATCAGGATCAGGGGAGCGGGCACAGATGGAAAACGGCGGGCCGGGCCCGCCACGTGTACCCGCCAGTCTAATTGAGCGCCGAGGCCAGTAGCCGGCGCCAGCGCGAAACCACTTCGGGCTGGCCGCTCATCAACTTGAATATCGACAGCATTGCCGTGCGCCCGATATCGTCCTCGAAAGTCCGGTCCGTTCGCACGATGGCCAGCAATTGCTCCAGCGCCTTCTCGTACTGCCGATGCGCGATCAGCGCGCGCGCCAGGTCCAGCCGTGCCTGCAGGTCGCCGGGTGCCTCGGCGATACGGGCCTCCAGCGTGGCCGCGTCGGGCAGGTCGGAGGCGCCGCGCATGGCCTCGACCCGGGTGTGCAACGCCGCGTAGCCGTCTTCCTGCGCCGCTGCCGGCGACAGCATGCCGAATTCGGCCTGGGCCTGGTCCAGTGCGTCTTCGTCGAGCAGGAAGCCGATGTATTCGAGGCGCGCCGCGTCAAAGCCGGGATCGAATGCCAGCGCCGCCTGGAACTCGGACCTGGCGGCGTCGCGCCTGCCCGCGGCGGCGTGATCGCGCGCGGCGCCCAGTGCCACCAAGCCCGGATTTGGCATCACACGGCCAATAAACTCACGCAGGCCGGATTCAGGCAGCACGCCGGTGAACTGGTCGACCGCCTTGCCGCCGGCAAACGCCACCACGTGCGGAATGCTGCGCACGCCGAAATGTGCCGCCAGTTCCTGGTTCTCGTCCACGTTCACCTTGGTCAGCCGCCATTTGCCGGCGGCTTGCGCTTCGAGCTTTTCCAGCATGGGCCCAAGGGTGCGGCAAGGACCACACCAGGGCGCCCAGAAATCCACCAGCACCGGGATCTGGCGCGACGTCTCGATCACGTCCGCCTCGAAATTCTGCAAGGTTACGTCACTCATGGCTTAGTCTCGAAAAGTGGCACACCCGCGGCGGTGCCGCGAGGGATAACGCGCCTGGTGCATCGACCTTTCCTATCTTGGGGCGGGAGCCGCCAAATGCAACCGTGCCGAAGCGGGCGCGAAGGTGGACAAGGGTAAGCGAAGGATTGAAAATAGAACGGTCGTTCGGTTACATTACATCGCAGGATTCGCATTCCACGACCAGGTCGGACAGACCGCACAAGGAGACCTTTATGCAGACCCCTCAGCCCGCGCGCCCGCATTTCCAGTTCTGGCCCAAGCGCGTGCCCACCGAGATCGTGCTGCCGGAGACCTCGCTCTGGTACAACCTGGTGGTATCCGCCCATCGCTACCCGGACAAGGCAGCCATCCGGTATTTCGGTAACGCCATCCCGTTCCGGGCGCTGGAAGCCCAGGCCAGCGCCATGGCGGGCTGGCTGCAGCAAAAGGCAGGGGTGAAGAAGGGTGACCGCGTGCTGCTGTATATGCAGAACTGCCCGCAGTTCATCGTCGCCTACTACGCGATCCTGCGCGCGGATGCCGTGGTGGTGCCGGTGAACCCGATGAACCGCGCCGAGGAATTCAAGCATTACATCCACGACGCACAGGCCACCGTGGCGATCTGCAGCGCGGATCTCGCCGCCGGAGCCGAGCAGGCTAACGCCGAACTGCCGGCCGAACAGCGCCTGCAGCATCTGCTGGTCACGCAATACAGCGACGCGCTGCCGGCCAGCTACGAGAATCCGGAAGACGCCCCGGCGGCCTGGCTGACCACCCGGCATCCGCTGCCCGCCGGTGCCACGCCGTGGGCCGAGGCGCTCGCCGCGCAACTGGTGCCCGGCCCGCATACAGCCGGCCCGGACGACATGGCGGTGATGCCCTATACCTCGGGTACCACCGGTTTCCCCAAGGGCTGCATCCACACCCACCGGACCGTCATGCACAACGTGATCGGCGGGGGCACCTGGAGCGGCAGCGGCGCGGAGTCGACGATCCTGTCGGTGCTGCCACTGTTCCATGTGACTGGCATGCAGTACGGCATGAACGGCCCGATCTACAGCGGCGCCACCGTGGTGATGCTGCCGCGCTGGGACCGTGAAGTCGCGGGCCGGCTGATCTCGCGCTACCAGGTCACCCACTGGACCAACATCCCGACCATGGTGATCGACTTCCTGGGCAGCCCGAACCTGGCGCAGTTCGACCTGTCGAGCCTGCGCTATATCGGCGGCGGCGGCGCGGCCATGCCGCAGGCCGTTGCCGAGCGTCTGCAGCAGCAGTTCGGGCTGAATTACATGGAGGGCTACGGCTTGTCGGAAACCATGGCGCCGACCCACGGCAATCCGGCCGACCGGCCCAAGCTGCAGTGCCTGGGCATGCCCACCTTCAATACCGATGCGCGGGTGATCGACCCGGTCACGCTCCAGGAAGTGGGCGTCAACGAGGTCGGCGAGATCATCGTGCGCGGCCCGCAGGTGTTCAAGGGCTACTGGGGCAAGCCGGATGCCACGCGCGACGCCTTTATCGAGTTCGAGGGCAAGACCTTCTTCCGCACCGGCGACCTGGGCCGCATGGACGAAGATGGCTACTACTTCATCACCGACCGGCTCAAGCGCATGATCAATGCGTCGGGCTTCAAGGTGTGGCCGGCGGAAGTGGAGAACCTGCTGTACAAGCATCCCGACGTGCAGGAAGCCTGCATCATCGGCACGCGCGATGCCTACCGCGGCGAAACCGTGAAGGCGGTGGTGGTGCTCAAGACGCATGCCAAGGGCAAGACCACGCCGGAGCAGATCATCGAGTGGGCCAAGGAGAATATGGCGGCCTACAAGTACCCGCGCGTGGTGGAGTTCGTCGACGCGCTGCCCAAGTCGGGCACCGGCAAGGTGATGTGGCGCGCGCTGCAGGAAGACGAGAACGCGCGCAACCCAGGTTCCCAGCCGGCCGCAGCCTGAGCGCATGGCATGCCAGCGGGCACGTCAGTGCCCGCGCATGCGCATCAGCATCTTGACCATGGTCTTGTAGCTTCGCTCGCGCGCGTAGCGGGTCGGCGTAGTGCCGTCGCGGTCGGCAAGGTTGGCGTCCGCCCCCGCGTCGAGCAGCAACTGCACCGTGTCTTCATAGCGTGCGCTGCCATCGCCCATGACGATGGTCTCCAGCAGGGCGGTCCAGCCTTGGCGGTTGACATGGTCGACCGCGACGCCAGCCTTCAGCAGCACCTTCACCACTTCGGTATTGCCATGCTCGCAGGCCACGATCAGCGCGGTGCTGTCGTTGTGGTCGGTGCTGTCGAGGTCGGCGCCATGCGCCAGTGCCAGTTGCACCACCTCGAGTTGCCCGGTGGCCGCGGCCAGCAGGAAGGGGCTGTTGGATTCGCTATCCTTGCGGTTGACGTCGGCGCCGGCCGCCACCAGCGCCTTGGCCACTTCGGTATGGCGGCTATAGACCGCCACCAGCAGGGCGTTGCGGCCGCGTTCGTCGGTGGCCTGGGCCGAAGCGCCGGCAGCCAGCAAGCGCTTGACCAGTTCGAGATCGCCCAGCGTCGCCGCGACGATCAGGTTGCGGTCGAGCGCGCCCACGCTTTCGTGCGAGGCGGCGGCGGAGCCTTGCGCATGCGAGCGCGGCGAAGTCTGGGCCGGTCCAGTGCTGGCCGGGCGCGCCGCCAGGCTCGATCCGCCCGGACCGGCCAGCAGCGCACCGCCCATCAGCAATCCGGTCAGTCCCAGCACTTCGGCAAGCACCAGTCGGCGGGGGCGGGCGGAAGTGCGCGGCATCCTGGTCGTCCCTGGTCAGGCAGGTTCGCTCACCGCCGGTGCGGCATCCGTATCCTGCAGCCGCCGCCAAAGCCGGCCCAGGTAGGGGTCGTCGACGCCATTGGTGGCCAGGCCCAGCAGTGTCTGCTGCAGGTATTCGCGCGCCGGGCCATAGAGGCCGCAGGCGTGGCGCAGGCGTGCCACCACATGGTCGTCGGGCAGGCGCCCGGCATAGGCTTCATGCGTGCGGTTCATCACGAAGGCCAGTGCGCGCTGCGGCGGGCAGCCGGTCATCTTCACGTTGAGCCAGCGCGGATGATAGGCGCCGGTGAGCATCTCGCGGCGCCACAGCAGCCGGAATTCCTGCTCGATCATATGTTGGGGGATGCGGAATACGACGCCCTGGCACGAGCCGCCGCGGTCCAGGCCGAGCACCAGGCCGGGATTGTCCCAGGTGCCGCGATTGATGCGCGAGTACAGGTAGAAGCCGCGATGGTAGCCATGCACTGTGGCCGGTTGGCGGTCCGTATGGATCACCATCGGGTTCCAGATCAGCGAGCCATAGCCGAACACCCAGACATCGCCGGCCAGCCCGGGCGTATCCGGCCGCTGGTCCAGCGTGATGCGCAGCGAGCGTTCGAAAGCTTCTTCGGGAAGCAGCGAGGAAGCCACCGGCGTGCTGCAAAGTGCAGCACGCAGCCGATCCGTTTCGAGATCTTGTCGGGTGATGGCCATGGTGCAAGCATAATCCAAAGCTGCGCGGCAGGCGGCATGGAAACCACATGGCGTGCAGAAATCTCTGTAAGGTCCGGCAGGCTGTATGCGACTGACAACGGTCAGCCACGCTTCGGAGCTCCAGCATGCACAAGCATTTCGAACAGCCAGCAGGGACGGATGCCATGGTATCCCGGCATTCCCGACCTTGCCGGCCCGCCCTTCGCTCGCGGGCATGGTCGGCGCGCTGGGCGCCATTGCTGGTGCTTGCCGCGCTGGCCGGCCCTGCCCGCGCGGCGGCCGGCGCGGTGCCGGCCGCCTGCCTGCATGACAGTCCGCCGCAGCGGCTGGCACTGATCGAGCTCTATACCTCGGAAGGCTGCAACAGCTGCCCGCCGGCCGACCGCTGGCTCGGCGCGCATGCCGCGCGGCTACCTGCCACGCAGGCCCTGGCGCTGGCCTTGCATGTCGACTACTGGGACAGCCTGGGCTGGCGCGACCGCTTTGCCAGTCCGGTGTTCACGGCGCGCCAGCGCACGCTGGCCGCCGCCGTCGGCAGCCACACCGTCTATACGCCGCAGGTGTTTGTCGGCGCGCGCGAAGAGCGCCGCTGGCACGACGCCGGCCAAGTCGCGGCGCGCGTCTCCGAAATCAACGCGCAGGCGCCCGGCGCTTCGCTCCGGCTGGGCTGGCAGGCGCTGGCCTCCGGGCAGGCGCAGGTAGCGTTGAACGTGACGCCGGCGGCGCGTTCCGGTCCTTTGCAGGCCTATGCCGCGCTGGTCGAGGATGGCCTGGTGTCGTCGGTGAGCGCGGGCGAGAACTGGGGCGCCACGTTGCATCACGAGCGCGTGGTGCGGCTCTGGCTGGGGCCCTTCGCCGTGCCCGCCGAGGGACTGGCCTGGTCGGGCAGCGTGCCGCTGCCGGTGGGCTCCGATCCGCGCAAGCTGGCCTGGGTGGCCTTTGCACAGCAGCCGGGCGCCGAAGTGGCGCAGGCGGTGCTGGCGCCGCGCTGCGAGTTGCCGGGCTGACGACGGCGCAGAAGCCATGTGACAGTGTTGTCAGCCGGACAAGGTGGCGGTAACGGCTGCTATGTCTTTAGAATGTGGCATCAACCAGGAGATCAGGCTATGGCACGCACGCTCACGGTAGTGTTCGGTACCGGCAAGGAATTTGGCTTCACGATTGGGGACGCCGAGCTGGCGGCGGTTACCGAGGACGCAGGCTGGCACTGGTTCGACCGTGAGTATGCCGAACTCGATTGCCAGGCCTCCAGTCCTGTGGGCAAGGTGCTGGTAATCGACAAGATCCTCAGCGTGGCCAGGTTCTCCGGCGAGCAGCGTTTCGCCGGCGATGCCGCCTGGGCCCAGGACTACGCGCGCCATGCCGCGCGCCTGCTGGATCGCGACAAGGTGCGGGTCGACGTGAGCAACGCGGCAATCAGTTTCTGAGTGCCTGGCGGCGCTGGAATGCAAGAGGGGCGCCCGCGGGCGCCCCTCTTGCCTGCACCGTCCACGCGGAATGGCTTGCCGCTGGCCGCCGCCCTGGCGGCGGCCAGGCGATCAGACTGCCAGCAGTTCCACTTCGAACAGCAGCGTGGCGTTCGGCGGAATCACGCCGCCGGCGCCGCGCGCGCCGTAGCCCAGGTCAGCCGGGATCACCAGGCGGCGCGTGCCGCCCACCTTCATGCCTTGCACGCCTTCATCCCAGCCGCGGATGACGTGGCCGGCGCCCAGCGGAAACACGAACGGGTCGTTGCGGTCCTTGCTCGAATCGAACTTGCGGCCGGCCTGGCCGTTCTCGTAGAGCCAGCCGGTGTAATGCACCGTGACATGCTTGCCTGCCGTGGCTTCGGCGCCTTCGCCGGTGACGGTGTCTTCGTATTGCAGGCCGGAGGGGGTGGTATTCATGGATGGCTTCCTTGTGCTGTATCAGCGAGGGTCACGGGTTCGGTGAAGCCGGCGGCGTGCCGGCCGCACCGGGCGGATGGGTAATACTGAAACTGCAAATGCGGCATCAGCTGCGACATCAGCGGCGAAGTCGGCTGCGACATCAGCCGCGATACCGGCGAAACCGCCCGGCGCCGGGCTTAGCGCTGCGGCTGTTGCAGGATCTCAAGCGTGATGCGGACATTGTGGTCGTCGTCGCTGACCCAGATCTCGCTATCCTGGATCGTCACTGACAGCCGCATGGCGCGCTGGGCCAGGGCGGCGAGTGCTTCCACCGACTCGGCCGGCACATTGTAGATGGTCACGTTGCGCAGCTTGCCGGCCTTGCCGGCCATGCCTTTCCACCATTCACGCGCGCTCGCACCATTGTAGGTGAACACCGTGACGCGGTCGGCACGCGCGGCGGCGCGCTTCAGCCGCGACTCGTCCGGCTGGCCCAGCTCGATCCAGTGCGCGATCTCGCCGGTCAGGGTCTTCTCCCACAGGTCGGGCTCGTCAGGCTCGTCCAGGCCGCGGGTGAAGGCCAACGTCTCGCTGGCTTCGCAGGCAAAGGCCAGCAGCCGCACCATCATGCGCGCATCGTTCTCGGACGGGTGCTTGGCGATGGTCAGGGCGTGGCTGCCGTAGTAGGGCCGGTCCATGTCGGACACGGACAGTTCGGCCTTGTAGATGGTGGATTTAAGTGCCATGAAGGAAGCGGGAGCGGCAAATGCTGCGAGAAGCGAAAGGCCGCATCATACGTGAATCGGGCGCGGCAATTGCGGTGGCGCGCCAGCTTCAGCGGGATTTCCGGTAATCGCTCATGTAATAGCGCAGCAGCGCCGAGGCCAGGAGCAGGCAGAGAAAGGCGGTCGCCACCACCATGGCGTGGCCGGTGGAACTGTCGATCTGCCCCGACAGGGCCAGCCCTGCCAGCCAGCCGGCCACCGGCACGATCAGCAGCGGCACCAGCAGCGCGCGGCGGCCATAGGTACGCATCGCCCACGCCGGAAAATGGCGCAGGAATGCCATCGGGATGCTGCAGATCAGGCAGGCGCCCGCGGCAGCCAGCGACGCGGCCACCACATCCCCAACTTGAATTGTGATCATTGTCTTCGGGTCGCCGGAAAGTCACCAGCCGGAAAAAAGGCAAGCTGCTGATTCTACAGGATAAACCCGCTTTTCAGGCGTCGCCGGGGCGACATGCGGCGGCCGCATCAAGATGGCCGGTGACGCCGCTGTCACTCCAGCGTCGGCACGGTTGGCGTGGCTTCCACCGACATCGTCAGCACGACGGTATCGCCCACGTCCGGCAGGAAGCGCGTCATGCCAAAGGCGCTGCGCGACAGCACTGCGCGGAAGTCGCCGCCGCAAACGTGACGCTTGATGCCAAACAGCGAGATCTCGCCGCAACTGAAGCGCTCGGCTTCCAGCCGCAGCGGCTGCGTGACGCCATGCAGGGTCAGCTCGCCCTCCACGGCCACCAGCCGCTCGCCGTCCCGCACGAAGCGGTTGGCGCGCAGCCGGACCACGGGGAAATTCTGGGCGTCGAGAAACTGGGCCGAGCGCAGAATGCCGTCCAGGGTGCGGTTGCCGGAATCGACCGAATCGGCATCGACCGTGAAATCGATGGCGCCGGCGCCGCTGGTTTCGTCATAGCTGATGCGGCCATCGATCTTGCCGAAACGCCCACGCACCGAGGTGCGCTCGAAATGGCTGGTGGCGAAATACACGGTCGTATGGGTCGGGTCCACCGCGTAGTTGGCCGGCTCGGCCCGCGCCGCGCCCGGCAAGGCCGGTACCAGCAGGCTGAGGGCGCACAGGACGACAGGAAGGTACCGCATGATCCCTATCCTCAGTGGACGAACACGGGCAGCAGGAAGATACCGATCACCGACAGGAAGCCGATGGTCCAGCATAGCGTGCGCAAGGTGGCGCGATCGGCCAGGTAGCACACGGTGAACAGGATGCGCGCGACGATGAAAACCAGCGCCAGCTCGTCGATGCGCGCAGCCGGTGCCTGCAGATGGGTGGCGCACAGCACGGCCGCGGCGAAGAAGGGGAAGGCCTCGAAGTGATTGCGATGGGCCAGGTCGGCGCGCCGGGCGCGTCCGCCCTGATTTTCCAGCCAGCCGCGCGGGTCGTGGTTGTCGTAGGCGTTTCCGCTTGCCTTGGCGACGCCCACGGTCGCAACGGGCAGGATGCCTGCCAGCAGCACACACCAGAATGCGATCGGCATAGTCAGTTCCTTTGCTCGGAGGCAAGTGCCCGGTGGCCGGCTGGCCGGCCACCGGGCACACCGGAGGACAGGACGGTCAGGCCGCCACCACCCGGATCTTCACACCCGCCACGCTGACCACCTGGCCGGCGCGGATCTTGGCAGTCTTGCGCGATTCCACCGCGCCGTCGACCGACACTTCGCCGGCCGCCACCAGGGCCTTGCCGGCGCCGCCGCTGTCGCACACGCCGGTCACCTTGAGCAGGTCGTTCAGGGCGATATGCTCGCCCTCGAGCGGGAAGGTTACGTTTTGCATGGGCTTACTTTCCCCAGCTGTCGCGCAGGCCGACGATGCGGTTGAAGACCGGCTTGCCCGGCTTGGAGTCGACCCGGTCTGCCACGAAGTAGCCCTGGCGCTCGAACTGGAAGCGGTCTTCCGCCGCGGCTTGCTGCAGGCCGGGTTCCAGGTAGGCAGTAACGATCGTCTTGGAATCCGGGTTCAGCGCGTCGAGGAAGTTCTTGCCGCCGGCGTCCGGGGTCGGGTCGTTGAAGAGGCGGTCGTACAGCCGTACCTCGGTTTCATAGGCGTGCGCCGCGCTGACCCAATGGATATTGCCCTTGACCTTGACGCTGTCCGCGCCCGGCGTGCCGCTCCTGGTCTCGGGCAGGTAGTTGGCGTGCACGGCAATCACCTTGCCGTCCGCGTCACGGTCCACGCCCGTGCATTCGATCACATAGCCGTGGCGCAGGCGCACCTTGCTGCCCGGATTGCCGTCCTTGGGGGCGAACAGGCGGAAATAGCCCTTGGGCGGCGCTTCGCTGAAGTCGTCGCGCTCGATCCACAGTTCGCGCGAGATCGGGAACACGCGCACGCCCAGCTCCGGCTTCTTCGGGTGCACCGGGGCCGTGCAGTCCTCGCTCTGGCCTTCGGGATAGTTGTCGAGGATCAGCTTGAGCGGATCCAGCACCGCCGCGCCGCGCGCTGCGCGTGCGTCGAGGTCGTCGCGCACGGCGCCCTCCAGCGTGCTCATGTCGATCCAGCTATCGGACTTGGCCACACCGATGCGATCGCAGAACAACTGGATCGATTCCGGCGTGAAGCCGCGCCGGCGCATGCCCACGATGGTGGGCATGCGCGGATCGTCCCAGCCGTCCACGCGGTTCTCGCTGACCAGTTGCAGCAGCTTGCGCTTGCTGGTGATGGCGTAGGTCAGGTTCAGGCGGGCGAATTCATACTGGCGCGGCAGCGGGGCGTGGAACACGCCGCATTCGCGCAGCTCGGCCAGCACCCAGTCGTACAGCGGGCGGTTGTTCTCGAACTCCAGCGTGCACAGCGAGTGCGTGATGTTCTCCAGCGCGTCCGAGATGCAGTGCGTGAAGTCGTACATCGGGTAGATGCACCACTTGTCGCCCGTGCGGTGGTGATGCGCATGGCGGATCCGGTAGATCACCGGGTCGCGCATCATGATATTGGGCGCGGTCATGTCGATCTTGGCGCGCAGCACGTGTTCGCCGTCGGCGTACTTGTCGGCGCGCATGTCGCGGAACAGCTGCAGGTTTTCCTCGACGCTGCGCTCGCGGAACGGCGAGGGCGTGCCCGGGCGGGAGAAGTCGCCGCGGTTTTGCGCGATCTGCTCGGCGCTCTGGCTGTCCACATAGGCCACGCCGCGCTCGATCAGCTTTTCGGCGAAGGCGTAGAGCTGGTCGAAGTAGTCGCTGGCGTAGTACAGGTGGGGCTGCTTGCTGCCGTCCTTGCCGGTGCTGTCCCAGCTGAAGCCGAGCCAGTGCACCGCGTCGATGATGGAGTCGACGTATTCGGTGTCTTCCTTGACCGGGTTGGTATCGTCGAAGCGCAGATGGCAGCGGCCACCGTAGTCGCGCGCCATGCCGAAGTTCACGCAGATGCTCTTGGCGTGGCCGATATGCAGGTAGCCGTTGGGCTCCGGCGGGAAACGGGTGATGACGGGAGGCAACGGCTCGCCCTGGGCATCCTGGCGGCCGGCATAGGTGCCGGCGGTGAGGTCCTGGTCGATGATGCTGCGCAGGAAATTGGAGGCGGCAGGCGTGTTGTCGTTGGCTTTGGGGTCGTTGCTCATGGTGGCGCCGGTGGGCGGTTAACTCAGGGGCAGGCGGCGGCCGGCGTTCGGCGCGCAGCCCGCCGCGCTGCTCGATTGCATGGCGGAATGCCGGATCGGCTGATTTTACCGTGGCCGGCGGCCAGCGTCGTGCAAACGCGGCGCCACAGCGCAAAAACAGTCGCCGCAGCCTAGGATGGAGGGAGCGCATCCGCCCTCTGGAGCATCGCCGCCATGCTGACGCCAACCCCGACGCCAACCCCAACGCCAACCTCTCCCCCCTCCTGCCCAGCGCCGGGCGAGGCCCTATTCGGGCTCTGGCAGGCCGCCGGCCTGCCGGCCGCGGCCCTGGAGCGGCTGCAGCTCACCGGTGCCGACCCGGTGCTGCCGTCATCCTTTGCCGTGGGCTCCGCCGCCCAGGCCAGCCTGGGTGCCAGCGCGCTCGCCGCCGCCACGCTGTGGCAGCAACGCAGCGGACGCTGGCAGGACGTTGCCATCGACATGCGCCATGCCCTGGCCGAGTTCCGCAGCGAGCGCTACCTGCGCGTGGACGGCGGCCCGGCGGCGGAGATCTGGAACAAGATCGCCGGCACCTACCGCTGCGGCGACGGGCGCTGGGTGCGCCTGCATACCAACTTCCCGCATCACCGGGACGGCGTGCTGCGCATCCTGGGCTGCGCCCATGAGCGGGCGGCCGTGCAAGCCGCTCTCCAGAGATGGGAGGCCGAGGCGTTCGAGGCTGCCGCCTCCGAGGCCGGCCTGGTGGTTGCCGCCATGCGCAGCTTCGATGAGTGGGACCGGCATCCGCAGGGGCAGGCGCTGCGCGGCCTGCCGCCGTTGACGCTGGAGCGCATCGGCGAGGCGCTGCCGGAGCCGTTGCCGGCGCTGCCGGCCGCCGGTGCCCGCCCGCTATCGGGCGTGCGCGTGCTCGATTTCACCCGCATCATCGCCGGTCCGGTGGCCGGGCGCACCCTGGCCGCGCATGGCGCGGACGTGCTGCTGGTCACCTCCGCCCACCTGCCTGCCATCGAGCCGCTGGTGATCGACACCGGGCGCGGCAAGCGCGCCTGCCAGCTCGATTTGCGCGACTTCGACGACAAACGCGCCTTGCACAAGCTGTTGCACGGCGCCGATGTGCTGGTCCAGGGCTATCGGCCGCATGGCCTCTCCGAACTGGGCATGGGGCCGGAGGCGGCGGCGCGGGCACGTCCGGGTATCGTCTATGTGACGTTGAGTGCCTACGGGCACGTTGGGCCGTGGGCCGGCAAACGCGGCTTCGATTCGCTGGTGCAGACCGCCACCGGCTTCAATCATGCGGAAGCGCAGGCAGCCGGCAGCGAAGAACCGCACCCGCTGCCTGCCCAGGTGCTGGACCACGCCGCCGGCTATCTGCTCGCGCTCGGCGCCATGGCCGCGCTGCATCGGCGGGCCGTGGAGGGCGGCAGCTGGCACGTACGGGTTTCGCTGGCGCAGGTCGGCCAGTGGTTGCGCAGCCTGGGGCGGGTGGAAGAGGGGTTGATGGTGCCGGACCAGCATCTTGAGGATGTGGCCGACCTGATGGTGGCCTTGCCGTCGGGTTTCGGCGAACTCACCGTGGTGTCGCATGCGGGTCGTCTGTCCGAGACGCCCGCGCACTGGGCGCTGCCTTCGGTGCCGTTGGGCACGCACGCGCCGGAGTGGCTGCCGCGCGCCTGAGCGGCGCACGGTGGGTGCCGGCTTCAGGGTTTCATCAGTTCGCGCCCGTCATGCGCGCCATCCACGCCGCCATGTCGCGCTCGATCGGGCTGCCTTCCTGCTGGGCGGCGAGAATGCGGGCGCGGTCGGCGGCGGGGCGGTTCTGGCTGAGCTTGAATTTGGCTTCGACGCGCGTCGGCATGATGCGCAAGCCAACAATCGCACCCAGCATCTTGTGCTGGAAATCCTCCGGCAATGCCCGCCATTGCGCGGCGTAGCCGGGATCGTTCTGCGCGATCAGGCGCTTGAGCAGCGCATCCTTGGCGTCGGCGTCATGGATCGTGGCGATTTCCGCGTACACATGCACGGCGACGTAGTTCCAGGTCGGCACCGACAGCTTCTGCTCGTACAGCGCGGGCGAGACATAGCCGTGCGGGCCCTGGAATACCAGCAGCGCGCGCGGTGTCTGCTCCAGCCAGCGCCAGTGCGGATTGGCGCGCGCCATATGGCCTTCGATCAGCCAGGTGTCGCTGCCGCGCTCAGTCGCCACCGGCAGGTGCGTGGCGAACGGCAGCCCGTCGGCGTCATTGCCGATCAGCGTGGCAAAGGGATAGCGGCGCATGACTTCGTCGATGGCGTCGCTTTCGGTGCTGGCGAAGTGGGCTGGCGTGTACATGGGCTCAGTACAGGGTTTGCTCGTATTGGGCGTATATGGCGCACGGATGCGGGACCAACCGCGGCCTTGGCGCCCCGGACCGAACTCACTGTAATCCAGCTGTGCGCCCTTTGTCTCGCCCCGTGCGGTAGCGAGTTACAGGTTGATGGTGCCGCGGCCCAGTTCGATCACGCGTCCGCCCACGCGGATGGCCCGATCCCCGGTGACCTCCAGCCGCAGCGTGCAAGGCCGGCCGACCGCTTCGCCCTGCGCGATCTGGTACCCGGCCGGCAGCGCGTGGCTGTTGGCAATCAGCCAGCCGCCCAGGTTGGCGCAGGCCGATCCGGTGCCCGGGTCCTCGGCCACGCCGCCGCCCTGCTTGGTGAAGAAGTAGCGTGCCACCACTTGTCCCGGCCGCGCCGGATCGAAGGCGAACACGTAGGCGGTCTTGCGGCCCAGGCTGCTCTGCGGCCAGGCCTCCAGGCGCGCGCTGGCGGGCTGCGCGCGGCGCACGGCGTCGACGCTCTTCACCGCCACCAGCAACTGGTCGGCACCGGTGTCGACCCACATCGGCGAAGCCAGCAGGTCGCTCCCGGCAAGTCCGAGCAGGCAGGCCATCTCCGCATCCGGCAGGCCGGCCGGGGCGGTCTTCGGCTGGCCGGCATGCGGCGCGGTGAAGGTCCACACATCGCCCTGCGCGGTCACCGGCACCACACCCGCCTTGAATTCGAGCGTGAGCGCGTCGCCGGTAGCGGCGAGGTCGCGCACCACGTGCGCGGTGCCAAGCGTGGGATGGCCGGCAAAGCGCATCTCGTAGCCCGGCGTGAAGATCCGGACCTGTGCGCTGGCCTGTTCGGAGGGCAGGATGAAGGTGGTCTCGGACAAGTTGAACTGCAGCGCCAGGGCCTGCATGGTGGCGTCGTCCAGCCCGCGCGCATCCTCGAACACGCACAGCGGGTTGCCGCCGAAAGTGGACTCGGCGAAGACGTTGAGCAGGCGATAAGCGTAAGTGGTCATGGCTGTCGGGGTAGAGGCAAAGGTAGAGGCAAAGGCCTTAGAAACCTACTGCCTGCCCATCGCGCCGGCTGTCGCTGGCTGCCACATAGCCATGCTCGGCATCCTCCGACAGGCGCCAGATAAACTGGCCCGAGCCGAAATCCATGTAGGGATCGTCGACCGACTTGAGCTGGTGGCCGCGTGCCTTCAGGCCGGCGACGACCGCCGGGTCCATGGTCGATTCCACATCCAGCGTGAAGTCGCGGTTGACCTTCCAGCGCGGCGCGCAGCATGCGGCCTGCGGCTGCTGGTTGTAGTCCACCATGCGCACCACGGTCTGCAGATGCCCCTGCGGCTGCATGTCGCCGCCCATCACGCCGAAGCTCATCACCGGCCGGCCATCCTTGGTCAGGAAGGCGGGGATGATGGTGTGGAAGGGGCGCTTGCCGCCGGCCACCACGTTGGGGGATTTCGGGTCCATCGAGAAACCGACGCCGCGGTTCTGCAGGCTGATGCCGGTGCCAGGCACCACCACGCCGGAGCCGAAGCCCATGTAGTTCGACTGGATGAAGGAGATCATCATGCCGCTCTCGTCGGCGGCGGTCAGGTAGATGGTGCCGCCGACCTTGGGCATGCCGAAATCGAAATGCGTGGCGCGTTCCATGTCGATCAGCTTGGCGCGCGACTTCAGGTAAGCGTCGTCCAGCATCGCCTCGGGCGTGACTTCCATGCTGCCGGGGTCAGCCACGTAGCGGTACAGGTCGGCAAAGGCCAGTTTCATCGCCTCGATCTGCAGATGCTGCGAATCGACCGAATCCACCGGCAGCGCAGCCATGTCGAACTGGCCGAGGATGCCCAGCGCCACCAGCGCGGCGATGCCCTGGCCGTTCGGCGGAATCTCATGCAGTTCGTAGTCGCGATAAGCCTTGCTGATCGGCTTGACCCATTCCGGCCTGTAGTTGCGCAGGTCGTCGGCCGTCATGGCGCCGCCGCATTCGTTGCTGAAGGCGGCGATCTTTTCGGCGATCTCGCCTTCGTAGTAGGCGCGGCCGTTGGTGGCGCCGATCTTGCGCAGCGTGTCGGCAGCGGCCTTGAGCGTGAACTTCTCGCCAACGTTGGGCGCGCGGCCATTCGGCATGAAGGCATCGGCGTAGCCGGGCTGGTCCTTCAGTTCGGGCACCGCGGCGGCCCACTTGTGCGCCACCACCGGCGGCACGGCGTAGCCGCGCTCGGCGATCTCGATGGCGGGCTCCATCAGTTCGGCGAAAGGCAGCTTGCCGAAGCGCTCATGCAGCGCGGCCCAGCCGGCAATCACGCCCGGCACTGTGACGGCGTCCCAGCCGCGCACGGGGCGCTTGGCAATGCCGTTGGCGTCCACGCCGTACTTGTCCTTGAAGTATTCGGGATTCCATGCGGCCGGCGCCACGCCCGAGGCATTCAGGCCATGCATTTCCCGGCCGTCCCACAGGATCGCGAAGGCGTCGCTGCCCAGGCCGCACGAGACCGGTTCGACGATGGTGATGGCCGCCGCTGCCGCGATGGCCGCATCCACCGCATTGCCGCCCTTGAGCAGCATGCGCAGGCCGGCCTGCGCCGCCAGCGGGTGTGAAGTGGACACCACGTTGCGCGCGAACAGCGGAATGCGCACGGAAGGGTAGGGATTGGTCCAGTTGAAGTTCTGCATGCTTGCTCTCGGTTCGATTCGCTGGCGGCGCGTGCGGCGCACGCCTGAAGTCGCAATGACTTTATCGTTATTCCACGGTGATCTTGCGATCCTTGATCAGCTTGCCCCAGCGCGCGCTGTCCTGCCTGACCATTGCCGCGAATTGCGCCGGCGTGCCGCCGACCGGCTCCGCGCCCAGCTTGCCGAGGCGATCCTTCACGTCAGGCGACTGGATCGCCTTGTTGAATTCCGCATTGAGGCGGTTCACGAGATCGGCCGGCATTTGCCTGGGGCCATAGATGCCGAACCAGGTATCGGACTCGAAGCCCGGCAGGCCGGACTCGCTGGCGGTCGGGATCTCGGGCGCCAGCGGCGAGCGCTTGAGGCTGGTCACGGCCAGCGCCTTGAGCTTGCCGTCCTTCACGTGCGGCAGGCCGGAGACGATGCTGTCGAACAGGATCTGCACCTTGTTGGAGATCAGGTCGGGCACGGCCAGCGCGGTGCCGCGATACGGGATGTGCGTGATGAACACGCCGGCCTGCGCCTTGAAGGCCTCGGCGGTCAGGTGCACCACGGTGCCGTTGCCGCTGGAAGCGTAGTTCAACTCGCCCGGATGCTTCTTGGCGTAGTCGATCAGTTCCTTGACGTTCTTCACCGGCAGGCTGTTCGGCACCACCAGCACGTTGGTGGCGATGGCCACCTGGCCGATCGGCGTGAAGTCGGTCGCGGTGTTGTACGGCAGGTGGCTATTGATGTACGGCCCGATCGAATGCGTGCTGGTGGTGGCGATCAGCAGCGTGTAGCCGTCGGCCGGGGCCTTGGCGGCCATGTCGGAACCGATGGCCCCGCCCGCGCCTGGGCGGTTGTCGACCACGATCTGCTGGCCCATGCTGGTACCCACCTTCTGCGCGATGGCGCGGGCCAGCAGATCGGTGGCGCCGCTGGCAGGGAACGGCACGATCAGGCGTATCGGCTTGTTCGGGTAGGTGTCGGCGAGTGCCGGGACGGCGCCAAGGGCCAGCCCGGTGGCGAGGCTCGTGCCAACAAGGCGCAGCCAGTGTTTCATGGTGATCTCCGGATCGGGAAGACAAGTGCGGGCCGAGGCCGGCTTTCAATCGTGCTGCGCATTATTATTCCGTGCAGCCAGTCGTAATGAAAGCTAATATTTCTTTCTTATGTCTCAAGTTTTTCTTAAGTAATGGTGTGCCGGATAAGCCTTACGCCTCACCATTCCACTTTGGGTCTTCGCTGATGAGCACCATCCGTTTCCTGCGCACTTTCACTGCCGTGGCCGACCACGGCTCATTCGCCGCGGCCGCCGAGCGGGTGGCGCTCACCCAGGCTGCGGTCAGCCTGCAGATGCGCGCGCTGGAGACCGAGCTGCGCCGCGAATTGTTCGATCGCGGCGGCAGGGTGGTGGCGCTCAATGCCGGCGGCCGCGAGCTATTGCCGCAGGCGCGCCGCATGCTGGCCCTCTACGACGAGATGCGACTGGTGCCGGAGACGCCGGACGCCATGGCCGGCGCGGTGGCGGTGGGGGCCGTGGTGTCGGTGATGGGTGGGCTGTCGCATGTGGTGGCGCGCATGAAGCGCGAGCACCCGGCGCTGAACGTGCGCCTGGTTGGCGCCAAGTCGATCGAACTGGCGGCGCAGGTGGAGGCGGGCGAGCTGGACGCGGCGATGCTGGTGGAAGGCTCGGGCCGCCTGGCGGGCACGCTGGAGTGGACGCCGCTCTACCAGGAGCCGCTGGTGGCGATCGCCGGGCGCGACAGCCCGGGAGCCAGCGCGCGCGAGGCGCTGGCGGCCAACCCCTTCCTGCGTTTCGACCGCGGCCAGCGCACCGGCATGCAGGTGGAGCGGGCGTTGCGCCGCGCGCATCTGCGGGTCAACGAGTTCCTGGAGCTGAACTCCATCGAGGCACTGGTCGAACTGGTGCGCCAGCAGGTGGGCGTGACCGTGGTGCCGATGCTGCAGCGTGCGCGTTGGCGCGACGACAAGGATTTGCGCATCCTTCCCCTGGAAGCAGGCGGCGCCCCGGTGATGCGCACCATCGGCATGCTGGAGCGGCGCGACCATGCGCGCCGGCATGTCACGGCGGCGGTGCGGGACGCCTGCGCGGGATTGTTCGGCGCGCCTGGAGATGGGGCGGCAGTGCAGTTGTAAGACGAAGCTGCCCATTCCGCATGAGGCGCGGGGCAACGCCCGCGAGCCCCGCGGGCGGCACGTCGAGACGCCACATGCTTATTCGCTGCACAGTAAATATTTGGGGAATACTGAATATTTGCTATAATTCCATTATTCACTGAACAGTAAATAAGCTCCATCACGATGATGCTTGCGTCCTCCATGACCGAACGTCAATTGATCGAGCGGTTTCTCGAAGCCCTTCGGGAACTGCCGGAGGTGCACGCCGACCTGGGTCACCGGGAACCTGTCGGCTCGATCGGCGACCGCAGGCATGACGCCCAGATCGACCTGCACGTAGGGAGCAAGTCCTTCATCTTGATGATCGAAGCCAGGAAAGCCGTCTATCCACGAGACGTCCGTCAGATTCTCTGGCAGCTCAGGGAAGCCCGCCATGGCCGGCCTAAGGGGCAGGGCAAAGAACCCCTGTCGCTCCTGGTCGCCGAGTCCATTTCCCCGGGAGCCAAGGAATTGCTCACAGATGAGCGCGTCGGCTACTACGACAGCGGCGGAAGCCTGTACTTGCCCGCGCCGGGGGCCTATATCTACATCGACAAGCCGCCGCCCAAGGCCCTCGCGAAGTCGGTTCGCTCCCTGTTTTCCGGACGGCGTGCGCAGGTGCTTCACGCTTTGCTGATTCACCATCAGGACTGGTTCGGCGTCAAGGAGCTCGCGCAGCAGGCGATGGTGTCCCCGGCTACCGCTTCGCAGGTGTTGACGGAACTGGAACGTTTCGACTGGCTGGTCTCGCGCGGACAAGGGCCCAGCAAGGAGCGCCACCTTCGCGAGCCCGCAGCCTTGCTGGATGCGTGGGTGAAGCAAATCGCATCCATTCGGCCTTCGAACCTGCGTCGCTATTACGTGCCCGCAGCGAAGGCGGACACGCTGCTGGAGCGGGTCGGCGAAGTCTTCGACGCCCACGATGCCGGGTACGCGATCAGTCACGAAGCCGCCGCGCAGCGCTACGCGCCATTTCTCTCCAGCGTTTCCCAGGTGCGTACTCGGTTGCTGATCGGTGCAAACGCCGACGCAGCCATCGCCGACCTCGGCGCACGTGTCGTCAACGAAGGCGCCAACCTGGCAATCATTGAAGCGAAGTCGCCCGGCGAGCTGCTGTTCCGCGAACAAGTCGGCGGCATCTGGCTGGCCAGCCCGGTTCAGGTCTACCTCGACCTGCTGCGCGGCGAAGGCCGCTCCAAGGAAATGGCCGAGCATCTGCGCAAAGAAAGGATCGGTTTCTGATGGCCAAGCCCGCAACGCTCGACGGCTACAGCGACCAGTACACGCGTGACTGCGAACGCGTCCTCGTGACGTTGCTGCGCGGGTTGCCGAAGTCGCTGGGGCGTTCCGCAAGGAACGCGACGGCAAGTACGGTGCGGTGATCCAGGCTTCGCTGGCGATCCTGCGCAGTCGTTTCGTACAGGACGACAAAACAGAAGGCTATCGCAAAGATGGCCCGGTGTCGGTCGCCAAATTCGAGCTTGGCGAAGGCGAAGAGCCCGTGCAGCGCGAAGCGAGGGCGTTGCGCCAGCGGCAGGCGAGCGACGTTATCGAGCGGCTCCCTGGACAAATCGGATAGGAGATCGCCCGCGGCCGGCCGGAGCCGGGCCGCGGGACTGGCTTGCTTATTCTTCCTGGAACGCTTCTTCGCGCTTGTTCTTGATCGACGGCAGCGCCACGATCAGCACCAGCACCGCGGCGGCGATCAGCAGGCCGAGCGACAGCGGACGGGTCAGGAACACGCTGAATTCGCCGCGCGACAGCAGCAGCGAGCGGCGGAAGTTCTCCTCCATCATCGGTCCCAGCACGAAGCCCAGCAGCAGTGGCGCCGGCTCGCACTTGAGCTTGATGAACAGGTAGCCGATCACGCCGAAGGCGGCGGTCTGGAACACGTCGAAGGTGGTGTTCTGGACCGAGTACACGCCGATGCAGCAGAAGGTCAGGATGGCCGGGTACAAGTAGCGGTAAGGCACCTTGAGCAGCTTCACCCAGATCCCGATCAGCGGCAGGTTCAGGATGATCAGCATGAAGTTGCCGATCCACATCGAGGCGATCAGGCCCCAGAACAGCGCGGGGTTGCTGGTCATGACCTGCGGGCCCGGCTGGATGTTGTGGATGGTCATTGCGCCCACCATCAGCGCCATCACCGCGTTGGGCGGAATGCCCAGCGTCAGCAGCGGGATGAAGGAGGTCTGCGCCGCGGCGTTGTTGGCCGATTCCGGGCCGGCCACGCCTTCGATGGCGCCCTTGCCGAACTCATGCGCGTACTTCGAGGTCTTCTTTTCCAGCGAGTAGGCTGCAAAAGAAGCCAGCGCGGCACCGCCGCCCGGCAGGATGCCCAGCGCCGAACCCAGCACCGTGCCACGCAGCACCGCGGGGATCATGCGCTTGAAGTCATCCCTGGTCGGGAACAGGTTGGTGATGTGGTCGGTGAAGGTTTCGCGGGCATCCTTCTGTTCTAGGTTCGCGATGATTTCCGCGAAGCCGAATACACCCATTGCCACCGAGACGAAGTTCAGGCCATCGGTCAGCTCAGGCACATCGAAGGAGAAGCGCGCGGCGCCCGAGTTCACGTCGGTGCCGACCAGGCCCAGCAGCAGGCCCAGCACGATCATGGCAATCGCCTTGACCAGCGAGCCCGAAGCCAGCACCACCGCGCCGATCAGGCCCAGCACCATCAGCGAGAAGTATTCGGCGGGACCGAACTTGAAGGCCAGTTCCGACAGCGGCGCGGCAAACGCGGCCAGGATCAGGGTTGCCACGCAGCCGGCGAAGAACGAGCCCAGGCCGGCGGTGGCCAGCGCCACCCCCGCTCGTCCTCGCCTGGCCATCTGATAGCCATCGATCGTAGTCACCACCGACGACGATTCACCCGGCAGGTTGACCAGGATGGCGGTGGTGGAGCCACCGTACTGGGCGCCGTAGTAGATACCGGCCAGCATGATCAGCGCCGCCACCGGGGGCAGCGTGTAGGTCACCGGCAGCAGCATGGCGATGGTGGCCAGAGGCCCCAGGCCCGGCAGCACGCCGATCAGGGTACCCAGCACGCAGCCCAGGAAGGCGTATGCGAGGTTTTGCAGGGTCAGGGCGGTCGAGAAGCCGAGGCCCAGGTTGGCTAGCAGTTCCATATGGCCTTCTCCTTAACTTGCCAGGAATGCCGGCCACACCGGCATCTGAAGATTGATGCCGTAGACGAAGGCACCCATGCTGATCAACACCAGGATGATCGCGTTCGCGATGGCGCCCTTCCAGCTGAATTCATGGCTGGCCATCGAGGACACCAGCACCAGCACGAGGACCGACAGCACCATGCCGAGCGGCTTGAGCATCAGGCCGAACAGCACTACCGAACCCAGGATCCACAACAGGGTCTTGAGGTCCCAGTGCGCCAGCCGATCTTCTTCCTTGCGGGCGGACAGGGACCCCCACAGCACCAGCGCGCCCAGCAGGGCGAGCACGATGCCGAGCCAGAACGGGAAATATCCCGGGCCCATCTTGGCGGCGGTGCCCATGGAATAACCACGTGCGACCCAGGAAAAGCCGAATCCGACCAGGATGAACATCAGGCCGGAGGCAAAGTCCTTTTGGCTACGAATGCGCAAAATGAATCTCCTCGAAAAAACTGCTTGAAATCCGCGCGGCTGTGGATGCTGCAACGCGCAAGAATGACGCGCGCATGGGTCCCGCCGCTGGCACGGTGGAAATTAAGGTGGTGACCTTTCATTTGCCTTTCAAATGTCTGCAATAAGGGTCAACCTCCGGGTATCTCCCTAGCAGACATTCGAAGGTTGGTGGCTGGGTCCATGGCAAAGCTGGCATGGCGCTGCGCTATCATCGCTGGCTGCACTGCCGTTGCCGCCGCGTCCGCAGCCTGCGGCCGATCCGGCAGGGCACTGAAAGGGAAAGCCGTCTTGGAAAGCATTGACCATGTCATCCTGATCGGGGCCGTCGTGATGTCCCTGGGCATTGTGGTGGGCGCCTTCTCGGCGCGCCTGGGCGTGCCCTTCCTGCTTGTCTTCCTGTCGGTCGGCATGCTGGCCGGCGTGGACGGACCTGGAGGCATCCGTTTCAACAACACCTGGCTGAGCTTCCTGGTTGGCAACCTGGCGCTGGCGGTGATCCTGCTCGATGGCGGCCTGCGCACCCGGCTGGCGACCTTCCGGGTAGCGCTGCGGCCATCGCTGTCGCTGGCCACCGTCGGGGTCCTGGTCACCACCGGCCTGGTGGGCCTGTTTGCCGCCTGGATGCTGGAGATCGACTGGAAGCTCGGCCTGCTGCTGGGCGCCATCGTCGGCTCGACCGATGCCGCGGCAGTGTTCTCGCTGCTCAATACCAGCGGCATCCGGCTCAAGGAGCGGGTTGCCAGCGTGCTGGAGATCGAGTCCGGCATCAACGACCCGATGGCCATTTTCCTGACCCTGACGCTGATTGACTGGATCGCCGCGCCCGCCGGCCTGAGCCCGGGTGCGCTCGTCTGGCGCCTGGTGGTGCAGTTCGGCGTGGGCGGCCTGCTCGGGCTGGGCCTGGGCTACTGCCTGGCCAATGTCCTGGAACGCATGCGCGTGGCCGAAGGCCTGCAGGCCATCCTGCTGTGCTCGGGCGGCGCCATGGTGTTCGCCATCGTGCAGACCGCGGGCGGCAGCGGCTTCCTGGCGGTCTACCTGACCGGCATCCTGGTGGGCAACCGCGACCGGGCGGTCAGCGCCGATGCCATGCGGGCGATGGACGGCATGGCCTGGCTGTCGCAGTCCGTGATGTTCCTGCTGCTGGGCCTGCTGGTGGCGCCGCACCGGATCTGGGAGGTGGCCTTGCCCGCGGTGGCGGTGGCGGTCTTCCTGATGCTGGTGGCGCGCCCGGCGGCGGTCTGGCTGGCGTTGCTGCCGTTCCGTTTCAGCGCGCGCGAAAAGGGCTTCGTGGCATGGATGGGCCTGCGCGGTGCGGTGCCCATCGTGCTGGCGCTGTTCCCCTTGCTGCGGGGCATGCCCGACTCCGGGCTGCTGTTTCGCATCGCTTTCGCGGTCGTGCTGACCAGCCTGCTGCTGCAGGGCACCACCGTGCGGCTGGCGGCGCGGCTGGCGCGCGTGCTGCGGCCTGCCTATCCCGAGCCGCTGTCCCGCGCGCGCCTGCAGGGTACCCATGGGCCGGCGCTGGAGGTGATGCAATTCAGGGTCGAGGCCGATTCTCCCGCCGAGAACCTGCGCGCCGACCAGCTCGAACTGCCGCCGCGCTGCCGCCTGCTCACGGTGGTACGCGACAAGGCGCTGGCGGCGCCCGGGCAGACCGTGCTGCGGGCAGGCGATATGGTTTCCGTCCTGGCGCCGGGGACCAGCGTGCCAATGCTGGCGCTGCTGTTCCTTCGGCCCGGGCCGGCGCCGGCGTGGGGCAAGGCCAGCCACGATTTCCTGCTGTCTGGCGACGCCATGCTGCGGGACGTGGCAGGGCTTTACGGTACGCGGGCGCTGAGTGCCGACGAAGCCGCCCGGACGCTGGAAGCTGCCATGCAGAAGGCTTTCAAGTCGCCGCCGGTGGAGGGCGACGCGGTGGAGATTGCCGGATTGAAACTGACGGTGACACGCATGGATGGGCCACGCATCATCCAGGTGGGCCTGTTGCTGCCGCGCGCGCAGGAGCCGCAGGCTGCTGACAAAGCCGGATCTGCCTAGGGACGGGCGGTGTTCATGCCATCTCTCCCGCTTGCGGGAGGGAAGCAACCCAGCTGCATTTGACGGAGCCGACAGGACAGGCCAATTCCGTCGTCATTTCAACCGGCGTTGGCGCACCTGGTCGGCTCCGGCAGATGTGCCAGGGCTCGAACTGCTTGCATAAGAGTTGCTCGTTTCCGCTCATTCCTGAATAATTTGAGCTTGTCACGCAAGATGGCTTGCTCGGCGCGGTGACAGGAGGCCAGGTCGGCCGGCTCATCATCACGCATAAGGACCGGCTGTTGTGGTTCGGTGCCGAACTGGTGTTCGCCATTTGCGAGGCGAAGCAAGTGGAGGTCATTATTCTGAATCAAGGCGAGGACACGACCGGATGGCGATCATTCAGCTGGGCGATGCCTTCAAGAACTTCTTTGCCGGTCGCGCCCGCTACCCGCAATTCCGCAGGAAAGGCGTGCACGACCGCTTCACGCTCACCAACGACCAGTTCAGTGTCGACGGTTCGCGCATCCGCATCCCCAATCTTGGCTGGGTGCGCATGCGCGAGACGTTGCGCTTCGCTGGCAAGATCATGTCGGCCACGGTCTCCCGTGTGGCCGACCGCTGGTTTGTCAGTGTCACCGTCGARACCCAGGACGATGCTCATCTGCCCAAAGCCGAAAACCAAGGCGCGGTCGGTGTGGATCTGGGTGTCTCGGCCTTGGCAACGCTCTCGACGGGAGAACCTSCGATACCCGGCCCGAAGCCTCACAARGCGCTGCTGGTCCGCCTCAGGCACCTATCGCGCAGCCTGAGCAGAAAGCACAA
>NZ_JBFTQG010000044.1:0-56920 GCF_056398885.1 Cupriavidus sp. 01T418
GATCGCCAACGTGGGCTTTTGCCATCCCGAAACCGAGTCGATCACCCCAACGCACGCGGCGTCCAGCGCGTGCGTCTTTGGCAGATCGAATCGTCGGCGATTGTACTTCGTCCGTGCACCCGACCCAGTCTCCACGGAAAGCCCCGTGGTCTTCAGCGCGTTGTACAAGGCCCACCGGGTCGAATTGACCGCAGCGGCGTCGCGAAGCGGTGACTTTGCCTTGGCCTGAATGCGCCTGAGACGCTCCGGGTCCTTGCGCAGGAAATCRGMGAGCGGRCGCGCGGCCTTCTTCCGATTGCAAGGCACGCACGCCAGCGTCAGGTTGGCGACCCGGTTGGAGCCACCGTTTGCCCGGGCMTCGATATGCTCCATTTCCAGCGGCGTATCGCGGGCATCGCAGTACGCGCACTGCCGGCCCCATTTCTCCAGCAGGTACTCCCGGACCTCGTAGCCGGCCAGTTCGCCTTGCTGATACTCGACGCCGGAGATCTCCGGGTTTTGCAGCGTCTGCATGTCGAAGCGGACGAGTTCGGTGCTGACGGCTGTAATCGGCGCGAGCGCCCGGAAACGGCGCACCCAAGCCATCGTGGTCTGCACACGGTGTTGCAGGCTCGGCGCCAGCCAGCCAACGGGCTTGCACCGGTTATCGAAACGAGCGGCCCGATAGCGGGTATTGCGACCGCGTCGCGCCCGACGCATAGCGCGACGTGCAGTCAGGTTCAGACTGATCTGCGCGCCGCGGTGGATCAGTTCTGCGAGAGACAGCACGGCAGCATGCCGAGCCGGCTCGACACCGCCGGACTCAACTTCGCGCACGATGGCCACCCCAGTGCCCTTGCTACCTGGATCGAGTTTGAGGCGGATCGGTTGCAGGACGCTGTCCGCCTGCCGCCGATCCACCAGGCGGATGGCGAAGGGCATCACGCGGTGCGCGCGCGCGCGGCCGCACGCCAGCAACAGCCTGGCGCGCTTCTCACTGCACGGCATGAGCGGTTTGCCGCTCTTGTCCAACACAAAGACTGCCAAGGCAATCTCTCCCCAAAAGTTGCCCTTACGGGCCTGGTGACGCCTCCCTTGCAGGAGGTCTCCCCTCGGCAATGTTGCGAACCGGCGATCTGCCCCGATCCGTTTCGTGCTTACCCTGTCGCTTGTCTGCAACCGGGGCTTCAAGAGGTTGGAACTGAGGAAGCATCCCAACGTTGGTCTTGCACCTGTTCGCAACGTAGCGGGTTGGGTACCGCTTTGCCTGGTCAACCCGAGCCTGTTGAGTTGCCTCTACAAGCTCCGGCCTAAAGAGGCTGTCGCAAAAGGGTACACAGCCGAGCATGCCGGCTTTTTTCCCCCGACAATTCAAGCACTTACAAAGCTGAATTGTTTCGACTTGCACCTTTTGCGACAGCCTCTTTAGGCCGGGGTAGTTGACCTGCGTCTCTTCTTCAAGTACTCCGGCGACCGCACCGGCAGGTCAGCTGAACATCAGCGCAGTCAGCAGGAAATCCAGCGCCAGCACGGCCAGCGAGGCAATCACCACGGTACGCGTGGTGGCGCGCGACACGCCTTCCGGCGTGGGCTTGGCCTGATAACCCTGGTACAGCGCAATAAACGTCACCGCGATGCCAAAAATGAAGCTTTTTATGACACCGTTCAGCACATCATTCCGAACGTCCACCCCATTCTGCATCTGCGACCAGAACGCGCCCGCGTCCACGCCGATCATCTGCACGCCGACCAGATAGCCGCCGAGGATGCCGACGGCGCTGAAAATCGCCGCCAGCACCGGCATGGCCACCACGCCAGCCCAGAAGCGCGGCGCGATCACGCGTTGCAGCGGATTGACCGCCATCATCTCCATGGCCGTGAGCTGCTCGCCGGCCTTCATCAGGCCGATCTCGGCCGTGAGCGAAGTACCGGCGCGTCCGGCGAACAAGAGTGCCGTCACCACCGGACCCAGTTCGCGCACCAGCGACAGGGCCACCAGCAAGCCGAGTGCCTGCTCGGAGCCGTAGCGATTTAGCGTGTAATAGCCCTGCAAACCAAGCACGAAGCCGACAAATAGGCCAGATACCGCAATAATCACCAGCGACAGGTTGCCGACAAAGAAGATCTGGTCGCTGACCAGCCGGAACCGGCGCAGCAGTGCCGGCGACATCGCCAGCACCGTGAAGAACATGCGGGTGGCATGGCCAAGCCCGATGACCGACTGCCGCACGGCGGAGCCGATGCTTGTGAAGAACTCGATCATTGCCCCGCCCCGCTCACGAAGTCCTCGGCCAGCGATGGCCCTGGATAGTGGAAGGGCACCGGGCCATCGGGTTCGGCATGGATGAACTGGTGCACGAAGGGATCCCTCGAGGCGCGCAGGGCCTCGGGCTCGCCTTGCGCGACAATGCGGCCGTTGGCGATGAAATAGACGTAGTCGGCGATCAGGAAGGTCTCGTTGACGTCGTGCGACACGATGATGGAGGTGGCGCCCAGCGCGTCGTTCAGGCTGCGGATCAGCCGCGCGGTCAGGCCCAGCGAGATGGGGTCGAGCCCCGCGAAGGGCTCGTCATACATCAGCAGGGCGGGATCGAGCGCGATCGCGCGGGCCAGCGCGATCCGGCGCGCCATGCCGCCGGAGATCTCCGACGGCATCAGCTCGCGGGCCCCGCGCAGGCCGACGGCATTGAGTTTCATCAGCACCAGGTCGCGAATCATCGACTCGGGCAAATCGGTATGTTCGCGCAACGGGAAGGCAACGTTGTCGAATACCGACAGATCGGTGAACAAGGCGCCAAACTGGAACAGCATGCCCATCTGGCGCCGCACGGCGTAGAGGCCATCGCGATCCAGGGCGGGAATATTGGCACCGTTGAAGAGCACTTTGCCCTGCTGCGGCCGGACCTGGCCGCCGATCAGGCGCATCACGGTGGTCTTGCCGCAGCCCGAGCCGCCCATGACTGCAACCACCTTGCCGCGCGGGAAGCGCATGCTAAGGCCCGACAGGACAGGCTTGCCGCCCGCCGTATAGGCGAAATCGACAGACTGGAGCTCGACTAGGTTTGAGGCGGAATCGGTCACGTTGGCACCGTGTTAGGCAGTCCGCCATTATAAGGGCTACTACCTAGCGGCGCCCACGCCAGTGTGCCGCAATCCACATCCACGAATCGCAAATAATTGTTTCGTCACATTTGACCCCGACCGGCGCCGGAGCGCGCGCGGCCTAGGGCTCGGCCGGTCCCTCTGTCTGCCGCAGGATTACCTGCCACTGGATCGACTCCGAGCGTATCGCCATGGCAAACGCTTCGGGCGAGTCCCGCAACGGTGTCAGGCCCGCCGCCAGCAAGCGATCCCGGACCTCGCGCTCGCCCATCACCGCGTCCAGTTCGCTGGCGATCCGAGCCACGATGGCATGCGGCGTCCTGGCCGGCGCAATGACGCCATACCAGGCGCCAGCCCCGTAGCCGTCCAGCCCGGATTCCTGCAGGGTTGGCACGGTGGGCGCGAGTTGCGAGCGCGCCACACCGGTCACGCCCAGCAAACGCAAATTGCCGTTCCTGACCTGCGCCTGCACGGAGGCAAAGGCACAAAAGCAGGMGCTGATGCGCCCGGCAAGCATCTCTTGCACCACGGCGCCCTCGCCCTTGGCCGTGACCAGGGGCACCCCGTTGAGGACGCCATGTACGGCGTACTGGGCGTAGAGGTGCGAAGGGCTGCCGGCCTGGCCGCTACCATAACTGTAGGAGCCGGGGTTGGCATTGACCTCCGCAAGCCATTGTTGCGGCGTGCGCATCGGCAGGCGCGCATCGATCACCAGGAACAGCGGCATGGTGGCTACCCGCGCCACCGGCGTGAAGTCGCGCACCACGTCATAAGACATGGGCTCCAGGCCCGGCTGGATCAGCATGGTGGCTTGATGGAACAGCAAGGTATACCCATCGGAACTCGCCTTGGCCACCACCTCCCCCGCGGTGGTGCCGCCCGCGCCGGGACGGTTGTCGACATCCACCGGCACGCCAAGACGTACCGCCAGGCGCTCCGCCAGCAGGCGTGCCACGGCATCCGGCACGCCGCCGGCGGGAAAGGGCACGACCAAACGGATAGGCCGGACGGGAAACGGGACGGGGCGGGTGAACGCAGCCGGGGTCGCGGTTGCCTGCGGAGCCGGCTGCCGCGCCAGGACAGGGCTGACGATGCCGGCCAGCAGGCTGGCGAGGCAGAGCAGCGCCATGGGCCGGACTACGGATGCAAGGCACGCTGCCATGCCCGTACCCTGCCGGGGGAGGCGGAAAACAGGCGATTTGAACAGCGGATGCCTGGCACGCAAGGGAGACTGCTGACGAGCCGGCTTTGCAGCGGGGTGAAGCAACGTCGCCTTACCTCGCCAAAGCCGCGAAAAAATGCGCACTTCGGACATCAGTTCCTCCGTGCCACAGGCATTGCCGGTGGCATCTCGATCGGCTGAAAGGGATTAGCGAGGCAGTCTTTGTTCTAGTTTTTGTTCTAATTGTCAGGTCATTCTACGAAGAATGCCCAGAGCCGCACAGACCACGTTAACCATAGCCGGGACAACCCTGTGGGAGCGGACACGATGCATCACACGGAAGGCTTGCCGGCCCGCACCGACGCGCTTGCAGCCTGCCGGCTCGTGAAACCGGATGCGATAATCGCCTGCCATGAGCGAATGCATTCTCCGGCCCATGCGGCCCACCGACCTGCCCGCCGTGCTCGAAATCCAGGCCCGGTGCTATCGCGGCATGCTGCTTGAATCCGGTGTGGCCCTGGCCAGCCGGCTGACGCTGTCGCCCGCCACCTGCTGGGTGGCCGCGCATGCCGGACGGGACGAGACCCTGGCAGCCTATTTGTTTACCCATATGTGGCCGCAGGACAGCCTGCCGCCGCTCGATGGCGTGCTGGAGCGGCACTGGGACCGAGGTGGCGAGCCCGGCTGCGCGATGACGCTGACCTGGTTTGTCCACGATATGGCGGTGGCACCCGCCGGCCAGGGTAAGGGCCTGGCGCAAGGACTCTACAAAGCCACCCGCGCGGCGGCGCTGGACGCCGGGCTGCGCTCGTCGCGGCTGGTCGCCGTGCAGTCGGCCGCACCGTGGTGGCGCRGACTCGGGTACGAAAAAATGGTCCCGCCCAATGACAGATTGGCCGCCAAGCTGGCGGCCTACGGCACCGGCGCCGTGCTGATGGGCCGCGCGCTGCCCCCGGCCTGACCGCGCGCCTGTAAAAAAACCCGCCCGGCTTGCGCGGGGCGGGCTTTTCGAAGCGTGCAGTGTCTTAGCGCGGCAGCTCGGAGTGCCCCATCAGGAAGGCATCGACCGAACGCGCAGCCTGGCGGCCTTCGCGGATGGCCCACACCACGAGCGACTGACCGCGGCGCACATCGCCTGCGGCGAACACCTTGGGCACGTTGGTGTGATAGGCGCGCTCGCCTTCGGTGCTGGCGCGTGCGTTCTTGCGGGCGTCGGTGTCCACGCCAAAGGCGCTCAGCAACGAGCCGACCGGATTGGTGAAGCCCATCGCCAGCAGCACGAGGTCGGCCTTGAGGATGAACTCGCTGTCCGGCACTTCCTGCATCTTGCCCTCCTTCCACTCGACGCGGCAGGCCTTGAGCGCGGTGATCTTGCCGTTCTCGCCGATGAATTCCTTGGTGGCAACCGACCAGTCGCGATCGCAGCCTTCGTCGTGCGAGGACGAGGTGCGCAGCTTGATCGGCCAGTACGGCCATACCAGCGGCTTGTACTCTTCTTCCGGCGGCTGCGGCAGCAGCTCGAACTGGACGATCGATTCGGCGCCGTGGCGGTTGGAGGTGCCCACGCAGTCCGAGCCAGTATCGCCGCCGCCGATCACGATGACGTGCTTGCCGTCGGCACGGATGTCGTTCGGCGCGTCGCCAGCGACTTCCTTGTTCTGCGGGATCAGGAATTCCAGCGCGTAGTGGATGCCGGACAGATCGCGGCCGGGGACCGGCAGGTCGCGCGGCACTTCCGAGCCACCGGCCAGCACGACGGCGTCGAACTGATCCTGCAGGGCCTGGGCCGAGATGGTTTCACGCGCATAGTTCTTGATGCCGGCCGGCAGTTCGCCGTCGGTCACCATCACGCCGGCGCGGAAGGTCACGCCTTCGGCCTGCATCTGGTCCATGCGGCGGTCGATCAGCCACTTTTCCAGCTTGAAGTCGGGGATGCCGTAGCGCAGCAGGCCGCCGATGCGGTCGTTCTTCTCGAACACCGTCACGTCGTGGCCGGCGCGCGCCAGCTGCTGGGCGACGGCCATGCCGGCGGGGCCGGAGCCGACCACGGCAACGGTCTTGCCGGTCTTGTGCCTGGGCGGCTGCGGGGCGACCCAGCCTTCGTCCCAGGCCTTGTCGATGATGGCGTGCTCGATCGACTTGATGCCGACCGGTGCCTCATTGATGCCCAGCGTGCAGGCGGATTCGCATGGTGCCGGGCAGATGCGGCCCGTGAACTCGGGGAAGTTGTTGGTCTGGTGCAGCACCTCGATCGCCGACTTCCAGTCCTGGCGGTACACCAGGTCGTTGAAGTCGGGGATGATGTTGTTGACCGGGCAGCCGTTGTTGCAGAACGGAATGCCGCAGTCCATGCAACGCGCGCCCTGGATCTTCGCTTCGCTGTCGGACAGCGCGAAAACGAATTCCTTGTAGTGCTTCACGCGCTTGGCTACGGGTTCGTAACCTTCGTTCTGGCGCGGAAATTCGAGAAAGCCAGTCGCCTTACCCATGTTGCGTCCTTGGTCTTGCTGGGCAGGTCCGGCGCATGCGCCGGCCCCGCCGTGGGGTCAGTATCTTGTGAGGCCGGCGGCGCGGGTGCGCGCCGCCGCTCTGCTTGGTCGGGCTACGAGGCTCAGGCCGCGATACGATCGCTGTCCTTCGCTTCCTGCTCCTTGGCGTACATCTCGCCCAGCGCACGCTTGTACTCGGTCGGGAAAACCTTGATGAACTTGCGGCGTGCCGTGGCCCAGTCCGCCAGCAGCGCCTTGGCGCGCTCGGAGCCGGTGAAGCGGAAATGCTGCTCGATCAGGCCCTTGAGGATGACTTCGTCCAGCTGGCGCTGGCCGTTCACCTTGTGCCAGGACGCCTGGGACTGGCCCTTTTCCTGGTCCGCCGCGGCCAGCACCGTATCCAGTGCCACCATCGAGGTGTTGCAGCGCTTGTCGAACAGGCCGTCCTCGTCATAGACGTAGGCCATGCCGCCCGACATGCCGGCCGCGAAGTTGCGCCCGGTGCCGCCCAGCACCACCACGGTGCCGCCGGTCATGTACTCGCAGCCATGGTCGCCCGTGCCTTCCACTACCGCGGCCGCGCCCGAGTTGCGCACCGCGAAGCGCTCGCCGGCCACGCCATTGAAGAACGCTTCGCCGGCAATCGCGCCGTACAGCACGGTGTTGCCCACGATGATATTGCGGGTCGGATCGCCACGGAACTCGTGCGGAGCGCGCACGATCACACGGCCGCCCGACAGGCCCTTGCCCACGTAATCGTTGCCGTCGCCCACCAGGTCCAGCGTGATGCCGTGTGCCAGGAAAGCGCCGAAGGACTGGCCCGCGGTGCCTTGCAGCTGGATGTGGATGGTGTCTTCAGGCAGGCCTTCATGGCCGTACTGCTTGGCCACCACGCCCGAAAGCATCGCGCCGACGGTGCGGTTGACGTTCTTCACCGGCTGGATGAACGACACGCGCTCACCCTTGTCGATGGCCGGGCGGGCCTTGGCGATCAGCACGTGGTCGAGCGCCTTGCCGGCTTCGACCGACAGGCCGTGGTCCTGCACATCGGTATGGAAACGCGGCACCTCGGCCGGGAACGGTGCCTGGTAGAACACGCGGGTGAAATCGAGGCCGCGCGCCTTCCAGTGTTCGATGGCCGGCTTGGTGTCGAGCAGGTCGGCACGGCCGATCAGTTCGTCGAACGAGCGGATACCCAGTTGTGCCATGATCTCGCGGGCCTCTTCGGCAACGAAGAAGAAGAAGTTCACCACGTGCTCGGGCTTGCCCTGGAATTTCTTGCGCAGCACCGGATCCTGCGTGGCCACGCCCACCGGGCAGGTGTTCAGGTGGCACTTGCGCATCATGATGCAGCCTTCGGCCACCAGCGGCGCGGTGGCGAAGCCGAACTCGTCGGCGCCCAGCAGCGCGCCGATGACCACGTCGCGGCCGGTCTTCATCTGGCCGTCAGCCTGCACCCGGATACGGTTGCGCAGCCCGTTCAGCATCAGCGTCTGCTGCGTCTCGGACAAGCCGAGCTCCCACGGCGTGCCGGCGTGCTTGATCGACGACCACGGCGAGGCGCCGGTGCCGCCGTCATGGCCGGCGATCACTACGTGATCGGCCTTGGCCTTGGCCACGCCAGCGGCCACGGTGCCCACGCCCACTTCGGACACCAGCTTGACGGAGATGTCGGAGCTCGGGTTGACGTTCTTCAGGTCGTGGATCAGCTGTGCGAGATCCTCGATCGAGTAGATGTCATGGTGCGGCGGCGGCGAGATCAGGCCAACACCAGGCACCGAGTAACGCAGCTTGCCGATGTAGTCCGAGACCTTGTGGCCGGGCAGCTGGCCGCCTTCGCCGGGCTTGGCGCCCTGCGCCATCTTGATCTGGATCTGGTCTGCCGAAGCCAGGTACTCGGCGGTCACGCCGAAACGGCCCGACGCCACCTGCTTGATCTTCGAGCGCAGCGAATCGCCGGCCTGCAGGTCCAGGTCGCGCACGACGGCTTCCGGGCCCAGCAGGCCCTGCAGCGTGTCGCCCTGCTTGATGGGGATGCCGCGCAGTTCATTGCGATAGCGCTTCTCGTCCTCGCCGCCTTCACCGGTGTTGGACTTGCCGCCGATGCGGTTCATCGCCACGGCCAGCGTGGTGTGGGCTTCGGTGGAGATCGAGCCCAGCGACATGGCGCCGGTAGCAAAGCGCTTGACGATGTCCTTGGCCGATTCCACTTCTTCCAGCGGAATGGCGCGCGCGGGATCGACCTTGAACTCGAACAGGCCGCGCAGCGTCATGTGCCGGCGGCTCTGGTCGTTGATGATGTTGGCGTATTCCTTGTACGTCTGGTACGCGCCCTTGCCATCGTCCGCGCGCACCGCGTGCTGGAGCTTGGCCACCGAATCCGGGGTCCACATATGCTCTTCGCCACGGACACGGTAGGCGTACTCGCCGCCGGTGTCGAGCATGGTGTCCAGCACAGGATTGTTGCCGAAGGCGTCCTGGTGCTGGCGCAGCGCTTCCTCGGCCACCTCGAAGATGCCGATGCCTTCGACATTCGATGCGGTGCCGTGGAAATACTTCTGCACCAGTTCGCGCGACAGGCCGATGGCTTCGAAGATCTGCGCGCCGGTGTACGACATATAGGTGGAGATGCCCATCTTGGACATCACCTTCTGCAGGCCCTTGCCGACGGCCTTGACGAAGTTTTTGACCGCCTTCTCGGGCGACAGGTCGCCGGACAGGCCTTGCGCCATGTCGGCCAGCGTTTCCATTGCCAGGTACGGGTGCACGGCTTCCGCGCCGTAGCCGGCCAGCAGGGCGAAGTGATGCACTTCACGCGCGGTGCCGGTTTCCACCACCAGGCCGGTCGAGGTCCGCAGGCCCTTGTCCACCAGGTGGTGGTGGATGGCCGAGGTCGCCAGCAGCGCGGGGATGGCCACGTGGTCGGCATCGACGCGGCGGTCCGACACGATCAGGATGTTGTAGCCCGAACGCACGGCGTCCACGGCTTCCGCGCACAGCGAGGCCAGGCGGGCTTCGATGCCTTCCTTGCCCCATGCCTTCGGATAGCAGATGTTCAGTTCGTAGGAACGGAACTTGCCGCCGGTGTAGTGCTCGATGTTGCGGATCTTGGCGATGTCCTTGAAGTCCAGCACGGGCTGGGACACTTCGAGACGCATCGGCGGGTTGATGTTGTTCAGCTCGAGCAGGTTGGGCTTGGGTCCGATAAAGGACACCAGCGACATCACCATGTTCTCGCGGATCGGGTCGATCGGCGGGTTGGTGACCTGGGCGAACAGCTGCTTGAAGTAGTGGTACAGCGTCTTGTTCTTGGACGACAGCACGGCCAGCGGGCTGTCATTGCCCATCGAGCCGGTGGCTTCCTCGCCGGCCAGCGCCATCGGCGCCATCAGGAACTTGACGTCTTCCTGGGTATAGCCGAAGGCTTGCTGGCGATCCAGCAGGCGCGCGTCGGGTTTCTTCTCGGCGGCCACGTCCTCGGGCTTGGCGTCCAGCTCGTCGAGCTTGATGCGCACGGCGTCGATCCAGCTCTTGTAGGGCTTGGCGTTGGCCAGGTTGTCCTTGAGTTCCTTGTCGTCGATGATGCGGCCTTGCTCCATGTCGATCAGGAACATCTTGCCCGGCTGCAGGCGCCATTTCTGCACGATGCGCGACTCGGGGAAAGGCAGCACGCCGGCTTCCGAAGCCAGCACCACGATATCGTCCTCGGTCACATAGAAACGTGCCGGGCGCAGGCCGTTACGGTCCAGCGTGGCGCCGATCTGGCGGCCATCGGTGAAGCAGATCGCGGCGGGGCCGTCCCAAGGCTCCATCATGGCGGCGTGGTATTCGTAGAAGGCGCGGCGGTTGTCGTCCATCAGCGTGTGCTGCTCCCAGGCTTCCGGGATCATCATCATCATCGCGTGGACGAGGGGGTAGCCCGCCATCGTCAGCAGTTCGAGGCAGTTGTCGAACGAGGCGGTGTCCGACTGGCCGGGATAGATCAGCGGCCACAGCTTGGGCAGGTCGTCGCCCAGCACCGGCGAGGAGATCGCGCCGGTCCGTGCGTTGACCCAGTTCACATTGCCCTTGACCGTGTTGATTTCGCCGTTGTGGGCAACCATGCGGTACGGGTGGGCCAGTTCCCAGGCCGGGAAGGTATTGGTGGAGAAGCGCTGGTGCACCAGGGCCAGCGCCGAGACGGCGCGCGGGTCCTGCAGGTCGAGGTAGTACTCGCCAACCTGGTTGGCCAGCAGCAGGCCCTTGTACACCACCGTGCGCGCCGACATCGACGGCACGAAGTATTCCTTGCCGTGCTTGAGCTTGAGCGCCTGGATGGCGTGACTGGCGGTCTTGCGGATCACATAGAGCTTACGTTCCAGCGCGTCCGTGGTCATGATGTCGCGGCCGCGGCCGATGAAGATCTGGCGAATCACGGGCTCGGTGGTGCGCACGGTCGGCGACATCGGCATGGCGGCGTCCACCGGCACATCGCGCCAGCCCAGCACGACCTGGCCTTCCAGGCGCACGGTGCGCTCGAGTTCCTGCTCGCAGGCCAGGCGGGAAGCGTGTTCCTTCGGCAGGAAGATCATGCCCACGCCGTACTCGCCGGACGGCGGCAGGGTCACGCCCTGCCTGGCCATTTCCTCGCGGTAGAACTGGTCGGGGACCTGGATCAGGATGCCGGCACCGTCGCCCATCAGCGCATCGGCGCCGACCGCGCCGCGGTGGTCCAGGTTTTCCAGGATCCTCAGGCCCTGCTGCACGATTTCATGACTCTTCTTGCCCTTGATATGGGCAACCATGCCGACGCCGCAGGCGTCTTTTTCATTGGCGGGGTCGTACATGCCCTGGGCTTGCGGACGCGAGGCAGGCGCGTACGCGGCGGCGGCAGACTCTGCGGCCTGCGCTTGGGCCATCGTTGGCTTCGATTGGGATTGCGATTGGTCCACGGGCTTGATTCCGGTGAGGGCTGCGCAGCCAGCAAGGCAGACCGGAACGGGAACCGCACTCTTCCACCGGGGCCGGTCGAAAACCGGGAACGGGGTAACGAGCGAGACAGCGGGGCCGCAGCGGCGTACACAGGCGTGACGCGCCGCACAATGAATGTGGGTGGAGGAACTATAAAAGAATCGTTCCCGTCCCGCAAAATTTTTAAATGGGGTCAGATCATAATTTGTCTCGCACCACTTCAGGAGTGGTCTTTATTTGGGGACAGATTATATTTGGTGCATTGCGGCGGCGCTTTTGTGACGTTCGCCAGATACCGGAGATGGCCCAGCCGCGCAGGGCAGCGCCGATCTCAGACCGAGTCCGACTCCCTTGCCGCCGCCGTGCGGCCAACGGGCCGCCCCTTCGGCAACGGATGCACGCGCCGTCCACCCTGGCGCTCCAGCTGTACCAGGAATGCGGCGTCCCCCAGCGGCCAGCCGCTATGCGCATGGCTGCGCAGCGTGGCCAGCGTCATCGCGGACAAGCCCTCCGCGGTCACGGCGCGGTAATTGGATTGGCGCTCGAACGGTGTATTGCCCAGCGCCCAATATGCGGAGTGATCGCTCACAAAGGGGCTGGCTTCGATGCCGGCGTGGTGGCGGTAGCTGCTCCAGCGATCGCCTTCCGGCGAACTCACTTCGCCCGCACGCACAGCGTTGGCCTCCACATACAACATCGCGGGCAACATCCAGGCCGCCGGATCGAACACCGCCGAACGGAAGCGACCATCCCACAACGTGCCCGTGCGACCGGCAACCCGGTTGAAATGGCGCGCATAGCGCCGCCCGACCGCCTGCATGGTCAGGCTGAGCGAGTCGGCATGGCGGGGGGTTGCCAGGAGATGCACATGATTCGGCCGCAAGGCATAGGCATGAATTGCCAGGTCGTGCTCGCGCGCCGCCATCCGCAGGCAGTCGAGGTAATGCAGGCGGTCGTCGGGGCCGAGGAAGACCGGCTGACGATTGTTGCCGCGTTGCAACACAAGCGCCGGCAGCGACGCGGGGGAAAAACGAGGAAGGCGGGCCATAGTAAGCGAGGAATATCGGCGTCCAGCGATCGCCGGGTGAATGGCATCAGGCAGATGCCATGCCCAATGATAGCCCACCCGCCGGCTCATCCGTCCCCAATTTCCCCACGAGCCTGTTACCGCTTAATGTCCCTCGTCGACGGCGAAGATGCGCCGGTGCTCCCGAATCGCATAGCGATCGGTCATGCCGGCGATGTAATGCGATATCAGTCGGGACTGGTCGCGCCCCTGCCCGGCCTGGTACTGCGGCGGCAACAAGCGCGGGTCGGCCATGAAGGCATCGAACAGGTCGGTGATGATGCGCTGGGCCTTGGACGACATGCGCATCACCAGGTAGTGCCGGTAGAGATGGCGGAACAGGAAGCGCTTGAGCGACGCGGCTTCCTCGCTCACTGCCGGACTGAAGGCCACCAGCGGTCCGGCGGCCCGCACCGCGTCGATGCTGCGCGGGTTGGCGGCGGCAATATTCCGGCCGGTGGTCTGGATCAGGTCGACGATCAGGGTGTTGATCATGCGCCGGACGGTTTCATTGATGGCGCGCCTGCCATTGATGCCGGGGAAAACCGCCATCGCCTCGGCCCGGTGGCGCCGCCACATCGGCACTTCGTCCATCTGCTCCAGGGTGAGCAGGCCGGAACGCAGGCCGTCGTCGATATCGTGGTTGTTATAGGCGATTTCGTCGGCCAGGTTGGCCAGCTGTGCCTCCAGCGAAGGCTGGGTGCCTTCCAGGAAACGCCGGCCCAGTTCGCCCAGCGCGGAGGCATTGACGCGCGAGCAATGCTTGAGCACGCCTTCGCGCGTCTCGAAAGTCAGGTTGAGCCCGTTGAAGCCCCCGTAGCGCTCTTCCAGCTCATCCACCACCAGCAAGCTCTGCAGGTTGTGCTCAAAGCCGCCATGGTTCTTCATGCAGTTGTTCAGCGCATCCTGCCCGGCATGACCGAAGGGCGTGTGGCCCAGGTCGTGCGCAAGCGAGACGGCTTCGACCAGATCCTCGTTCAGGCGCAGGTTGCGCGCGATCGAGCGGGCGATCTGGGCAACTTCCAGGCTATGGGTGAGCCGGGTGCGGAACAGGTCACCTTCGTGGTTGACGAAAACCTGGGTCTTGTACTCCAGCCGCCGGAACGCCGTGCTGTGGATAACGCGGTCGCGGTCGCGCTGAAACTCCGTGCGCGATGAAGAGACCGGTTCCGCATGCACCCGTCCGAGGGTCTGCGCAGAGCGGGCGGCGTAGGGAGCAAGGTGGCTTTCGAGGTCGGTCATGCGGCAATCCGGTCGGGCATCCGGCCGGGTGGCTGCGCGCCGCCTGGCCGGGGTTGCAAGGCGTAACCGATCGCGTCAGGCGACCGGCGCCTCGGTAGGCGGCCTGACCACCGCGTGCTGCAAGGTCGCGCGCAGGTCAGGATCCGGCACGGTGGTGATGAAGGCTTCGCCCAGCTTCCTGAGCAGGATGAACTTGACGCTGCCGGCCTCGGCTTTCTTGTCCACTTTCATCAGTTCGATGTAGCGGTCGGTGCCGAGTTCGGGAGCCACCACTGGCAGCATGGCGGCGCGCGTGAGCTGCACCACGCGCGCGCGCGTTTCGGTATCGATGAAACCCAGGCGATGCGACAGGTCCGCCGCCATCACCATGCCGCAGCCCACGGCCTCGCCGTGCAGCCACTCGCCGTAGCCCATGCCGGCCTCGATGGCATGCCCGAACGTGTGGCCGAAATTGAGAATGGCGCGCAGGCCGCCCTCGCGCTCGTCCTGGGCCACCACGGCGGCCTTGATCTCGCAGGAACGCTGCACCGCCAGCGTCATGGTGTCGGGGTCGCAAGCGTTAAGCGCACGGATGTTGCGCTCGATCCAGCCGAAATACTCGGCATCGGCAATCGCGCCGTGCTTGATCACCTCGGCCATGCCGGCCGCCAGTTCCCGCGGCGGCAGCGTGCGCAACGTGTCGATGTCGGCGATCACCGCATTGGGCTGGTGGAAGGCGCCGATCATGTTCTTGCCCAGCGGGTGGTTGATGCCGGTCTTGCCGCCCACCGAGGAATCCACCTGGGCCAGCAAGGTGGTGGGCACCTGCACGAATGGCACGCCACGCATATAGCAGGCCGCGGCAAACCCGGTCATATCGCCCACCACACCGCCGCCCAGGGCGATCAGCGTGGTCTTGCGATCGGCGCCCGCGCTCAGCAGCGCGTCGAAGATCAGGTTGAGCGTCTCCCACTGCTTGAAGGCTTCGCCGTCGGGCAGGGTAACGGTGCGCACGGTCTTGCCAAGGGCTGCCAGCGTGGCCTGGACCCGGGCGGAGTAAAGCGGCCCAACGGTCTCATTGGTGACGATGACGGCATGCTGACCGCGTACATGGGGGCGGAACAATTCGACCTGGTCGAGCAGGCCGGTACCGATATGAATGGGGTAGCTGCGCTCCCCAAGGCTGACTTCAAGGGTGATCATTGTGATTCAGGTCCTGCGCCGGGAGATTCTCCGCGCACTCGCCATCTTCCTCTTGGGGTTCTTCAGGCTCTTCGGCGGCAACGGTGAAACCGGCCATCTCAAGTTGCATCAACACCATATTAGCAAGCTGCGCCACCGAAGGCTTGCCGGTTTCAATGATGAAGTCCGCCACCTCGCGGTAGAGCGGGTCGCGCTCGCCATAGAGCGCCTCCAGCCGTCCCTTGGGGTCTTCGGTCTGCAGCAGCGGGCGATTGCGGTCGTGCCTGGTGCGCAGCCACAGGTCGTGCGGGCTGGCACGCAGATAGACCACGGTGCCGCGGGCCTTCAGGTGGGCGCGATTCTCGGGCCGCAGCACCGCGCCGCCGCCGGTTGCCAGCACAATGCCGTGCCGCTGGGTCAGCTCGTCGATCATCAGTGCCTCGCGGTCCCGGAAACCGGCTTCCCCCTCATGCTCGAAGATGATCGGGATACGCACGCCGCAACGTGCCTCGAGTTCGTGGTCCGAATCGAAGAACAGGTAATTCAGGCGCCGGGCCACAGTGCGACCGACGGTGGTCTTGCCGGCACCCATCAGGCCAACAAAGAAAAGGTTCGGGCGGGTGAATGTCACTGGCGTGTCGGGCGGAAGCCGGGTCTCTGGCCGGCCCTCGCGGTAGAAAACTGCGTCATCTTCTTATGTTGGGACGTTCCGGGCAAGTGGCGCGGCGCAATCGGCACAAGGCAACCCGCCTCGCGACCCGCCCTGCATGCCTGCCATGCGCCCTCGCCCAACTCGCCCGCCTGGGCAATAAAAAAGCCGCATCGGATCGATGCGGCCTGTCAGTCTACTGCATTCGGCGCGGCCGGGGCTATTTCAGCGACACGTTATCGTTGAGCACGCGTGGCGTCAGGAACACCAGCAACTCGGTCCGGTTATTGATCTTGGCGTTATCCTTGAAGAAATTGCCGAGTATCGGGATATCGCCCAGCAGGGGCACCTTGTTCACATTAGTGGACTCGGTCTGGCTGTAAATGCCGCCGATCACCACGGTGCCGCCATTCTCGACCAGTACTTGCGTCTGCACATGCTTGGTATCGATGGCAAAGCCCGAAGTGGTCTGGATGCCGACGCTGTCCTTGTTGACGTCGACGTCCAGCAGCACATTGCCCTCCGGCGTAATCTGAGGCGTCACTTCCAGCTTCAGGTTGGCCTTGCGGAACTGCACCGAGGTGGCGCCACTGGAAGTGGCGGCCTGGTAAGGCAGTTCCGTGCCTTGCTCGATCAGCGCCTTGATATTGTTGGCGGTGACCACACGCGGGCTGGAGATGATCTTGCCGCGCCCGTCCGCTTCCAGCGCCGACAGCTCCAGCGCCAGGAAACGCCCGGCAGTGTTGCTGAACAGGCTGACCGCGACCGAGCCCGGGTTGACGCCGTTGATCGCCGCGGCCGGCAGGCTCAGTGCCGGGCTGTTGTCCCAGGTACCGGCCTGCGAGATGGGATTCGTGATCGGGCTGGTGACATTGCCGTAGTTGTTGCCGTAGCCGGCGCCGGCCGTCTTGGAGGCAAAGCCCAGCCTGACGCCCAGGTTGCGACTGAAGGTGTCATTGGCCTCGACGATGCGTGCCTCGATGATGACCTGGCGCACCGCGATGTCGATCTTGCCAAGGAAGTTCTGCACCTCCTCCAGCTTGGTCGCGATATCGGAGACGAACAGCTGGTTGGTACGCGGATCGGCAGTCAGCGAGCCGCGCTTGGACAGCATGCGCGTATTGCTGCCAGCCAGGCCGCCCGCGCCACCCACACCGCCGAGCGACGCACCCACGCTGCCCATCGCACCCGCGCCGCCGGCACCGCCAACGCCACCGGTTGCCGCGAGGCCGAGCAGCATGCGCCGCACATCCTCGGCGCGCTGGTAGTTGAGCTGGAACACCTGGCTGCGGATCGGTTCGAGGTCATTGATCTGCTGCTGCGATTCGAGTTCGAGTTTTTCCTTGGTGGCCAGCTCGGCCTTGGGCGCAACCAGCAGCACATTGCCGTTGCGGCGCGAGGCCAGGCCCTTGGCGTCGAGCACGATCTGCAGCGCCTGGTCCCACGGCACATCCTTCAGGCGCAGCGTCAGGTTGCCCTGCACGGATTCGCTGGTGATGATGTTGAGGTTGGTGAAGTCGGCAAACACCTGCAGCAGCGAGCGGATATCGATGTTCTGGAAGTTCAGCGAAAGCCGGTCGCCACGGTAGCCCGTGCCGCTGATCAGCTTGGCCGGATCTTCCTTCACCGGGCGCACCTCCACCACGAACTGCGTATCGGTCTGGTAGGAGCTGTACTCCCAGTTGCCGCGCGGCTCGATGGAGAGGCGGGTGGTGCCGTTGTTCTCGCTGGCCCGCATGCCCTGTACCGGGGTGCCGAAGTCGGTGACGTCATAGCGTCGGCGCAGGCCGTCGGGCAATGACGTATTGAGGAAATCGACCACCACGTTCTGGCCCTGCTGCGCGATATTGATGGCGGACTCACGCGAGGACAGGTCCACCACAATCCGGCCCGCGCCATCCTGGCCGCGGCGGAAGTCGATATTGCGCACGGTCGCCTGGCGCGCCGACGCCAGCTGCGCTTGCGCCGGGCCTGGGGCGAACGTCGGCACCGCCGCCCGTGGAGTCTGGGCGACGTTGTCGAGCGTCGCCACGAACAGGTTGCCGCGCACTTCGGTGCGATAGCTGGCCACGCGGGTCAGGTCGAGGACCACGCGGGTGCGGTCGCCGATCTGCATCACATTGGCGCCCTTGAGCAGCTTGCCGCCGAAGTCGTATTGGGCCCGCCCGGCCGCAAAGCCGGTATCGAGGAAATCGATGGCGAGCTTGGGCGGGTTCTGCGTGGTGAAGTCGGCCGGCTTCTGCGTTGGCGGCCCCTGCAACTCGACCGTGAAGACGGTCTGCTCGCCCACCGTGGTGGCATCCACGCGCTTGACCGTGTTGCCCGTTGTCGATTGCGCCTGCGCAGCCGGCGCGCCCAAAACCAGCATCATCACCGCGGCGCCAGCAAGCGCGCGGTACCAGCGACCCATGATCATGCGGCCCCCTCCAGCTTCAGGCTGGTGATTTTTTCTTTCCACTCGGCTACCCCTTCCCGGACCAATTCGCGCAACACGATCTCCTGATCGCTGATGCGGACCACCCGGCCGTAGTTCTGGCCGAGATGCTGACCCACCCTGACGTGGTGGATCTTGTTATCAACCTGCACAACGCCGTAGGTCTCGCCACGCTTGTTCATCGAGCCCAGCATCTTGAAGTTTTCCAGCGGGTAATCTTCCAGCGGCTCGCGCTGCCGGCCCGACTCCGGCGATTCCGACAGGACCCGGTTGAGGTCGCCGATCTTGTTCTGGGCAAACGGCTCGGGCCCGTTGCGCGCCGCATACTCGCGCGGCGCATAGGGCTTGGGCTCGGGCAACGGGGCGGGCGGCGGCACCTTGGCGGCCTGGGCTTGCGCCATCCACTGGCGCAGGCCGTCTTCCTCGCTGGCCCCGCAGGCCGCCAGCAACGCGGCGCCAATCAGTGCGCAAGCGCATGCGCGCAGGGTCGAGGGCTGGATCGCCGGCATCATGTCTTCGCTCCCGCAGCCGTTTTGGTCGCCGCGGCTTCCGCCTTGCGCTGTGCCGCCTGCTCTTCGGGATCGAGCGTGCGATAGGCCATCGCCACGGCCTCCATCGTCAGTCCGCCGTCCTTGCCATTGGCGAACTGCATTCCCTGCATCGACACGATGCGGGACAGCGACGCCACGTCGGAGTTGAACTGCGCCACGTCGTGGTAGCGCCCGGTGACTTTCAGGTTAATCGGGATCTCGGCGAAGTAGGGCTTGATCACGGCGGCCTGCGGCTTGAACAATTCGAACTGCAGGCCGCGCGCCACGCCGGCGTGATTGACGTCGGCCAGCAGTGCATCCATCTCGGTCTTGTTGGGCAGCTGGCGCTCGACCAGCGCCACGCGCTGCCCTACTTCCGCCTTCTGCTTGCGCAGCGCGTCCAGGTTGGCGACCTGCGCTACCTTGCTCTGGTAGGACTGCTTCAGGCTCTCCTGCTCGGCATGCTTGCGATCGAGCTCATCGAGCTTTCCGCCCCAGTAAAACTGCCAGCCCAGCAGCAGCACCAGCACTGCCGCCAGCACGGAGAACAGCACGCGCGGGGCGGTTGGCCAGGTTTCGGGCTCATTCAGGTTGAGGCCACGGAACTGCGCGCCGAGGTCATGCAGCGTGGCCATCGAGATTTCGATATCGCGTGCCATGGTCAGCCCTTCCCGCCAACTGCGGCGCTCGCGGCCGCGGGGCCCCTGCCCTTCTTGCCGTCCTCCGGCAACTCGGGGGCGCGGTAGGCGAAACGCATCGAGAAATCGAACAGGCGCCGCTGCTCGCGCAGGTTGTTCGTCATCATCACCGCCTTGGATTCGACCAGCTCGGCCTTGTCCAGCCACTGCACCGCGCCGAGGTTGCGCAGCAGCTCGGACACGCGCTCATTCGACTGCGCGATACCGCTCACGCTGAAGGAGTCGCCGGTTTGCTTCAGGGTGGTCAGGTAGACCCCCTCGGGCACCTGCCGCACCAGTTCCTCCAGCAATTGCACTGGACGGTTGCGCTCGTTCTGCAAGCCTTCGATGGCCTTTTGCCGCTGCAGCAGGCCTTCGATGTCCTTGCGCAGCGTATTGACCTCGCGGATCTGCAGGTCCAGGCGGTTGTTCTCGGCGGTGAGCACCTGGTTCAGGCCGGCAACGGCATCGATGCGGTGATCGATGTACATGCCACCCAGCAGCACCACCAGCGCGCCGGCGCCTGCCGCCCCGCCCAATATCGTGTAGACCTTTTTGCGCCGCGATGCCTTGCGGGCTTCGTGGTAAGGCAGCAGATTGACTGTCGGGATCGTGTTGATGGACATTCGGCTTCCCTCGCTGGCTTACTGCAGGCCGCGCAGCGCAAGCCCGGCGCTCACGATGTAGGCCGGCAGGTCACGCTGCAGATAGCGCTCGTTGACCTTGCCGGCTGTCATCATGTTTGCGAACGGGTTGGCCAGCGTGGTAGTGATCTCGGTCTGCTGCTCGATCGCGGCTTGCACGCCGACCAGCGAGGCATGGCCGCCCGAGAGCAGGAGCTCGTCGACCCGGCCGATACTCGACGCAGACAGGAAGTTGCGCACCGCCCCCTGCACCTCCACCGCCAGCGCCTCCAGGGAGGGGCCGAGCAACTGGGCGCGCCAGGCTTCCGGCAAGGTGTTCTTGCGCTTCTTGATCTCCGCCTTGAGCGCGTCCAGCGTGAACATGCGCGCGGCGCTCTGGGTCAGCTGGTCGCCGTAGCTGTTGAGCGGCTGCTCGTAGAGTTCTTTCCAGCCTTGGTAGAAGATGGCCTTGGAGCGGCTGCCGCCGAGATGGATCACGGCCACCACGGGCAACTCTTTCGCGTCGGTGGCACTGATATCGGCCGATACGCCCAGCATCTGCACCACGGAGCGCTGTACCGCGTATTCCTCGACGTCCATCACGTGCGGCTTCAGCCCTGCCATTTCGGCGGCGGTGACCCGCTCCTGCACACGATCGCTGTTGGCGGCGGTAACGCGCACGCCGATACCGCCCTCGGTTTCGCTGGGGCCGATCACGGAAAAGTCGAAATTGACGGCCTGCGATGGCGGATAGAGGCGATGCGCCTCGGATTCCACCTGGATGTACAACTCGTCCTCGGACAGGTTGTCCGGCAGGCTGACGGTCTGCGATTCGGTCAGCATCGACGGCACCCCCAGCACGACCTCCTTGGCGCGAATCCCGGCCTTGCCGAGCGCACGCTTGAGGGCGATGCCCACCGCTTCGATATTGACCACGTTGCCATCGGCAACGGCATTGCGGTCCAGCAGTTCGCTGGCGCATTTTTCCAGCCGATAGTCGTTCTTGCCGCTGCCCACGGACAGCTCGACTACCTTGACGCTGGACGACCCGATGTCAACGCCGACTGTCGTACGGCGCAACAACCCCGACAAGAACGCTCGCCGCAAGGTGACCCCCTGACCGTTGAACCCGTTGAACTCGCCTTGGCTTGATTGCTCTAAATTGGCGAGTCTCTATTGTTTCTTGGATGAAACGTTTTGCTCTTTTGGTTGGTGGATTCTCACCAAAAATTCGGGCGCTGGCAATGTGCCGGTCTGACCACGATTGCTTTTAATGCAAGCCCCTCACAAAGCGTTGCCAAAATCCCACGGTGACCCTCATCCCCGCGCCCCGCCCATCTTTTCGTTTCATGCAGATCTCAATCTCATTACATCTTGTAACAGCGCGATAGCGACGTGCGCGCCACAACGCGCCGGGAACAGCGGATCCCGGGAGATATAATCCCGGCACCGCTTACTAGGTATTCCCCTTATGGTCACAGCACAACAGAAGCCTGCCCTGCCTGCCCGACGTCCGATCTGGATGCGGCTGACCTTTTGGGCCCTGGGCTTGCTGGTGGCCGGCATCGTGGCGGTGGCGCTGCTGGTGGGATACGCGCTGCTGGTGGCCGCGCCCAACCTGCCATCGCTGGACACCATCACCGACTACCGGCCAAAGATTCCATTGCGGATCTACACCGCCGATAGCGTGCTGATTGGGGAGTTCGGCGAGGAACGGCGCAATTTCGTGCCGATCACCCAGATCCCGGACGTGATGAAGAAGGCGGTGCTGGCCATCGAGGACGACCGCTTCTATGAACACGGCGGCGTCGACTTCGTCGGCGTGCTGCGCGCGGGGCTGGCCAACCTGCGCGGCGGCCTGTCGCAGGGTGCATCCACCATCACCATGCAGGTTGCGCGCAACTTCTTCCTCTCGAGCGAGAAGACCTACACCCGCAAGCTGTATGAAATGCTGCTGGCCTACAAGATCGAGGCCAATCTCTCGAAGGACCAGATCCTCGAGCTGTATATGAACCAGATCTACCTGGGCCAGCGCGCCTATGGCTTCGCCAGCGCGGCGCGGGTGTATTTCGGCAAGTCGATCAAGGACGTGACGCCGGCCGAGGCTGCCATGCTGGCCGGCCTGCCCAAGGCGCCCTCGGCTTATAACCCGGTGGTCAACCCCAAGCGCGCCAAGGTGCGCCAGGAATACATCCTGCAGCGCATGCGCGACCTGCGCTACCTGACCCCCGAGCAATACGACCAGGCCCTGCACGAAGAACTGAAGGTGCGCGGCGAAGGCAATGAATTCTCCACCCACGCCGAGTACGTTGCCGAGATCGTGCGCCAGCTGATGTATGCGCAATATCGCGAAGAGACCTACACCCGCGGCCTGACGGTCTACACCACGCTCAACAAGACCGACCAGGACGCCGCCTATGAGGCGGTGCGCTCGGGCATCATGAATTACGAACGCCGCCACGGCTACCGCGGCCCCGAAGCGTTTATCGACCTGCCCGCCAACGCGGACGAGCGCGAGCAGGCCATCGACGACGCGCTGCTGGAACACCCCGGCAGCGACGACCTGCGTTCGGCCGTGGTCACCAGCGTGTCCGCCAGGCAGGTGCAGGCCACGCTGCTGTCGGGCGAAGTCGCCACCATCGAAGGCCAGGCGCTGCGCTTTATCGCGCCGTCGCTGGCGGCCAACGCGCAACCCAAGGCCAGGATCCGGCCGGGCGCGATCATCCGCGTAACGCAGGACGAGAAAGGCGCGTGGACGGTCACGCAGTTGCCCGAGGTATCCGCGGCCTTTATCTCGCTCAACCCGGAAGACGGCGAGATCCGCTCGATGGTCGGCGGCTTCGACTTCAACCGCAACAAGTTCAACCATGTGACGCAAGCCTGGCGCCAGCCGGGTTCGAGCTTCAAGCCGTTCATCTACTCGGCGGCACTGGAAAAAGGCTTCTCGCCCGCCACCGTGATCAATGACGCGCCGATCTCGATCAGCGACAACGGCGGCCAGGTGTGGGAGCCGAAGAACTACGACGGCAAGTTCGAAGGCCCGATGTCCATGCGCCGCGCGCTGGCCAAGTCCAAGAACCTGGTGTCGGTGCGCATCCTGCGCGCCATCGGCACCCAGTACGCCCAGGACTACATCACGCGCTTTGGCTTCGACGCCGACAAGCACCCGGCTTACCTGCCGATGGCGCTGGGCGCAGGCAGCGTCACCCCGCTGCAGATGGCCGGCGCCTACTCGGTGTTCGCCAACGGCGGCTTCCGCGTCAACCCCTACCTGATCCAGAAGGTGGTCGACGCGCGCGGCAACGTGATCTCCGAAACCAGGCCACAGCGCGCCGGCGAGGATGCGGTGCGCGTGCTCGATACCCGCACCGCCTTTATCGCCGACTCGATGCTGCGTGAGGTGGTACGCAGCGGCACCGCGAACAGCGCCAAGCAGCGCCTGGGCCGCAACGACCTGGCCGGCAAGACCGGCACTACCAACGACGCTGTCGACGCCTGGTTCGCCGGCTATACGCCGAAGCTGGTGGCGATCGCCTGGATGGGCTACGACCAGCCCAAGAGCCTGGGCGTACGCGAGACCGGCGGTGGCCTCGCGCTGCCGATCTGGGTGGGCTACATGGGCAAGATGCTCAAGGGCGTGCCGGAAATTCCAGAGCGCCAGCCCCCCGAAGGCGTGATCATGGTGGGCGGCGACTGGGCCTTCGAGGAGAACGCCGGCGGCGCGGGCGTGGCTTCGGTCGGCCTGGGCGATCCGTGGCCGGGCAAGCCGGACGAGAGCGCGCCGTCGCAGGCCGATGCCGAGGCCGAGAAGAAGCGCATCCTGGAGATGTTCGGCGGCGGCGGCTGAGACCCCTCCGGCCAGATTTCCCGCCCATGAATAGCCGGCCTTCGTGCCGGCTTTTTCGTGCCTGGGCGCGGCGCTCAGGCCAGCGTCAGGGACACGCCGGCCTGCTGGCTCACATAGCTGGACAGTGCCGCGTACAGCTCGCCGCCGCCGCGCGTATCGATCCAGCGCTGGCCATCGTGGCGGAAATGGAATCCTCCAGAGCGCGCGGCCACCCACAGCTCCTGCATTGGCGCCTGGCTGTTGACGATGATCTTGGAACCGTCCTCGAACTCGAGCTCGATGAGGTTGCCGGCACGGTTGATCTCGATATCGGCATCGGCTGCGTCGGCAGCGGTTTCCACCGCGCTTTCCAGCCGGTCCAGCTCTTGCTGGGCCAGCGCCAGGAACTCACTTTCACTCATGGGGGGCATGCTAAACTCCAAGGCCGCCGGCCAGCGCGATTTGCGGCATTCCGCAGCATTCGGCCGGTGGCGAATTGAACAAATATTTCGTATTTCCGTTGATCCCGCCGCCCCGCTTGGGAAACGACCCAAAACGACCCAAAACGACCCGAAACGGTCCGGGACGACTCTGGACACTCTTTAAGGACGACCCGATGTTGCGTCGTGTTGCGATTGTATCGGCGATTGCCGCCAGCCTTGCGATGCCCCTGTTGTCGGGATGCGGCATCCGCGGCCCGCTGACGATGCCCAAGCAACCTCCCGCACCGGCACAGCCGGACGTACCGGACCCCGGCCTTGCCAATCCGTCCGTCCCGCTTCCGGCGGCTACCCCGGGCTCCGCGCCCGCAGCGGCGTCCGCCACGCCGGCCGCTACCCCCAACGCCAAATAACCATGACTGCCTTCTTCCATCGCCACGACGGCGCGCTCGCCGTCGAGCACGTGCCGCTTGCCCGCATCGCCGCCGAATACGGCACCCCGACCTATGTCTATTCGCGCGCCGCGCTGACTGCCGCCTACCAGGCCTACGCCGCGGCGTGCCAGGGCCGCCGCGCGCGCGTGCAGTACGCCATGAAGGCCAACTCGAACCTGGCCGTGCTGCAGGTATTCGCCCAGCTCGGTGCCGGCTTCGACATCGTTTCCGGCGGCGAACTGCAGCGCGTGCTGGCAGTGGGCGGCGATCCGCGCAAGGTGGTGTTCTCCGGCGTGGGCAAGACCGCCGCCGAGATGGAACTGGCGCTGACGCACGATGTGCTGTCATTCAATGTCGAGTCGATCCCCGAACTGGACCGCCTCAACGCCGTGGCCGGCCGGCTGGGCAAGCGCGCGCGCGTCTCGCTGCGCATCAACCCGGATGTGGATGCCAAGACGCACCCCTATATCTCCACCGGCCTGAAGGGCAACAAGTTCGGCGTGGCGTTCGAGGACGTGCTGCCCACCTACCGTGCCGCCGCCGCGCTGCCCCATCTGGAAGTGGCGGGCATCGACTGCCATATCGGTTCGCAGATCACCGAGGTCGCACCCTACCTGGAAGCGCTGGACAAGGTGCTCGACGTGGTGGAGGCGCTGGAGCGCGAAGGCATCAAGCTTGAGCATATCGATGTGGGCGGTGGCCTTGGCATCACCTACGACGACGAAACCCCGCCGGACATCACTGGCTTTGCCCGCACGCTGCTGGACCGCGTGGCGGAGCGCGGCCATGGGCATCGCGAGGTGCTGTTCGAGCCGGGCCGCTCGCTGGTGGGCAACGCCGGCGTACTGCTGACCCAGGTCGAGTTCCTCAAGCCGGGCGCCGCCAAGAACTTCTGCATCGTCGATGCGGCCATGAACGACCTGGCCCGTCCTGCCATGTACGAGGCCTATCACCGCATCGAGCCCGTCCAGTTGCGCGACACCGCGCAGGCGGTCGCCCTGACCTACGATGTGGTCGGTCCTGTGTGCGAATCCGGCGACTGGCTCGGCCGCGACCGCGCACTGGCGGTGGAGCCGGGCGACCTGCTGGCCGTGATGTCGGCCGGCGCCTATGGCTTTGTCATGAGCTCCAACTACAACACCCGCCCGCGCGCGGCCGAAGTGATGGTCGACGGCGACGGGGTGCACCTGGTGCGCGGGCGCGAGCGCGTGGAAGACCTGTTCCGCGACGAGCGCCTGCTGCAAGGCTAAGCCACTCCCGCCAGGCCCGGCCACGTTCCGGGCCTGTTCGGGTGAGCGAACTCACCCGCCGCCTTTGACGCCTTTTCAGGACCGCGCCGGCTGCACCGCGGGCTTGCGCCACCACCACCAGGCACGCATCGCCAGCAGCCCGAACACCACCGCGGCGTAGATCGAGACCGTGCCGAAATCATGCTTGCCGGCCTTGTGCCACCAGTAGTGCAGGATGGCCAGCACGGCGATGGCATACACGCAGCGGTGCAGCCATTGCCAACGCTTGCCGCCCAGGCGCTTGACCATGGCATTGGCGGAGGTTGCCGCCAGCGGAATCATCAGCACGAAGGCAGCAAAGCCCACCGTGATGAAAGGCCGCTTGGCAATGTCCTTGACCATGTAAGCAACATCGAAACCCCGGTCCACGCCAAGCCACAGCAGGAAGTGCTGCAGCCCGTAGAAAAAGGCGAACAGGCCCAGCATGCGCCGCAGGCGGATCAGCCAGTTCCAGCCGGTGAGACGGCGCAGCGGCGTGATTGCCAGCGTGACGCACAGCATCACCAGGGTCCAGGTGCCGGTCGAGCGTGTCACGAATTCCAGCGGATTGGCGCCGAACTGGTCCGTAAAACCAAGGTACAGCAAGCGCAGGAACGGCAGCATGGCAAGCAGCCATACGGCCAGCTTGACCGCACGTACGCGCTCCGGGGCGAGCGTCGCAAGACCTGGCTGCCCGCTCGGCCGTGCCATGCGCGAGGCGGGCGCGCGCGGCGCGCTGAGATCCGGGGGCGACATCAGAAGAACTTCCTCAGGTCCATGCCCTGGTACAACGACGCCACCTGCTGGCCATAACCGTTGAACGGCAGCGTCTTGCGCTTGGGCGCGAACAGCGCGCTGAAGCCACTGCCCTTGTCTTCGCCGATGCGGCGCTCCGTGGCCTGGCTCCAGCGCGGATGGTCCACGCCCGGATTGACGTTGGAATAGAACCCGTACTCCTGCGCGGCGGCCAGGTTCCAGCTGGTGCTGGGCTGCTTGTCGACAAAGCGGATCCTGACGATGGACTTGGCGCTCTTGAAGCCATACTTCCAGGGCACCACCAGGCGCACCGGCGCGCCATTCTGGTTCGGCAGCACCTCGCCGTAGAGGCCGAAGGCCAGCAGGGTCAGCGGATGCATAGCCTCGTCCATGCGCAGGCCCTCGGTGTAGGGCCAGTCCAGCACGCGGGCGCTGACGCCGGGCATCTGCTTCTTGTCGTTGAGCGTGACGAATTCCACATACCTGGCGCCGGGCTGCGGCTCGACGCGGCGGATCAGTTCCGCCAGGGAATAGCCGCTCCAGGGAATCACCATCGACCATCCTTCGACGCAGCGCAGCCGATAGACCCGCTCCTCCATCGGCATCAGGCGCACGAGTTCGTCGATGTCGTAGACCTTGGGCTTCTTCACCAGGCCTTCGACCGCAACCTGCCATGGGCGCGTGCGCAGCGTACCTGCGTTGCGCGCGGGGTCCGACTTGTCGGTGCCGAACTCGTAGTAGTTGTTGTACGTGGTGACGTCCTCGTAGGGCGTGCGCCTTTCCGTCACCACATAGGCATTGTTGGGCGTGGCCGCCAGCTTCTGCCCGCGCGGGACCTGGGCCAGCGCATCGCGCGCGAACCACGGGGCCAGCGTGCTCCCGGCGGCGCCCACGGCGGCCATGGCCATCAGCCGGCGGCGCGATTCGAAGACACCGCGCGGCGTGATCTCGCTGGCGGCAATATCGTCGCCGCGCAGCCACTTGGGAGAGGGAATCAGCATCGTTGTTCCTCGTTGCATGCCATGGGTAGTAAGCGATCCGCCAATCGTGCCTCACCCTTGCCGGGACCGCCTGCACGATTGGGCTCCGGCATGAGTCGGATGGGCAGGCGAATCCTGACAGCTTTTATTGCATTGGCGCCACGTTTGCGCCGGGCGCCAGGGCTGCCGGCTTCAGCCGCCCTGGTATTGGCGGTAGACGGACTGCGCCAGCGCCAGTAGCGGCGCCCGCTCAAGCGGCCCGGCCAGCGCGAAGCCGAGATCCCGGTCCACCCAATAGAAAGCCATGGTGCCGGCAGCGGTGGTGGGACGATCGCCGGGACCGGCGCCCATCCGCTCCAGCCGGAAGCCCGTGTCGGGCGTATCCCGCTCCATGTGTCGCAGTTGCAACGACAGCCTGGTTCCGTCGTCGGCTTCGTACATCAGGATGGCGGACGGCCCGCCCTCGGCCACGCCGAGGCGTCCGCCGATCAGGTGAAATCCCTGGGCGCGCAGATCGGGTACCCGCAACGGCGCGCCGAGCCGCTTGGATAGCCAGGCGACCAGATGGGCTTCATCGGTAGCAGCCACCTCTACCGGGTGGCGCACCTCGGGCGCATAGACCACGTGGGTGGCCAGCGCTTCGCGCGCGAAGCGCTCCACCGAAGGCACGCGGGCCGCCAGGGGGTCCATGCGGTCATGGGCGATCCAGCCGACCGCGCCGCCCAGGGCCAGCGAGGCCATGCTGGCAGCCAGCGCCATGCCCCATCCCGCCGGGCCGCGTGCCCGATCGGCGGCGCTGCCACGCAACCTGGGGGGAAGTGCCTTCAGCGGCACGGATTCATTGAGCACGCCATCGAACGCCGCGTGCAGCTCGCTCGCCTGCCGCCGCCAGCTGTCGACCTTCTCGCCGGCATCGGGATGCGCGGCCAGATAGGCCTCGACCTCGGCACGGCGACCGGGATCCAGCTGGCCATCGGCGTAGGCGTGGAGATCGGCTTCGTTGACTGGGGACATCATTTGACTCGCTGCAGTCCGGCCGTCCGGCCGGTGGCCCGCCGGTTCGCCTCGGGCTCCCCGTCCATCAGCACACGCATTTGCTCACGGGCCCGCGCCAGGCGCGACATCACCGTGCCCACCGGCACCGCCAGCACCTGCGCCGCCTCGGCATAGGTGAGCTGCTCCAGGCCGACCAGCAGCATGACCGAGCGCTGGGCTTCGGGCAGGCAAGCCAGCGCCCGCACCAGGTCCAGGCGCAGGCCTGGCTCCGGCGCAGTACTGGGTACGTCGGGAAGCGTGTCGGTGAACGTCACAGGAGCGCCACGCCGGTAGGCGTTGATGCGTAGCCGGTGCATCATGGTCAGCAGCCAGGACAGCAGACCGTCCGCGCCGTCGCCCCACCAGGCTCCGGCGCGCAGCCGGAAGCGCCAGCGGTAGCGCAGCGCGCGCTCCAGCGTCTCCTGCACCAGATCGTCGGCCGATGCCGCGTCGCCGGTCAGGCCGCGGGCGTGGCGCCGCAGGCGCGGCGCCAGCGCCACCAGTTGGCGGTCGAAGCCGTCCATGCCGTCAGCCTGCGCTCGCGCGGATCAGGGTGTGGCCACGTGCCAGACGTTGTTGAAGTTGTCCCCCACGCGGTCACCCGGCTTGGCGTCCTTGGCGAAACGGTAGAGCGGCCTGCCGCGATAGGCCCATTGCCTGGCGCCGTCGTCGCGCGTGATGACACTGTAGTCACCCGTGGCGCTGGTGCCGGGCGCCGCCAGCAGGGGCGGCCAGGTGGTCGCGCAGGCACCGTTGCAAGCGCTCTTGCCACCCGCGTCACGGTCGAAGACGTAGAGCGTCAGGCCCTGGGGATCGGTCAGCGCGCCACTGGCAACCTTTACCGTGGGCGGCATATTGCCGGCACTGCTACCGCCCATGCCACCCATGCCCGAGCAGGCGGACAGCAGGACTGCGGCCGATGCGAGCGCGAGAACGGCGGGACGGGACAGCGATGCGAGGGAAGCGACTGCGATAGGACGGGAAAGGGCCATGATGTCGGTCTCCATGCAATGCGGCGCCGCCAGCCGGCACCGTCCCCTCAGTAAACACCGGATGTGACGGCTTTATTCCATTCGGACGAAAAAAAAAACTGCCCCGTCGCAAAGTCGAGAGGGGGCAGTCTTTTCTTGCAGCGCAACATCCGGATCAGAGTTCGCCGTAGCTATGCAGGCCGGAAAGGAACATGTTGACGCCGAGGAAGGCGAAGGTCGTGACCAGCAAGCCCACCAGCGCCCACCAGGCCGCCATGGCGCCGCGCAGGCCCTTCATCAGACGCATGTGCAGCCAGGCCGCATAGTTGAGCCAGACGATCAGCGCCCAGGTTTCCTTCGGGTCCMAGCTCCAGTAGCCGCCCCAGGCTTCCGCCGCCCACAGGGCGCCGAGGATGGTGGCGATGGTGAAGAAGGCAAAGCCCACGGCGATCGCCTTGTACATCACATCGTCGAGCACTTCCAGCGAGGGCAGGCGCTCGGCGAAGATGCCGCGCTCCTTGAGCAGGTAAGCCACCGAGACCATCGCCGCCAAGGAGAAGGTGCCGTAGCCGATGAAATTGGCCGGCACGTGGATCTTCATCCACCAGCTCTGCAGGGCGGGGACCAGCGGCTGGATCTCGCTGGCATCACGGCTGACCGTGTACCAAAGCAGGAAACCGACCGCCGCCGACACCACCAGCATCACAAACGGCCCAAGGGCGCGGGTCTTGTAGCGGCCTTCGTAGTAGAGATAAAACAGCGAGGTGATCAGCGTAAACAGCACGAACACTTCGTACAGGTTCGAGATGGGGATATGGCCGATGTCGGCGCCGATCAGGTAGGACTCGTACCAGCGCACCAGCATGCCGGTGAAGCCCAGCACCACGGCCGCCCACACCATCTTGCTGCCGATCTGCAGCCCCGTCTCCGAGCGCGCCAGCAGGCCGCCCCAATAGAACAGGGTAGACAGGAACACCAGCGCGCTCATCCACAGGATGGCCGACTGGCTCGACAGGAAATACTTGAGAAAGAAGGCCTGCTCGGCGCGCGGCAGCTGGCCCTGGTAGAGCTGGATGGCAAAGAGCGACAGCGCCGCCAACACCACCATCAGCAGCCGCACAGGCTTCCAGTGCCATCCCAGCAGCGCAAAGGTAGGCACAGCCGCGATCAGCACGCCCTTGTCGTAGACGTTCATCCACTCGCCGTAGCGCGCCAGCGCGAAGCCCGCGCCTGCTGCCAGCAACAAGGCAAAGAGCCAGTCGACCCAGCCCAGCCGGCGAAGGAACGATGGCTCCAGATAGGCCTGATCCGTACCGCTCGCGGCGACCGCGGCCGGGCTTGCCTGCATGGGCGCCCTTGCCTGATTCACATTCGAAGACATATTGTTTCCTGCTTAATTGCGGGCCGCGTTCAATGCGCGGCCGGATCCGGCGCGCCCTTGCCACCTGCTTCGATGCTGCCGGCGGCCCGGCCTACGTCATCGCGCAGGGCGACGAATTCCTTCTCGAAATCCAGTGTACGCCGCTGCGTGGACATGGCCATCAACACATGGCTGGCGGCGCCGCCCTCGCCTCCTGCTTGCGCGCCGGCGGGGTCCTTGACCCAGAGCCAGACGCGGCGCTCGCGGATGTAGAACATCGAGAACACGCCCAGCACCAGCAGCAGACAGCCAAGATACACGATGTTCTTCCCTGGTGCACGGGTCATCTGGAACACGCTGGCCTTCACCTCGGTGAAGTCGTCGAGTTGCAGGAAAACCGGCGCGGTGTAGAAGAAACTGTCCGATAGCGCGTTGATGGCTTGCTGCAGGAAAGCGCCACTTTGTGCGCTATTTGGCACCACCGGCAGCTTGTCCTGCGCGCGCGCCAGCTGCCAGAGTTCCCACATCGCGCCATTGAGGATCTTCAGCAGGACATCCGCGGCTTTCTGCTGCTCGGCCAGCGGCACGGACTTTTCCAGGAAGGCGGCAATCGCAGTGAAGCCGCCCGGCGGCGCCTGCGGATTGCTGCGCGCTGCGCCGGCGAAGAGATCGAGCGCGCGCAGCGCGCTCTCGGCGAGCTGGCCGCGCAGCACTTCGCGGTCCTCCCCCGGCATCGATGCCAGGGCAAAGCGGCGTGCGGCTTCCGCCCTGAGTGCACGGTCCTGCAGCGCGGCACGCAGGCGCATCCAGTCGGCTACGCTGTTTTGCTCGTCGGCCGGGATGCGCAGGTAGCGGAACGGTTCGCTGGGCGAATCGCGCATGCCGGCAAGAAAGACGGACTGGCCATCAAGCTGCACGGGCACCATGTAGTTGTTGAACTCGCGCGCCTGGCCGTTGCGGTCGCGCAGCTTGTACTGCACGGACGGACCCACGTTGCGCAGTTCCTTCGCGCGATCGGGATTGACCGCCGAGCCCAGGTGGGATTCCAGCCTCTCGTTGAGCGATTTGCGCGCGACACCGCGGGCATCGGGCTTGCCGGACGCATCGGTGACGTTTTCGATATTCATCAGGCGGAAATCGCTGAATTCCACCGTCAGCCCCTCGACGTCGGCGTCGCTGCCCGTGCCCGTCAGCGGCGAGTTGGCGCCGACCGTACCGGCGAAGGCAAAGGTCTTGTCGTTGCCGCCCTGCATCGGGTAGCCGACGAATTTCAGCTTGGAGCCGCCATCCTCGAAACTCGACTGATAGATGGCTACGCCGTCTACCACCAGCGGCTCGTTGACCTTGACCGTGGCCTCGGTCTTGCGGCCGGTAGCGCGGTCCGTAATTACCACGTCGGAGGCGAACAGCTTGGGCATGCCGGTCGAGTAATGCTCGACGGTGAACTTCTTCAGCGTGATATTGAACGGCAGGTCCTGCACCAGCGCCCCGTCCGAAATATTCAGGATGGCCGTGGAGACGGTGGAGCCTTCCGGCACGAAGGCGTTGCCGCGAAAGCCCGGATTGTTCACCGACAAGCGGTGCTGCGGCGGGATGTCGTTGATCACGGCGTTGCCCGTGATCGGGCTCTTGCCGCCGAACCACATCTGGGCGCGGATCAGCATGTCGCCGTCGAGCAGGCCACCGATGCAGATCACCACGATGGCCGTGTGCGCCAGGATGTAGCCCAGCTTGTTGACCGCGCCCGCCTTGGCGGCCAGCAGGGTAGCGCCTTCATGGGGCACGGATTTGATGCGATAGCCGCGATTGGCCAGCAGCGCGGTGAGATGCGTCACCGCCTCGGCGCGCGTCCGGCCCGAATCGAATGCGGCACGGTGATGAAAGGCGCGCAAGCTGCGCTCGCGCACGTGGTCCTTCCACGAGCGCATGTCCTTGATCATCTTGGGCGCGTTGCGGGTCAGGCAAAGCGAGGTGGAAACCACCAGGAAGCTCAGGATCAGCAGGAACCACCAGGAGCTGTAGACCTTTTGCAGCGACAGCGCATGGAACAGGTCGGCCCAGAACGGACCGAACTGGTTGACGTAGTTGGGATAGGGCTCGTTCTGCTTGAGGACCGTGCCAATCACGCTGGCGATCGCGATGACCGTCAGCAACGTGATGGCGAAACGCATCGAGGACAGCAGCTCCACCGCGTCGCGCAGCAAGCGGTGAGAGGTCTTCAGGTGCAGTCCTGACGTGGAAGCGGTCGGCATGTGCAGTGGGGCCCTCGGCCTTGAAATGAAAAAGGGTGGACATGCTCGCGCAGGCCACCCTCTTCGATAGTTGCCGGGCTGCCTGGTTGCACCCCCGCGCAGCGCCTCGCAACAGCGAGGCTCGCCTGGGTGCTCCGGCTACCCGGCGCGGAACGACTTAGCGAATCCCTGCGACGTAATCGGCCACGGCCTTGATCTCGGCATCCGACATCTTGGCGGCAACGGTGGTCATCACGGGATTGTTCTTGCGGGTGCCCTGGCGGAACGCGACCAGTTGCGCTTCGGTGTACTCGGACCACTGTCCACCGATGCGCGGATACTGGGCCGGAATGCCGGCGCCGGTCGGGCCGTGGCAAGCCGCGCAAGCCGGCACGCCCTTGGCGGCAATGCCGCCACGGTAGATCTTCTGGCCGGCTTCGATGGTGTCCTTGCTCTTGGCGGTGGCAGGCTTGAGGCTCTGCTTGGCCAGGTAGGCGCCGACGTCCTTCATTTCATCCTCGGACAAGGCTGCCGCGTAGGGCGACATGATGGCGTTGCTGCGGGTCTTGGCCTTGAAGTCGTCCAGCTGCTTGTGCACGTATTCCGGGTGCTGGGCGGCCAGCTTCGGGTTGGCCGCGCCACCGCTGTTGCCGTTGGCCCCGTGGCAGCTCAGGCAAGCCGGGACATTGCGATCGGGGGCACCCTGCGTGTAGAGGGTTTCGCCCTTGGCCGGATCAGCCTTTGCGGCGGCCTGCTCTGCGGCAGATGCCAGACCGGTCATGGCAGTGGCCGGCAGGGCCAGCGCCACGACAGCCAGAAATTTCGCAATGCGGTTCATTCGCACACCTTGTCTGTATTGTTTTGAATTCCACGGGGCACGCCGTTCAGCACCTTGCCCGCGGTGAGGACGCGCAGGGCTGGCACTTTGACATCGGAGATTCACCACGACGGACCGCCAGCCTCGCTGTAGCCAGAATGCCCAGACGAAAGCCGGATGGCACCGCCCCCATGCGAACGAGAGCGGCAGACCGTGCGAATATCCCGGTAGCAGGCCCAGACCCCCGGTTGGCCCGCTTGCGGCGGCGCCGGCTTCTGGCGCTGCAACAACGACAAGACCGACAGGCTTGCTACCACGATGGAACGGACACGCAGAGCTTCCTTGTCAGATGAACGCGAGGCCAAGGATGCCACGCGCCACCTAATCGGGAGGCCGTTAACCGCATTATTGTACAATAAATCGTGTGCCGGATAGAGGATGTGCGCGCCGCGACGCGGCCAGACGCCAGCCCCGGCCATCCAGGCGGCAGCATGTGCCGCCCACCTCACTCACATCGGCGTGGTGACGCCGGCGAACCCGCCAAAAGCAAGGCGGCGACCCGCCCCCACCCGCCCCATCGCCCACGCGCATGTCCCTCCTACACCAGGCCCGCTTCTTCGTTACCGTCAACCACCTGCGCGACCTGCCTGCCACGGCGGTGCCGGAAGTGGCCTTCGCCGGGCGTTCCAACGCAGGCAAATCCACCGCCATCAATATCCTGTGCAACCAGAAACGGCTCGCGTTCTCGTCGCGCACGCCGGGCCGCACCCAGCACATCAACTTCTTCGGCGTCGCCCCGGTCAAGGCGCCGGACCCACTGGCCTTCCTGGTCGACCTGCCCGGCTATGGCTATGCGCAGGTGTCGGGATCGGCCAAGTACCACTGGCAGGCGCTGCTCAGCGACTATGTGCAAACCCGCTCGCAACTGGCCGGCCTGGTGCTGATGATGGACGCGCGCCGGCCCTTTACCGACCTGGATTGCCAGATGGTCGAGTGGTTCCTGCCCACCGGCCGGCCCATCCACGTGCTGCTGACCAAGGCCGACAAGCTGACCAACAGCGAGAATGCCCTGGCCCTGCGCGAAACCCGCAAGGTCCTGGCGGGCTACGCCGAACAGCTCGACACGCCCGTGGCCCTGACCGCGCAACTGTTCTCCAGCCTGAAGCGCCGCGGCATCGAGGAGGCCCAGCGCGTAGTGGCGGGCTGGCTGTCGCTGCCGGAGGCACAGCCGCCCGTGGTACCAGGCAGCAAGTCCACCGCCGTGCCGCAAGGCGAAGCGAACGCCGACCCGAAGGCAGGTGCGGACGTCACCGCGCCCGACGCGCCCGCGAACTGACCTTCCGAGCCGGGAATCCGTACCCGTCCCTGCGGGAGCGGCGCGATATCAAGCCCGCGCATCCCGCGGCGAACCGGCCAAAAAAAACCCCGTTGCAAGCAACGGGGGCGAACTTTCCCACCGGTTAAGGGCGGGTACCCGCTCAGGGAGGAGTAGCGGGGGACGCTGCATCGCGCAAGCGCAACGCAGAGTGTCCGCGAGTATGATAGCGGGCACGATCAAAAGTTTAGTTTTTCTTTTGGAGCTGCCTGCTGAAGCACTCGCCGGCTGTATCGCGCCCCAGCAAGCGGGCAAGCTCCCGCACTCCTTCAGACTCTCTCCCCCAAGCCATGTCCACTTTCCCCGAGTACCGTCCGCGCCGCATGCGCCGCGATGATTTCTCGCGCAGGCTGATGCGCGAAAACCGCCTGTCGCCGGACAACCTGATCTACCCGGTATTTATCGTCGACGGCCACAACCAGCGCGAGAGCGTGGCGTCCATGCCCGGCGTGGAACGGCTCTCGGTCGACCTGTTGCTGCCCGTCGCAGAGGACTGCGTCAGGCTGGGCATTCCGGTCATTGCGCTGTTTCCCGTCATCGATCCAGCCCTGAAGACACCTGACGGAATCGAGGCAACCAATGCCGAAGGCCTGATCCCGCGTGCCGTGCGCGCGCTGAAGGACCGCTTCCCCGAACTCGGCGTGCTGACCGACGTGGCGCTGGACCCTTACACCAGCCATGGCCAGGACGGCGTGCTGGATGCCGACGGCTATGTGATCAACGACGTCACCGTGGAGATCCTGGTCAAGCAGGCGCTGACGCAGGCCGAGGCCGGCGTGGACATCGTGGCGCCATCGGACATGATGGACGGGCGCATCGGCGCGGTGCGCGCCGCGCTGGAGGATGGCGGCCATATCCATACCCGCATCATGGCCTACTCGGCCAAGTACGCTTCGGCCTTCTATGGCCCGTTCCGCGATGCGGTGGGTTCGGCGGCCAACCTGGGCAAGGGCAACAAGATGACCTACCAGATGGACCCGGCGAACTCCGACGAAGCCTTGCGGGAAGTGGCGCAGGACATCATGGAGGGTGCCGACATGGTGATGGTCAAGCCCGGCATGCCGTACCTGGACATCCTGCGGCGGGTGAAGGACGAATTCCGATTCCCCACCTACGTCTACCAGGTCAGCGGGGAGTACGCAATGCTCAAGGCGGCCGCCCAGAACGGCTGGCTGGATCACGACAAGGTCATGATGGAATCGCTGCTGGCCTTCCGCCGCGCCGGCGCCGATGGCATCCTGACCTACTTCGCGCGCGACGCCGCTCGCCTGCTCACGCGCTGAACCGGCCCGGATGCAACTGTTAGGTTTTTCCGCCAGCCAGGTCCATCCGCTCGCCTCGCTCGACGAGGCGCGCGACTTTCTCGCGGGCAATGCGGCAGCCCGCTTCGTCTGGGCCGATACGCCGATCGAAGAACTCAGCACCGCGCCGACAGCCTGGCGCGACAGCGTCCAGGCGCTGACCGGCGCGCCGGTGCTGGACCTGCATCTGATCGATGCCACCAACCCGTCGCATCCTTCGTATTTCGATACGACGCATGCCTACGACATGGTGATCTTCCGCAAGCTCACCTTCGAAACCAGCCGGCTGATCGCCGAGGCAGGCGGCGAAGCGGCGGCGTCCAGGACGGCGGCAAAGACGCCCACCCCGGCCAAGCCGCGGCGCCACCCGCCGGGCTTCCTGCCCGCGCTGGCCAAGATCGACACGCAGCCAGTCACTTTTTTCGTCTTCGACAATGTGCTGCTGACGGTCCGCCCCGCACAGTCCCGCACGCTGGACCAGGTACGCCAGCGCCTGCTTGAGTTATGCCAGTCGCCGCGCCCGCAGCCGGAATCGAAGACACGGCCGAATGGGCACGCCGCGCTGGTGCACGGCATCCGCCCGCCGACGCGCCCGGAAGACCTGATGCTGCGCCTGCTCAATGCGATGGTCGACCGCTACCTGGAGTTGCGCGCGCCCCTGACACGCCAGCTCGACCGGTGGCAGCGCGCACTCCTGAACGCGCGGCGCAGCTTTTCCAGTTGGGAGGGCTTGCTCGATGCCCGTATCGAACTGCGGCGCCTTGAGCACCTGTGCGAGGAACAGCACGATGCGCTGCAGGAATTCCGCGACAGCCTGCTCGACAACAGCTACAGCGTGCAGAGCGAAGGGGCCGCAGGAGCGGCGGGCCGCGACGATGCCTTGCTGGTACGCATCAACGACGTGACGGAACACATCTCACGCGTGCTTGCCCATGCGCGCCGGCTGGAGGACTCGATCGAGTCCGCGGTGCAGATTCACTTCTCCTCGGTGGCGCATCGCACCAACCGCACCATGCGCACGCTGACGCTGATCACCGCACTGTTCATGCCGCTCACGCTGATCACCGGCATCTTCGGCATGAACTTCGACCGCATGCCGTGGCTGCGCGAGCCTCAGGGTTTCTGGTGGTCGCTCGGACTGATGGGTGCTGTGGTGGTGGTGCTGGCCGCGGTATGGGCGCTGGGGCGCCGGCTGGAGCAAAGCTAGCCGGCCCCTGCCGAGGCTGGCGGTCAGATGCTGGCCTTGGCGTCGAGCGCGCGCGCGAGCGTGTCGAGGAAGCGCGCGGGGGGTTGGTAGCCGATCGCGCGGACCGGCCGCTCGCGCCCGTCAGGGCCATACAGGATGATGCCGGGAGGGCCGAACAGGCCGAAGCGCTTGAGCAACGCCTTGTCGTCGGCGTTGTTCCGGGTGACATCCGCCTGCAGCATCACCACGTCGGACAGCCGCGCCCGCACGCGCTCGTCGTTGAAGGTGAAGCGCTCCATCTCCTTGCAACTCACGCACCAGTCCGCGTAGAAATCGAGCAGTACGGGCTTGCCAGCGGCGGCGGCCTGCGCCACGCGGGCATCGAGCTCGCCAACCGAGCGGACCCGCTCGAAGCGCACTTCGGAGGCGCTACCGGACGCGACTTGCGGCGCTGCCGTGCGCCCGGCGCTCAAGTGCGCCAGCGGTTGCAGGGGATCCCGTCCGCCGGACGCGAGCCCCACCAGCAGGATCGCTCCCGCCAGCGCGGCCAGCAAGCCCAGGCCCTTGCCCACCCTGGCCAGGCCATGGGCGTCGGGGCCAAGCGCCTCAAAGGCGCTCAGGAACACCGCGCCCAGCAGCAGCAGGGTGGCCCAACCAGCCATCAGCGCCCACGCCGGCAGTACCGGGCTTACCATCCAGAGCGCCACGCCCACCAGCAGGAAGCCGAAGAAGCGCTTGGTCAGCTCCATCCAGCGCCCGGCGCGCGGCAGCAGGTTGCCCGCACCCACCCCCACCAGCACCAGCGGCACGCCCATGCCGAGCGCCATCGCAAACAGCGCGCCACCACCGGTTATGGCATCGCCGGTGCGCGCGATATAGGCCAGCGCGCCAGCCAGCGGTGCTGTCACGCACGGCCCGACGATCAGCGCCGAGATCGCGCCCATGGCCGCGGCGCCGGCGAGTTGCCCGCCCTGGCGACGGTTGGATGAAGCGGTCAGCCGCGTTTGCCAGTATTGCGGCAGTTGCAGCTCATAGAGGCCGAACATGGAGAGGGACAGCGCCACCAGCAGCAGCGCGAAGGCCACCAGCACCCATGGCGACTGCAGCGCGGCGGACAAGCCCTCGCCAAGCAGGCCGGCCGCCACGCCGATGCCGGTATAGACCACTGCCATGCCGAGCACATACGACAGTGACACCAGCAAGGCGCGGCCGCGCGTGACATGCTCGCCCACCACGATCGACGACAGGATCGGCACCATGGGCAGCACGCAGGGCGTAAAGGTCAGCAGCAAGCCGAGGCCGAAGAACAGCGCGGCGATCACGCCCAGATTGCGGCTGGCCAGCGCGCCGGCAATACGGTCGTTTTCATCCGACGACGAAGGGCCGGCCGATGCCGTTGCCCCGGGCGCGTCACCGCTTGCGGCGGCGTGGCTGTTGCCAATGCTGCCGGAATCCGCCGGAGCCCGCTTGCCGAAGAGTCCATCGAGCACACCCCCACCGACCTTGAACACGCTCTCCTGCGGCGGATAGCACAGCCCCTTGTCGGCGCAGCCTTGCGAGGTCACCATCAGCGACCATTTGCCGTCGGCCGGAGCGGACTCCACCGGTACGCGGATGGTCAGCCCGCCATGGTAGGTTTCCATCTTCTTGCCGAAGGTTTCGTCGAACTTGACCTTGCCCGGCGGGAATACCGGCGCGCCGAGCTTGACAGAGGCCGGCTGCGCCGCAAAGGCAAAGCGTTCGCGGTACAGGTAGTAGCCATCGGCCACATCGAAACGCACCTCGATGGTGTGCGGGTCGAGCTGGCGGGCGGCGAATCGGAAGGCCTGCTCGGGGGGCAGAAAGTCATCGTCCGCGGCCTGGGCGAAGCCGGCCATGCCCAGCCATAGCACGGCAAGCAGCGCCAGCATCAGCCGCACTGCGGCACCATGCCGCACCGCTACCCTGACCTTTGCGCCGCTGACGGGGGCGTCCGCGCCCATACCGAAACCCATATCCTGCCTTTGAAATGTCATTCTTCGTATCCGCATTGCGCCTGTGTCGCGGCGCCGAGCCCCGGTCGTGGCGCCAATCGCCAGCCTGGGTGTAAGTCGCCGCGGCGAACCCGATCCTTACGCGCTGTCGCCCTCATCGGTTGCCGAGCGCGTCTCCTGCGCCACCCAGGCCAGATAGGGCGCGAAGCCGGCGGCCAATGGCACGGCGACAATCTCCGGAACCTCGTACGGGTGCGCGAGGCGTATCGCTGCCTCCAGCGCCGCATAGCGGTCCTGGGTGGACTTGATCACCAGCGGCCACTCGTGTGCGTGCTCGATCTCTCCTTGCCACCAGTACTCCGACTCGCACGGCGCCAGCCGGTTCACGCAAGCCGCCAGCCGCGACTCCAGAACGGCACGCGCCACGCGCGCTGCGGATTCGGCGTCGGGCAGCGACGTCATCACCAGTATTGCTTCGCTCATCGTGTCTTCCTCCGATACCAAATGCCGCCCCGGCCCCGGAAAACAAAAGAGCCAGGCATATAGCCTGGCTCGATTGTAAGCGGTGTCCGCGCGGCTCGCCGCGACCGATGGTCGCAAGCGGCCGGGACGGGATCGACCTTATTCGCCTGCTTCTTCAGCCGGCGCTTCGGTGATCTCCGGGCGGTCAACCAGTTCGACCAGCGCCATCGGCGCATTGTCGCCCTGACGGAAACCGAACTTCAGGATACGGGTGTAGCCACCCGGACGCGCGTTGTAACGCGGGCCGAGTTCGTTGAACAGCTTGGTGACCATGTCGCGGTCGCGCAGGCGGGCGAAGGCCAGGCGGCGGTTGGCAACGGTGTCCTTCTTGGCCAGCGTGATGAGCGGCTCGACAACCTTGCGCAATTCCTTGGCCTTGGGCAGGGTGGTCTTGATCAGCTCGTGCTGGAACAGCGAGTTGGACATGTTGCGCAGCATCGCGAGACGGTGCGACGAGGTGCGGTTCAGTTTCCGCAAACCATGACGGTGACGCATGATGATTCCTTGATTGCAATGTTTGACCAGCTCTTCTATCGCTTGGCCGGGATGCTTCCCGGTGCGGCGCGGGCCGGTAGTCTATTGAGCAGCCGGCACATGCCGGTTGCCAGGATTACCGGCGCGGTGACGGGATCAACCCGCCGCCGCGCCAGGCAAATTACTTCTCCAGCCCTGCGGGCGGCCAGTTCTCGAGCTTCATGCCGAGGGTCAGGCCGCGCGAAGCCAGCACTTCCTTGATTTCGTTGAGCGACTTGCGACCCAGGTTCGGGGTCTTCAGCAGCTCGTTCTCGGTACGCTGGATCAGGTCGCCGATGTAGTAGATGTTTTCGGCCTTCAGGCAGTTGGCCGAACGCACCGTCAGCTCCAGGTCGTCGACCGGGCGCAGCAGGATCGGATCGATCTGCGGCGTACGGCTCGAAGCGGCTTCCGCCGACGACTCGGTGCCTTCCAGCGCCGCGAACACCGACAACTGGTCGACCAGGATGCGCGCCGATTGACGAATCGCTTCCTCGGGCGAAATCACGCCGTCGGTTTCGATGTTCATCACCAGCTTGTCGAGGTCGGTACGCTGTTCCACACGCGCCGATTCGACTGCGTACGAAACGCGACGCACCGGCGAGAACGAAGCGTCCAGCACGATGCGGCCAATGACCTTGCCCGCCTCGTCGCCGAATTTGCGCACGTTGCCCGGAACATAACCACGGCCCTGTTCGACCTTGATCTGCATGTCCATCTTGCCGCCGGCCGACAGGTGAGCGATCACGTGGCCGGGGTTGATGATCTCGACATCGTGCGGCAGCTCGATATCGGCCGCCGTCACAACGCCTTCGCCTTCCTTGCGCAGCGACACCGTGACTTCGTCGCGGTTGTGCAGCTTGAAGACCACACCCTTCAGATTCAGCAGCAGGTTGACTACATCTTCCTGCACGCCATCGATGGTGGAGTACTCATGGACCACCCCAGCGATCGTGACTTCGGTCGGGGCATAACCGACCATCGACGACAGCAGCACGCGACGCAGGGCGTTACCGAGCGTATGGCCATAGCCACGCTCGAACGGCTCCATCACGACCTTGGCGTGATGGTCGCCGAGCGGCTCCACGGCAATAATTTTAGGCTTGAGTAGTGCTGTTTGCATTAGGTTGTCCTTTTCAATACCCTCGGCTCGTTACACCGATAAGGCTGACGTATGGAACCTGAAAATCCCATCGCACGATGGGCAATAAGCCCGGCGCGCGGCAGCGCGTCGGGCTGAAAGTGAAGCTTGGCGGGAAGCGCAAGCCCCTGGCCGTTCGATGGTGTCGGTCAGAATTCGTGTGATTAACGCGAATACAATTCGACGATCAGGCTTTCGTTGATGTCACCCGAGATGTCGGCGCGATCCGGCACTTGCTTGAACGTGCCTTCGAACTTCTTCGCGTCCACGGCAACCCAAGCCGGGAAACCCGATTGCTCAGCCAGCGACAGCGCCTCGGCGATACGGACTTGCTTCTTGGACTGCTCGCGGATGGTGATGACGTCACCAGCCTTGACCTGAGCCGACGGCACGTTCAGGGCTTGACCGTTCAGCAGGATCGCCTTGTGCGATACCAGCTGGCGCGCTTCAGCGCGCGTCGAGCCGAAGCCCATGCGGTACACGACGTTGTCCAGGCGCGATTCCAGCAGCTGCAGCAGCTTCTCGCCGGTGTTGCCCTTGCGGCGGTCGGCTTCAGCGAAGTAGCGGCGGAACTGGCGCTCGAGCACGCCATAGATACGCTTGACCTTCTGCTTTTCACGCAGTTGGTTGCCGTAGTCGGAGGTGCGTGCACCCGAGGTGCGGCCGTGCTGGCCCGGCTTGCTGTCCAGCTTGCACTTGTCTGCAAGCGAGCGGCGCGCGCTCTTCAGGAACAGGTCAGTACCTTCACGGCGAGAGAGTTTGGCCTTCGGGCCGATATAACGTGCCACTTTATCTTCCTTCCTGATCGATCGCGGCGCCTTGTTCGACGCGCCGCGAGTCCGCCTTCTCCGCCCTGGTCTGGGTCCTGGTTGCGGGACGCATGAGTGGGCGCGAGTGGTGGACGGTGGGCTTATCCAGCGCGTTCCCCTGCGGGCACGCGCAAAAGCATGACTAAGCTAACTACTGCGCCAGGCGACGGGTAAATCAATCGCAAAAACGCAAAACGAAAACCTGCTGCAAACAGATGCAGCAGGTCAACGTGCGATGCTACCACACCAGGCTACGGGCGGGGAAGACCCCGCTCGAATCCCGGGTATGACACCAGCACTTAGATCCGACGGCGCTTCGGCGGACGGCAGCCGTTGTGCGGCACCGGCGTCACATCTTCGATGATCGAGATCTTGATGCCGAGCGCGTTCAGGGCACGCACAGCCGATTCACGGCCAGGGCCGGGGCCCTTGATGCGCACGTCCAGGTTCTTGATACCCTGGTCTTGCGCCACGCGGCCGGCGTTCTCCGCAGCAACCTGGGCTGCGAAGGGCGTCGACTTGCGCGAACCCTTGAAGCCCTGGCCACCCGAGGTTGCCCATGCCAGGGCATTGCCCTGACGGTCGGTGATCGTGATGATGGTGTTGTTGAACGAAGCGTGGACGTGCGCAATGCCGTCGGCAACGTTCTTCTTGACCTTCTTACGCGCGCGCTGGGCGGCGTTATTCGGACCTTTTGCCATTAGTTTCTTCCTCTGCCTTCGGCTTTACTTCTTCAGAGCCACGCCGGCCTTACGCGGACCCTTGCGAGTACGGGCGTTGGTGCGGGTGCGCTGACCGCGCATCGGGAGACCCCTGCGGTGACGGACGCCACGATAGCAACCAAGGTCCATGAGACGCTTGATGTTCATCGTGGTTTCACGACGCAGGTCACCCTCAACCGTGGCCTTGGCTACTTCGTCACGAAGCTTTTCCAGGTCGCCGTCGGTCAGGTCCTTGACCTTCTTGTCAAAGGGAACGCCGGTGGCCACGCAAATCTTGCGGGCGCGCGAGCGGCCGATACCGTAAATAGCCGTCAGGCCGATCTCGGTATGCTTGTGGTTCGGGATGTTAACCCCTGCGATACGTGCCATTCGTCAATCCTCTTTCCGATTAGCCTTGGCGTTGCTTGTGGCGGGGATCCGACGAGCAGATCACGCGCACGACACCGTTGCGCTTGATAACTTTGCAGTTGCGGCAAATGCGCTTAACAGAAGCCAGCACTTTCATGATTTTCCTCTTCCTTCAATTCCTGTTCGCTTCACTTCGTCCGAAAGACGATGCGCGCGCGTGACAGATCATATGGGGTCAGTTCAACCGTCACCCGATCACCCGGAAGAATCCGGATGTAGTTCATTCGCATCTTGCCGGAGATATGGCCCAGCACTACATGGCCGTTGTCCAGCTCGACGCGGAACGTCGCGTTGGGGAGGTTTTCCAGGACCTCCCCCTGCATCTGGATGACGTCGTCTTTTGCCATACCTAGCCTGTACCGACCCGGCTTCAGCGCAAGGTCAGATTACCCTTGAAATTCGCCTTCTTCAGCAGGGACTCATATTGCTGCGACATGACATAGGACTGGACCTGGGCCATGAAGTCCATCGTGACGACCACGATGATCAGCAACGAGGTTCCGCCAAAATAGAACGGAACGTTCCAGCGCAGTACCAGGAATTCCGGCAACAGGCAGACCAGTGTGATGTAGATCGCACCAGCCAGCGTCAGACGGACAAGAATCTTGTCGATGTAGCGCGTCGTCTGCTCGCCCGGACGTATGCCCGGAATGAAGGCACCGCTTTTCTTCAGGTTGTCCGCCACTTCCCGGCTGTTGTACACAAGAGCCGTATAGAAGAAGCAGAAAAATATAATCGCAGCAGCGTACAGCAGGATGTAGACCGGCTGTCCCGGCGACAGTGTCGCAGCCAGGTCCTTGATGAACCGGCCGGCGGCGCTCGTCGAGTCAGAGGTGAACCAACCCGCGATGGTCGCCGGGAACAGGATGATCGACGATGCGAAGATCGGCGGAATCACCCCTGCCATGTTCAGCTTCAGCGGCAGGTGCGACGATTGCCCGCCATACACCTTGTTGCCGACCTGACGCTTGGCATAGTTCACCAGGATCTTGCGCTGGCCACGCTCGACAAACACCACGGCGAAGGTCACACCGGCGATGATTGCAACGATCAGGATCGATGCAATGATGCTCATGGAACCGGTGCGAACCAGTTCGAAGAGCCCGCCGATCGCGTTGGGCAAGCCCGCCGCGATACCGCCGAAGATGATGATCGAGATACCGTTGCCCAGACCCCGCTCGGTGATCTGCTCACCCAGCCACATCAGGAACATCGTACCGGTCACCAGCGTGATCACCGCCGTAGCCCGGAACATCAGGCCCGGATCGATCACCAGACCCGGCTGGGATTCCAGCGCGACTGCAATCGACAGCGCCTGGAAGGTGGCCAGGACCACCGTGCCGTAGCGCGTGTACTGCGTGATCTTGCGTTGACCCGCCTGCCCTTCCTTCTTCAGCGACTCCAGCTGCGGAAGCACGATCGTCAGCAATTGCATGATGATCGACGCCGAGATGTACGGCATGATGCCGAGCGCGAAGACGGTAAAGCGCGACAGCGCACCGCCCGAGAACAGGTTGAACATCCCGAGGATGCCACCCGACTGACTCTGGAAAAGCTTCGCAAGCTGTTCAGGATCGATTCCCGGCACCGGAATATGCGCTCCGATGCGGTACACGATCAAGGCCAGCACCAGGAACATCAGCCGGCGCTTCAGGTCGCCGTACTTCGCCGTGTTCTTGGCTTGCGTGCTTGCATTGGGTTTCGCCGTGGCCAAACGATGCTCCGACTGTGACTCGCCTATGCTGCGAAATCTGCTGCTAAATTACGCCGCGATCTGACCGCCGGCGGCTTCGATCGCAGCCTTGGCACCAGCGGTGGCGCCCAGACCCTTGATCGTAACCTTGCGGGTCAGCTCACCAGCCTTGATGACCTTGGCGCTCTTGACCAGCTCGGCCACCAGGCCAGCTTGCTTCAGAACCAGCAGGTCCACCTCGGTGGCTTCCAGGCGCTCGATATCACGCAGGCTGACTTCGGCGTTGAAGACTTTCGTCAGCGACGTGAAGCCACGCTTCGGCAGGCGACGATACAGCGGCATCTGACCGCCTTCGAAGCCGACCTTGTGGAAGCCGCCCGAACGCGACTTCTGACCCTTGTGACCACGGCCGGCAGTCTTGCCCAGGCCGGAGCCGATACCGCGGCCGACGCGACGCTTGGCGTGCTTCGAACCGTCGGCCGGTTTCAGGTTGTTGAGTTGCATCTTGCTCTCCGTGTCCCGGGACTCAGGCCAGAACCTTGACCAGGTACGAGACCTTGTTGATCATGCCGCGCACGGCGGGCGTGTCCTGCAGCTCCGACACCGAATTGATACGGCGCAGGCCCAGGCCACGGACGGTGGCGCGATGATCCTCACGCGTGCCGATCAGGCTGCGCACGAGTTGCACTTTTACGGTTTGTTGCGACATTTCGTCCGACTCCTTAACCGAGGATGTCTTCAACCGACTTGCCGCGCTTGGCGGCGATCTCGCCGGGCGTGCTCATCTTTTGAAGACCGTCCAGCGTGGCGCGAACCATGTTGTACGGATTGGTCGAGCCGTGCGACTTGGTGACGACGTTGGTCACGCCCATCACCTCGAAAATCGCGCGCATCGGGCCGCCGGCGATCACGCCGGTACCTTCCTTCGCCGGCATCATCAGCACCTTGGCGGCGCCGTGCTTGCCCACGACTTCGTGTTGCAGCGTGCCGTTCTTCAGCGAGACCTTGACCATCTTGCGACGGGCTTCGTCCATTGCCTTCTGAACTGCGACCGGCACTTCCTTGGCCTTGCCCTTGCCCATGCCGATGCGGCCATCGCCGTCACCAACCACGGTCAGCGCAGCGAAACCGAGAATCCGGCCGCCCTTCACCACCTTGGTGACGCGGTTGACCGAGATCATCTTCTCGCGGAGGCCGTCGTCGCGTTCGTCCTGCTGGACTTTTGCTTGCATTTTTGCCATGACGTATCTCTCTATGTGCGCTTAGAACTTAAGGCCGGCTTCGCGAGCTGCGTCAGCCAGTGCCTTCACGCGACCATGGAAGCGGAAGCCGCCGCGATCGAACGCAACGGTTTCCACGCCGGCAGCCTTCGCCTTTTCGGCGATGCGCTTGCCAATCAGGGTCGCGGCGGCGGCGGTAGCACCGCTGCCAGTCAGTTCCTTGCGCACTTCTGCCTCGGCGGTCGAAGCCGATGCCAGCACTTGCGTGCCGCACGGCGAGTAGACCTGGGCGTAAATATGCGAATTCGTACGGAACACGGTCAGACGGTTGATCTTCAACTCCGCGATTTTGGCGCGGGTCTGACGTGCACGGCGCAAACGAGCGTCTTTCTTGTTCATGATTGCACCCCTTACTTCTTCTTGGTTTCCTTCAGGATGACGCGCTCGTCGGCGTAACGAACACCCTTGCCCTTATAGGGCTCAGGCGGACGGTACGCGCGGACTTCCGCAGCAACCTGACCGACTTTCTGCTTGTCCGCACCCTTGATGATGATCTCGGTCTGCGTGGGCGTTGTCGCCGTCACGCCTTCCGGCATCGCATGGATCACGTCGTGCGAGAAACCAAGCTGGAGCTTCAGCGCAGTACCTTGCAGCTGGGCACGATAGCCCACGCCGACCAGGTTAAGCTTGCGCTCGAAACCGGTGGTCACACCCTTGACCATATTGGCCACCAGGGCGCGCATGGTGCCCTGCAGTGCGTTTGCTTCGCGCGATTCATCAGCGGGGACGAAGGTCAGCGTGTCGTTTTCGACATTGACCTTGACCAGGCTGTGGATCGGCTGCGTCAGCGTGCCGAGCGGGCCCTTGATGGAGAGCACGCCAGCTGCCAGATTCACTTCAGCGCCTTTGGGCAGCGCGATGGGAGCCTTACCTACACGGGACATGGTTACTCCTTACGCGACGTAGCAAAGAACTTCGCCGCCCACGCCAGTGGCACGTGCCTTGCGATCGGTCATCAGACCCTGGGGGGTCGAGATGATTGCGACACCGAGGCCGTTCATCACTTGGGGAATGTCGCTGCGGCCCTTGTACACGCGCAGGCCAGGCTTCGAGACGCGCTCAATGCGCTCGATGACCGGACGGCCGGCGTAGTACTTCAGACCGATGCTCAGTTGTGCCTTGCCGCCTTCTTCCTTCACGGCGTAGTCGTCGATATAGCCTTCGTCCTTCAGGACTTTGGCGATTGCCACTTTCAGCTTCGACGACGGCATGACAACCGACGCTTTCTGCACGCCTTGGGCGTTGCGGATGCGCGTCAGCATATCGGCGATAGGATCGCTCATGCTCATACTGTTTCTCCTGTAGCCTGTGCGTAATTACCAGCTGGCTTTCGTCAGACCCGGGATTTCGCCACGGAAGGCGATTTCACGGATCTTATTACGCGCCAGGCCAAACTTGCGGAAGGTACCGCGGGGACGACCGGTGATCGCGCAGCGGTTACGCTGGCGAGTCGGGTTAGCGTTACGCGGGAGCTGTTGCAGCTCGAGACGCGCGGTATAACGCTCTTCTTCCGACTTTTCCTGGTCGTCGATAATGGCCTTGAGGGACGCACGCTTGTCGGCATACTTTGCCACGAGCCTAGCGCGCTTCTTCTCACGTTCAATCAGAGCCAATTTAGCCACGGTTACCCCTTAATTACGGAACGGGAACTTGAATGCTGCGAGGAGCGCCTTTGCTTCCTCGTCATTCTTCGCCGTCGTCGTGATGCTGATGTTCAGACCACGCAGTGCGTCGATCTTGTCGTACTCGATTTCGGGGAAAATGATCTGCTCTTTCACACCGATGTTGTAGTTGCCACGACCATCGAACGAGCGGCCCGAAACGCCACGGAAGTCACGAACACGCGGCAGGGCCACGGTCACCAGACGATCCAGGAATTCGAACATGCGTTCGCCGCGCAGCGTCACCATCGCGCCGATGGGATAGCCCTGGCGGATCTTGAAGCCGGCGATTGCCTTCTTGGCCTTGGTCACCACCGGCTTTTGACCGGCGATCTTGGTCAGGTCGCCCACGGCCAGCTCAATGACCTTCTTGTCATTGATGGCTTCGCCAAGGCCCATGTTCAGGGTGATCTTGGTGATACGCGGCACTTCCATGACCGACTTGAAGCCAAACTGTTCGATCAGCTTCGGTACTACCTGTTCTTTGTAAAACTCTTGCAGACGTGCAGTCATGCTCAACTCCTATCTGTGCCCAGAATCAAGCTGCCACGACGGCACCGGTGGTCTTCAGCACGCGCACGCGCTTGCCGTCTTCCACCTTGATACCGACGCGCGACGGCTTGCCATTGGCATCCACGAGCGCAACGTTAGAAATATGCAACGGCATGACCTTGTCGATGACGCCACCGGTGGTGCCCAGCATCGGGTTCGGACGTGCGTGCTTCTTGGCAACGTTGACGCCTTCCACCACGACCTTGTCGCCGAGCATGGCTTGCACGGTGCCGCGCTTGCCCTTGTCTTTGCCGGTCAGGACGATGACTTCGTCGCCTTTACGAATCTTGTTCATGGCGGCTCCTTACAGCACTTCCGGCGCGAGCGACACGATCTTCATGAAGCGCTCGGTACGGAGTTCACGAGTCACCGGCCCGAAAATACGGGTGCCGATCGGCTCGAGCTTGGTGTTCAGCAGGACAGCGGCATTGCTGTCGAACTTGACGAGCGAACCATCTGCGCGACGCACGCCCTTGGCGGTACGCACGACGACGGCATTGTAAATATCGCCCTTCTTCACGCGACCGCGCGGCGCTGCGTCCTTGACGGTCACCTTGATGATGTCGCCTACGCTCGCATAGCGGCGCTTGGACCCACCCAGCACTTTGATGCACAGCACTTCGCGCGCACCAGTGTTATCGGCTACTTCGAGCCGGCTTTCTGTCTGAATCATGGTGTTATCTTCCCAACTTAATCCACCGGGCAACGCCCGCCGGTCAGTCTTGGTCCCGTCAGCCCCTGGCTTTGCGCCAGCAACCGTTTGGGTTGATCAACTTTGAAGTCGGTAGTTACCAGGCGGCCTGAACATGGTTAATCAGGAGCCGCTCGGCCAGGTTCGCTTCATCGACTCGCCCGGGTGATACAACTAAGGCGAATGCAACAAAGCGGAAGTCCAGGATTATAGCACATAACCCTGGACTCGCAAGCCAACCTAAAACCGTGTGGTTTTTTAGATGACGCGCGCAGCTTCGACCAGACGGGAAACCACCCAGGACTTGGTCCGCGACAGCGGACGCGATTCCTGGATCTCGACCTTGTCGCCTTCCTTGTACTGGTTGGCTTCGTCGTGTGCGTGGTACTTCTTGGAACGCAGCACGTACTTGCCGTACAGAGGATGCTTGACGCGGTTTTCGATCAGGACCGTGACGGTCTTGTCCATCTTGTCGCTAACTACCCGGCCGACCAGAGTGCGGCGAAGCGACGATTCCGTTTGTGCAGTTTCAGTCATTTCGTGGTCGCCTTCTCGTTCAGCACGGTTTGCACCCGCGCGATGTCCTTGCGCACCTTCTTCAGCTGGCTGGTGTTCTGCAGCTGTTGGGTGGCCTTTTGCATGCGCAGGCTAAATTGGGCCTTCAGCAGCTCGGAGAGCTCCTGGTTCAGCCCGGCGGCATCTTTGCCGCGAAGTTCGGATGCTTTCATCCCTGCTCTCCTTACGTCCCGACCTGGCGCACCACGAAATTGGTAGCGATCGGCAGCTTGGCGGCCGCGAGGCGGAACGCCTCACGAGCCAGCTCTTCCGTCACGCCATCCATTTCGTACAGCATCTTGCCCGGCTGGATTTCTGCCACGTAGTATTCCGGATTACCCTTGCCGTTACCCATACGGACTTCGGCGGGCTTCTTCGAGATCGGCTTGTCCGGGAAAATCCGGATCCAGATGCGGCCGCCACGCTTGATGTGACGGGTCATCGCACGACGTGCCGACTCGATCTGACGAGCCGTCAGACGACCACGGCCCATCGCCTTCAGGCCGAATTCGCCGAAAGACACGGCGTTGCCACGGGTAGCCTTACCCGTGTTGCGGCCTTTCTGCTCCTTGCGGTATTTTCTGCGCTTAGGTTGCAGCATCGTTATTCTCCACTCTTCGCATCTGCGCCAGGAGCGCGGCGACCTGCACCGGCACCCGCGCCACCGCGGCGGTTGCCACCCGGACGGCCGCCTTCGCCTTCACGGCGGCGACCATCGGGACGACCACCCGGGCGACGACGACGCTCGTCTTGCGGCTCTTCCACCACCGGCGCATCGTTGCGGCCGAGGTGATCACCCTTGTAGACCCACACCTTGACACCAATGATGCCGTAGGTGGTTTCTGCTTCGGAGAAGCCGTAGTCGATGTCAGCGCGCAGGGTGTGCAGGGGCACACGGCCTTCGCGATACCACTCGGTACGAGCGATTTCGATGCCGTTCAGGCGACCGGCGCTCATGATCTTGATGCCCTGGGCACCGAGGCGCATCGCGTTCTGCATCGCGCGCTTCATGGCGCGGCGGAACATGATACGGCGCTCGAGCTGCTGGGTGATCGAGTCGGCGATCAGCTGCGCATCGGTTTCCGGCTTGCGGATTTCCTCGATGTTCACGTGCACGGGCACACCCATGCGGCGTTGCAGCTCGGCCTTGAGCAGTTCGATATCCTCACCCTTCTTGCCGATCACCACGCCCGGACGCGAGCTATAAATGGTGATACGTGCATTGCGGGCGGGGCGCTCGATCACGACGCGGCCTACCGAAGCGTTCTTGAGCCTCTTCTTCAGAAACTCGCGAACTTCGATGTCTTCCTTCAGCATGCCGGCGAACTTCGTGTTGTTGGCGTACCAACGCGAAGCCCAGTTACGGCTGACGGCCAGACGGAAGCCAGTCGGATGAATCTTCTGTCCCATCGTGACTCCTTAGTTGCCCAGCGTCACAGTGATGTGACAAGTTTGTTTCTCGATACGGTTGCCGCGGCCCTTTGCTCGTGCCGTGAAACGCTTGAGCGAGGTTGCCTTGTCGACGAAGATGGTCTTGACCTTCAGTTCGTCGATGTCGGCGCCTTCGTTGTGCTCGGCGTTGGCGATGGCCGATTCGACCACCTTCTTCACGATGACGGCCGCCTTTTTCGGGCTGAACGTCAGGACGTTCAGCGCGCGCTCGATCGGCAGACCGCGGATCTGGTCAGCGACCAGGCGCGTTTTCTGGGCGGAGATGCGGGCACCGCGATGAATCGCTTTCACTTCCATGATGGCACCTTACCTCTTCGCTTTCTTGTCGGCCGCGTGGCCCTTGAACGTACGCGTGAGCGCAAATTCACCGAGCTTGTGGCCAACCATGTTTTCCGAAACATACACCGGCACGTGTTGACGGCCGTTGTGTACGGCGATCGTCAGGCCGATGAAGTCCGGCAGAATGGTCGAGCGACGCGACCAAGTCTTGATGGGCTTCTTGTCCTTGCCGGCTGTGGCCGCTTCCACCTTTTTCAGCAGGTGGGCGTCACAGAACGGACCCTTTTTTGCGGAACGTGTCATGTCTAGGCTCCTACCTACCGATTAACGCTTGTGGCGGCGCTGCACGATCATGCTGGCAGTGCGCTTGTTGCTGCGGGTACGGTAACCCTTGGCCGGGGTACCCCACGGCGAAACGGGATCACGACCTGCAGCGGTCTTGCCTTCACCACCACCGTGCGGGTGGTCCACCGGGTTCATCACAACGCCGCGAACCGTCGGGCGGATACCGCGCCAACGATTTGCACCGGCCTTGCCGATGACGCGCAGGCTATGCTCTTCGTTACCGACTTCACCGATGGTGGCGCGGCATTCGATGTGAACGCGACGCACTTCACCGGAGCGCAGGCGAACCTGAGCGTAGATGCCTTCACGAGCCAGCAGCACAGCGGAACCGCCGGCAGCGCGCGCGATCTGAGCGCCCTTGCCCGGCAGCATTTCCACGCAGTGGATGGTGGTACCAACCGGAATGTTGCGGATCGGCAGGTTGTTACCCGACTTGATCGCAGCTTCCGAGCCGTTCATCAGCGACTGGCCAACTACCATGCCCTTGGTGGCGATGATGTAGCGGCGCTCGCCGTCGGCGAACAGCACCAGCGCGATATTGGCGCTGCGGTTCGGATCGTATTCCAGGCGCTCGACCTTGGCGGGGATGCCGTCCTTGTCGTTGCGCTTGAAGTCGACCATACGGTAGTGGTGCTTATGACCACCGCCCTTGTGGCGGGTGGTGATATGACCATTGTTGTTGCGGCCCGACTTCTGGAATTGCTTTTCCAGCAGCGGAGCGTGGGGCGCGCCCTTGTGCAGGTTGGCGTTAACCACCTTCACCATGGAGCGACGGCCCGGCGACGTCGGCTTAGTCTTGACGAGTGCCATGATTACTTGGCCTCCGCTTCAAAATTGATTTCCTGACCCGGCTTGAGCGAAACGTAAGCCTTCTTCACGTGGTTGCGACGCCCCATGAAACGGCCAAAGCGCTTTTGCTTGCCCTTCTGGTTCAGGATCTGAACGGACTGCACCTCGACCTTGAACAGCAGTTCGACTGCCGCCTTCACGTCTGCCTTGTTGGCATCGCGAGCGACTTCGAACACGACCTGTTCGTTCTTGTCGGCGACCAGGGTTGCCTTTTCGGAAACCACCGGCGCGAGCAGCACCTGCATCAAACGATGATCGTTCTTGGCTACTTGCGTCATTTCAGCAACTCCTCGATCTGCGCGACGGCTGCCTTGGTCACCAGCACCTTCTTGTAGTGCACGAGCGACAGCGGGTCAGCCTGGCGCGGCTCGACAACTGCCACGTGCGGCAGATTGCGCGAAGCCAGGTAGAGGTTTTCGTCGAGGCTGTCGGTGATGATCAGCACCGAATCCAGGCCCATGGCCTTGAACTTGTCGGCCAAGAGCTTGGTCTTGGGCGCATCGACGGTGAAACCGTCCACCACGTTGATACGACCTTCACGTGCGAGCTGCGAGTAAATCGAGCGCATACCGGCACGGAACATCTTCTTGTTGACCTTCTGGGTGAAGTTCTCTTCCGGCGAATTCGGGAAGATGCGGCCGCCCCCGCGCCACAGCGGCGAGGAAGACATACCGGCACGGGCGCGACCCGTACCCTTCTGGCGCCAAGGCTTCTTGGTCGTGTGCTTGACCTCTTCACGATCCTTCTGCTTACGGTTACCGCTGCGAGCGTTGGCCTGGTAAGCGACGACGATCTGGTGAACGAGGGCTTCGTTGTAGTCACGGCCGAAGACTTCGGGCGAAGCGTCAACGCCCGCGCCGATCTGGCCATTGTCCTGGAGGAGCTTGAGTTCCATTGATTCGCTCCTTAAGCTTTGGCTTTGGCCTTGACGGCCGGGGTAACGATAACCTTGCCGCCCTTGGAGCCGGGAATGGCGCCCTTGACCAGCAGCAGCTTGCGCTCTGCGTCGATCTTGGCGATTTCCAGGTTCTGGACGGTGCGGGTGACGTCACCCAGATGGCCGGTCATGCGCTTGCCGGGGAACACACGGCCCGGATCTTGCGCCATACCGATGGAACCCGGCACGTTGTGCGAACGCGAGTTACCGTGGGTGGCACGACCCGATGCGAAATGGTGACGCTTGATGGTACCGGCGTAGCCCTTACCGATGGTCACGCCCTGGACGTCGATCTTCTGACCGACTTCGAACAGGTCGACCGACAGCGTACCGCCAGCTTGCAGTTCGCCAGCCTTAGCGGCATCGATACGGAATTCGCGGATGATTTCACCAGCTTCAACACCAGCTTTGGCAAGGTGACCTGCCAGGGGCTTGGTGATGCGGCTAGCGCGGCGTGCGCCGAAAGTGACTTGAACCGAGGTATAACCGTCGGTCTCGTCCGTCTTGATTTGTGTCACGCGGTTGTCGCCGACCTCGACCACGGTAACGGGAATTGAATCGCCGTCGTCCGTGAAAATACGGGTCATGCCAACCTTGCGACCTACAAGGCCAAGGCTCATGGTTTGCTCCATTCCCAGCTGCGATTGGCCGGGGCTGATTAAATACACGAAAACAGTGTTTGCAGTGCGGGGCCTGCGCTGAAGAAGACTGCGCGCGGCCAAATTGGCCAGCCCACTACCCATAGACAAACGGGTAGCCTTACACTATATCTCAGCGGTCTGGAAAGTGCAAGCGCGGTTTGGGAAGTTAGGGCTGGGCGCGGCACGGGTGTTGTTTTGCGATGTTTGCGTCGAAGTGCCGAAGCAGCCTGCGCTACCGCCCTATCCTGACGAACTCCCCGCCGGGACAGACACTGCGCCCGCGCGGGGCCGCCCGAAAAGCAAGAACGGCGAACCGAAGTCCGCCGTTCCTGTTTGCTCAACACCGCTTGAGGCGGTCTTGTGCGAAATACCTTACACCTTGATTTCGACGTCGACGCCGGCCGGCAGGTCGAGCTTCATCAGTGCGTCAACGGTCTTGTCGGTAGGATCGACGATGTCCATCAGGCGCTGGTGAGTACGGATCTCGAACTGATCACGGCTCGTCTTGTTGACGTGCGGCGAACGCAGGATGTCGAAGCGCTGGATACGGGTCGGCAGGGGCACGGGACCCTTGACGATCGCGCCGGTGCGCTTGGCGGTATCCACGATTTCGGCTGCCGACTGGTCGATCAGGCGATAGTCGAAAGCCTTCAGGCGGATACGGATCTTCTGGTTCTGCATGATATTTCCTTTAAAGAGCGATGGGCGGCGAGCGCCCTGGAACATGGGAGCAAGCCGACAGTATTGTACCGCCGGCCTGCCCCAGGAAGTTTGCTTAGTCGAGGATCTTTGCCACGACGCCGGCGCCGACGGTACGACCGCCTTCACGGATGGCGAAACGCAGACCTTCTTCCATGGCGATCGGGGCAATCAGCTTGACCGTGATCGACACGTTGTCACCCGGCATGACCATTTCCTTGTCCTTCCGGTGAAGTGCGTGTGCGGCTTGATCGAACCCGGCTTGCACAGCACCTGGCCGCGCTCGACGTCTTCGCGCTTCGTGCCGCGCAGCAGCAGACCCACGTTGTCGCCAGCCTGACCCTGGTCCAGCAGCTTGCGGAACATTTCCACGCCGGTGCAGATGGTCTTGACCGTCGGCTTGATGCCCACGATTTCGATTTCTTCACCGACCTTGATGATGCCGCGCTCGATACGACCGGTCACAACCGTGCCACGGCCCGAGATCGAGAACACGTCTTCCACCGGCATCAGGAAGGTACCGTCGATGGCACGTTCCGGCGTCGGGATGTAGGTGTCCAGTGCGTCGGCCAGCGCCAGGATCGCCACTTCGCCCAGCTCGCCCTTGTCGCCTTCCAGCGCCAGCTTGGCCGAACCCTTGATGATCGGGGTGTCGTCGCCGGGGAACTCGTACTTCGACAGCAGTTCGCGCACTTCCATTTCGACCAGCTCGAGCAGCTCGGCGTCGTCGACCATGTCGCACTTGTTCAGGAACACGATGATGTAAGGCACGCCAACCTGGCGGGCCAGCAGGATGTGCTCGCGGGTCTGGGGCATGGGGCCGTCAGCGGCCGAGCACACCAGGATCGCGCCGTCCATCTGTGCGGCGCCCGTGATCATGTTCTTCACATAGTCAGCGTGGCCCGGGCAGTCAACGTGCGCGTAGTGGCGGTTAGCCGTCTCGTACTCGACGTGGGCGGTATTGATGGTAATACCACGTGCCTTTTCTTCCGGCGCTGCGTCGATTTCGTCGTACTTCTTGGCCGAGCCGCCAAACTTGGCTGCCAGCACCGTAGCAATCGCGGCCGTCAGCGTGGTCTTGCCATGGTCAACGTGACCAATCGTGCCAACGTTCACGTGCGGCTTAGTCCGCTCGAACTTTTCCTTTGCCATTT